>NZ_CP039249.1:2472083-2799166 GCF_004795835.1 Sphingomonas sp. PAMC26645
ATTGTCCGATCCGATCGTCAAATGATGCTGGCCGGGACGGTTCGCGCCCCACACGATCAGCGGACGATAGCGCTGCGAAACCCGCTCGATCGCCGCGAACTGGTCCGACTGGCCGACCAGTAGCAAGCCATCAATCCGCCCACTGTCGACCAGCCGTTCGAGCCAGTCGTCGGCATCGGGAATCACCCGCGACAAGAGGATGTCATAGCCGCGCTCGACCAGCAGGTCGGCGAGAAATCCGAGCAGCGACAGGAAGAACGGGTCGGTCAGGTGCTGCGTCTTCGCGTGGCCCAGCGGCAGGACCAACCCAATCGCGCCGGTGCTCTTCATCCGCAGGTTGCGCGCCAGCTGGTTGGGCCGCACGTCATGCTCGCGCGCCAGCACGCGTATCCGCTCGCGCGTCTGCTCGTTCACGGAGGAATGCCCGGCAAGCGCGCGCGACACGGTTGCGGTCGAAACGCCCGCGAGGGCGGCCAGGTCGGCGAGTTTCATTGTGATGGAGTTCCTCGTCGGTACGCGCGTAGGCCACGTCGTACAGTCAGCACCGAGGGGCTGCAATTGTCGGGCGAATTACCGACGGACTTGTACGATCCGGTGATCGAGAGAGTGCCAACGGGCTATTTGGCAATAGGATCGCCATGCGATCGCGAACACTGCCGTAGCGTCATCGTCCGCTTGCCGGATGCATCATAGTGACGTTCGACGCGACCTAACACATCCCATGCGAGGCGGTGATCGGGGCTGCAAGGTAGCGATCCAGGAAGTGTTGGTGCGTCGGCATCCCTGCAACTGCGTTTGCGATCGTGCTGCGAATATTGCCCAACACGCCGGCGAGCTGCGGGCCGCCCATGATGCTCCCCAGGCGGTGGTGATCGCGCGGGGTCAGGCGCTGGCCGAGCATCACCTGCACCCAGCTGGCGACGCGAAACAGATCATCGCCACCCTGATACGCCTGCGCACCTTCGGTGAAGAGCGCGATGCGCTCCACGAGCGTGTCGGGGATCGGCATGTCCCGGCGCGTTGCCCAGAAGGGTTCGGGACGTTCGTTGAGGTGGTAATGGAGGATGATGAAATCGCGGACGCGCTCGAGCTCGGCCTGCGCCTGATCATTGTACCGCTTGACCAGCGCGGGTGCGATTCCGCCGAACGGGAAGGTCTGCATCAGCCGCGTAATGCCCGTCATGATCAGATGGATGCTGGTCGACTCGAGCGGCTCGACGAACCCGCTGGCAAGGCTGAGCGCGACGCAGTTCCCCATCCATACCTGTCGCCGGCGACCGGTACGGAACCGGATCAGCCGCGGCTCGGTAAGCGGCGCGCCGTCGATCGTGGCGAGCAACCGGGCATGAGCCTCGTCGTCCGACAGATGATCGCTGGCATAGACCAGTCCGTTACCGACGCGGTGCTGCAACGGGATACGCCAGCGCCAGCCCGCGTCATGCGCGATCGCGCGCGTGTACGGGTGCGCCGGGCCCGCCGCGGCCGTCTGCACGGCCAGCGCGCTGTTGGTGGGCAGCCAGTGCGACCAATCCTCGTATCCGGCGGCGTAGGTGCCCTCGATCAGCAGCCCGCGAAAGCCGGTGCAGTCGATGAACAGGTCGCCCTCGACGCGCTCGCCAGACTCTAGGACGAGGGCGCGGATGAAGCCGGTCTCGCCGTCGCGATCGACGCTGGCGATCCGCCCCTCGATCCGTTTCAGCCCGTTCGCCTCGCTGCGCGCGCGCAGGAAGCGGGCGTACAGGCCTGCGTCGAGGTGATAGGCGTAGTTGATCTGGCCCTCGGAGGGGAGCGCGAACCGCTCCGCCTTGGCCGCCTGAAGTTCCAGGCAATAGTCGCCGATCTCGCTCGAATCCCCGTCCGCCTTTGCGGCAAGCCAGAAATGGTGGAAGTCGCCCAACCAGGTCGATTTGCCGATGTCGCCGAACGAATGGATGTAGCGATCGCCGTCGCGTGCCCAGTTCTCGAACGAAATGCCGAGCTTGAACGTTGCCTGCGTCGCCCGCATGAATTCGCGTTCGTCGAGGCCCAGGATCGAGTGGAACGCGCGCATCGTCGGGATCGTCGCTTCGCCGACGCCGATGGTGCCGATTTCTTCCGATTCGACCAGCGTGATGTCGAGCAACTGGCCCAACTGCCGCGACAGCGCGGCAGCGGCGAGCCAGCCGGCGGTGCCACCGCCGGCGATGACCACTTTCCTGATGCGCTGCTCGGCCATGTTCGGCTCCTATCGGTTGATGCGCTGGAGGATTTTGGCGCGCAACCGGCGTGCCGACATCGCGTCCAGCGGCGCGAGTTCGCCATGCGCGTGCTCGGGTAGGTGCTCCCTAGCCTGATCCGCAGGGCCGAAGACATAATGGTCGAACATCGCGCGCCATGCCTGCTTCTCGTGATCAGGCCGATCGCGCAACGACAACAGGCCGTGAAGCAGGGTGTTCATGGGCGTATCCATGAACCGTGGCACCGCGTTCCACCAATAGTTGATCATCACGTTGAACGCGTCCAGCGCCTCGACATTATGCCACCACAACGCCGGGTAGAGCAGCACGTCACCCGGCTCGAGTTCGGCGACCTCGGCATGCGCCAGGGCCTCGGCAAAGCGTGGGTATCGGTCGAGATCGGGTGCGCGGAGGTCGACCATGCTCACCACCTGTCCGGCCGGCGTCGGCTCCAACGGTCCGGGGTAGAGGTTGGCGACCTGGTCCGGCGGGAACAGCGTGAAGCGTCGTCGGCCGACGATGCAGCACGCCAGATTGTTCGACATGTCGTAATGCGTCGAGGCGGTGGTACGATTGCCGATCCAGATGCTGACCAGGGGCGGGTTCTCGACGAGCTGCGGGTCTTCGAACGGCAGCGCGGCCTGCGCGCGAAGGCCAGGCAGGTACAGATCGATGTCGGTCGAGCCGATATAGATGGCGGGGGCTTCCGGATCGCCGAGGCCAGCAAGAAGCTGGTCGAGATAGCCGGACAGCGAACCGCTCTCTCGTTTGAAGTTCAACGCGGTGCAATCGTCGGAATACCCGAAGCGGCCGCCGATCGCCGGATCGCCGACGTACGCCGTGACGGGACGGCCACCGTCGAACTGCTTGAGCCATGTCATCGCAGGCTCTGCACCTTCCAGCCCGACAGCCACCAGCGGCAAGTGGCTGGCGATCCCGCGCAGGATCACCGGAACGCCATCGGCGATCAGGTCGGCGATCGGCACGCTGATCGCGCTCGTGCCCTCGATGACACGCGTACGGCGCGTGATACCTGCCACCGGGATCAACCGTTCTGGGTGAGCAGAGATTGCTTGCGCGCAATCAACTGCTGGATGTTGCCGAGCGACGCTGCGGCCAGGATGGCAAGACGCAGCACGCCTGATCCATGGAGCCGCTCGAGCGGTTCGCCTTTCAGAGCGGCTAGATGCTCCAGGTCGACGACCAGCACATCGGCTATGGTATAGCGACGCTCTTCGCTGACATCGACGGTGAGCGTTACCGGCGTGAGCAGGCCAGCCTCGTCAAGCGCGGTATAGGCAGCCGGCGCGGTCTCCAGCCCCTCGTACAGCAGGCGGAGCACGCCGGTGATATGTTCCAGATACGGTGTGTTGCCGCCATGTTCCAGGAACAGCGGCAGGCCGGCGCTGTCGCCGACGCGCCCGTCGTCAAGATCGACGTGCAGCATAGGCTCGCCGACATCGTCTCCGGAGGGGCGAACCATCCCGATCGAGAAGGGGCCGCGCTGGTGACTGGCGGGCACATAGCGGCTTGTCCAATAGTCGCCGGACAGGAACAGGTTCTCGTCGCGGTCCAGCCCCAACAGGGCATAGGCCTGCAATCCCTCGTCACGACGACGGAATATGATGGCGAATTCGCGCTGCACCGCCTCGAACTCGGCGGGGAATATCAGCGTCTGATTGGCCGCGTCGCCGAATGCGGCGCCCGCCCGCGGGCTTACGCGTAAATCGGCATGGTCGACGTTGTTGATCTGTACGGGATTCATCCGCTCCGGTCCTGTTGTTGCCTCACGCTTATCAGCGCGACGGCGACCGACAAAGGAAAAGGCCGCTGCACGGCACGGCGGCGGCCTTCTTAATGGGGTCGGGAGTGGACCAAGATCCACTCCCGCCGTCATCAGAAACGATAGCGCGCGCCGAGATAATAGCGTGGCTTCAGTTCCTGCACATACACCAGGTTCGTCTCGGTGCGGGCATATTGGCGGAACGGTTCGCTGGTCAGGTTGACCGCTTCGAGCGAGACCGAGAACGCCTTCGTGACATCGTAGCTTATGCTGCCGTCCAAGGTACCGAACGCGGCCGTGAACAGCGGGTTGCGATTGCCGCCCTGGTTCGTAGCCGCGAGATACTTGTCGCGCCAGTTGTACGAGACGCGAGCCGAGATACCGCCCTTGTCGTAGATTGCCGTCAAGTTGGCGCTGTCGCCCAAACCGCTCAGCGCGAAGATGTTGACGTTCGGATCGGCATAGGGATCCACGTTCACGTCGCCACTCACCTTCGTGTACGAAACCGCGAAACCGAAGCCGGTCTGACCGAAGAAGTTGGTCCAGGCGACTTCGAAGCCGTGGATATTGCCTTCCTTGTTGTTGACCGGCCCGCTGATTGCGAAGTTCACGAGCGGATCATTGGCGTCCCCGACGAGATCGACCGCAAGGGCGAGGGGATTGTAGACCGCATCACTGATTTCGCCCGTGGCGGGATTGAGCGCGCCGCGGAAGGCCGCCGTCGCCGCCGCCTGATTGCCGCCATTCTGCTGTAGCAGCGCCGCGTAGGCGAACAGATTTCGATCGGTCTGGGTAATCCCATTGTTCCTGAGGTAGGCCTGCGCAATACCCGACCGCGATCCTGGCGCGCCTGAACCCGGGTCGCGCAGCCCGAACAGGTTACCGTTGGTTATCTGGTTGCCGACGAAGTTGCGCACGTTCTTGTTGAAGAAGCCGACCGAGACGAAACTCGTGGGCTTGTAATACCACTCCAGCGACACGTCGAAATTGTCCGAGATCAGCGGCAACAGCGCTGGATCCTGCCGCGTGGCAGGAGCCGGGGCCGCACCGAGTGCTGTCGGACGGTTCGGAGCGTTTGCCGTCACCGATGCGAACAAATTGCCATAGTCCGCACGGGCCAGCGTACGGCTGAACGAGGTGCGCGCCATGACGTTGTCGAGCACTTCGATATTGAAGTCGAGCGACGGCAGCAGGTTGTCGTACTTCGACTTCACGATCACCGCGGCGCCCGGCGGTCCGCCGATCACGGTGAAGTCATTGTCCGATTGCCAGGCCAAAGCCGTCGGGATCGACTGAAGACCGACCGACTTGACCCGGGTCCGTTCGTAGCGAACGCCGATCAGCGCGTTTGCACGGCGTCCGCCAATGTCACCGCCCCAGGCCATCTGGCCATAGACCGCCAGGTTTTTCTCGCCGACGGTGTCGTCCGACGAACCCTGCAAGGCGTCGGGGCGTCCCAGCTTCGCATAATAGGGTGAGAAAATGTCCAGCAGGTCGACCGCATCGCCACGAAACGCGACCAGCGCCGACCCGGTCGAGTTCGGATTATACTTGTCGAACTTGCAGGTCATGCAATAGGTCTTGATGAGATCGCCGGCGAGCTCCTGGACGCGGCCGGTGTCCGTAATGCTCCAGTCGCCGAGAATCTGCTGGTTATTGGAACTAGCCGAGCGGGTCGTTGCATCCACATAGTTACTGCCGACCACGAAACGGCTATCGTTGCCGAGATCCCAGCCCAGTTCGCCACTGAACTGGTTGACCCTCGACTCCTGCTTGGAGAAGATCCGACGCGCGACCTGCGTGCCCAAGTCGCCGATGTCGAGGATATTGTTGCAATTGCCGCCGCGGCCGCCGTTGGTCGCGTTGCAATCGTTCAGAGTTTCCGACTGCTGCGGGAAGCCGCTGCTGAAGTCGACTTTGTGCGTAGCGCGAACCGGAGCGCCGATCGAGATCGTCGTCGCCGACGTGCCGTTCGCGTTGTCCGGGTTCGTGGTCGACTTCGAATGGTTTGCATCAAGCTTCAGCGACAGCACGTCGGTGAAGTTCCACTTGACGTTACCGCCAACCGAGTAGAGCTCGGTCTTCGTGGCGAACCGTTGCTGCTCGTACCCCTTATCCGCCTGCTTAGCCTCGGCCAGGATGATCGCAGTCTGCATCTTCTTGTTGTCGTCGAAGGTGACGTCACTGAACGGCCGCTGGAACCAGTTGGTCTGCTCGCTACGCTCGTCGCTCAACTTGTTGCGCGCATACAAGCCGTCGATCGTGATCTCCAGCCGATCCGTAGGTTTGAACTGGATGTTGGCCTGCCCGTTGATGCGCTCGCGGCGGTTCTCGGAGAACTGATAGCGGCTGTCGTTCGGGATTTGCACGTACTGTGTAGTGGGACGGTTCGTGATGTTCGTCGTCGGCGTGATGTACGCACCCGCCGTATTCAGGAAATCGGCCAGCGGAACGATATTCCAGTAGTTCGGGTTCGACTGGATCGATGTCGACTCGCGTAACTGATAGCTGCCGAAGACGTTGACGCCAAAGGTTTCGCTGGGGTTTTTCCAGTTGATCAGGCCAGAGAGTTCGGGCGTGACCTTCTTCAGGTTCGCCTCCGCATTCTCGACCGAGCTGTCGTACAGTGCCTTGGCGCCAATCGAGCCCGACAGGCCGTCTTCGCGCGCGTCGAGCGGCCGGCGGGTGACGACATTGATCGCAGCACCGATGCCGCCCGTTGGAATGTTCGCCCGGCCGGTCTTGTAGACTTCCAGCGTAGCGACGCCTTCGGACGCTAGATTCTGGAAGTCGAACGAGCGGCCGGTGCCGACCGCGAAGGCGTTGCCCGTGCTGGTGTCGATGCTGGTCGAGGCAAGCTGACGGCCGTTGAGCGTCACGAGGTTGAAGCCGCCGCTAAAGCCGCGGACCGCGACCTGCGAGCCTTCGCCATTGGCGCGGGTGATCGACACGCCGGTGATGCGCTGCAGCGATTCCGCGAGGTTGGTGTCGGGAAACTTGCCGATATCCTCGGCCGAGATGGCATCAACGACGCCTGCCGAATTACGCTTGATGTCGATCGCGCGATTGAGACTGGCGCGGATGCCGGTAACGACGATCTCGTTGGCCGGACCGGCCGTCCCTTCGTCGAGCGTGCTAGTCGCGGGCGCCGCGTCGGGTGCGGTCTGCTGCACGGTCGTCGTCTGAGTGCTCTGGCTGGTCGCGGCAGTGTTCGTCTGCGCGATCGCAGCGCTGGAAGCTGCCAGCCCGGTCACGACCGCGATGGTCGATACCGAATGCGCGAGCGTGCGCGAAAATTTCTTCATAAATCCTCCCCCATTCCCGGCCGCCCTGATCAGGCCGGATTGCACACGGTCGTTGCCGTGTATGATAGGGCTACCATTAAGGGCGCGGGTGTCAACTGTGGGAGGGAAGTAGACCCGTACGATCGTCAGAACTTGATCGACCGACGTCGCGAACAGCGCTCATGGAATACCATTATTTACAGCGGTTTACCTGATCGGATTGCTGCGCTTGGATATTCCGTACTGATTTCATCAGTAATGAACCTAATGGAATCTGTCTCAGCTGTGATAAATTGAGCACTATTACGATAGTGTGCGGGCAGTGTGCGGAAGGCCAGCGCTGGGAGGTCGAACTATCCCGGAATTCCAGTCTTTAAGGTCAGCCATTATTACCCAATTGATCCAATATCGGCATGGAATACCTATAGACATGTGGGTCTACTTCAACGCGAGGCGGGTGGACTTGAAGTAGATTCGTGCAGTTAGACAACGGGCATATGATCCCGATCGTAAGCGATACCGGTCCTTGCGACACAGGCGACTTAAACGGACCACCAACGCGCGATTGAATCGATGAGGGAAGGTGAGGGGCGCTAGCGGTTCACCTGTAAAGGCGTGCCGCAGGCTAATCGCAGTCACCGCTCAGTTCGACGAGGCGCGCCATCGCGGCGCGCCTCCCTTGGTTTACATTCGGAACGATACCGACGCGACGTACGTGCGGCCGTTCTTGTAGAACGCCGTCGGGCGATCTCGCGAGCCGCTATACTGCGTGTAGGTCGAGTCGAGCAGGTTCTGCGCGTTGACCGTCAGCGTGATCGCCTTGGTCAGGTTGAAGCCTGCCGAGAAGTCGAGCTGGCTGTACGGCGCGACCATATCGATCGAGTTCAGGCGACCGATCGCGCGGAAATACGACGAGCGGTAGTTATAGCTCAGGCGCGCCTGGAACGGTCCGTTCTCGTAATACGGGATCACGTTGACGGTGTGCTTCGACAGATAAGGCAGGTTCAGCCCCTCGTCGGTCGAGCTCTCGGCGTAGGAGTAGTTCGCCTGCAGCCCGAAGCCATGCCAGATCTCACCCTGTGCCGAAACCAGCGCACCGTTGACGTTCGCCTTGCCGCCGTTCAGCGGCTGCGATACGAGATAGGACGCGTTGCTCTGCGTCAGCTCGTTGAAGAACGTCTGGCGGCTGAGGCCGTTGAGGATGTAGTCCTTCACCTCGCGGCGGAACAGCTCGAGCGACAGCAACGTCCCCTCGCGCGGATAATATTCCGCGGACAGTTCGTAGTTGGTCGACTGGTACGGCTTGAGGTTCGGGTTGCCGCCACTCGCATCGAGCGTGATGTCGTTGCGACCGACCGATCCACCGAGCTGTTCATAGCGCGGGCGGGCGATCACCTTGGCAACGCTGCCGCGGAAGATCAGGTGCGTGCCCGCTTCGTACGCGACGTTCAGGCTCGGCAGGAACTTCAGATAGTCGTTCTCGACCCGCTGCGGCACGATCGTCGGAAGGCTGCCATCGGTGCCGGAAACTTGATCGGCGTAGTTCGACACGTTCTTTGTATAAACCAGACGACCGCCGATGTTGCCGCGGAAGCCGCTCTGGTCGAAGTTCAGCTGGACGTAGTTCGCCGCGACCGTCTCGTCGACGATGTACGATGCGGTCGGCTTGGCGACGGGGATGTTGATCGAGTTCGCGAGGATGTCGATCACGGTCTGCTGCGACAGGTTGATGTACTTGGTCGCGTTGCCGGTACCGCCAGTGCCGTCGAACGTGCCGTTCGGCGTCGTCATCGTGTCGACGCCCAGGCTCGCCAGCGTGTAGTTCGACGTCGAGTAGTTGTTGAAGCCGCTCGCGTTCAGGCGGTTGCGGTGATCGGTGAACTTGCCGCCGATCCGGATTTCCTTGAACGGCCCCGCCTCGAACGGAATGACCGCGTCATAGCCGGCGTAGTAATCGCGATCGATCGTCTTGGAGAAATCGATGCCGCCCGCTCGCGCTGCATTCAGCTGCGTGCCGTTGACGATGACGGGGGCGCCGTCGATCGTCTGGAGCTGCGGACTGTTGCTGCGGCGGTAATTGGCCGGGTTGGTCAGGTCGCCAACGTAATCGACGTTCGCACTGTCCGAGGTGAAGCCGTAGCTGTACGGCAGGTCGGTCCGCACATCGAGCAGATATTCGGGATTGCGCCCGCCGATCGCCTTGCTCCAGCCGCCGGTCGCCGCCACGGTCGCGCCGTCAGGACCTTCCCACTCGGCGACGAAGTTGAGGTTGTCGGTGGTCAGCTTGGTCTTGCGGATCAGAAGGTCGAGCTGCGCACTCTGGCTGTTAGCCGAGGCTGCGCCGAAGCTCGCGTTGGTGACGACGCCGTTCGCGACCGTCGCCGACTGGAGCACGTCGCCGCTCCATGCGCCGGGGATGACGTACATCGACTGGCTGCTGTTGTTGTAGTTGCCGTCGATATGCAGCCCGTTGAGCGTCAGCGTGATATCGTCGGTCGGCTTGGCCTGGACCGTGCCGACATAGCTGATGCGCTTACGCTCCTGCGTGAAATACGCGTAGTTGATGCCGAACGGCGACACCGCGTTGGCGAGATCCTGGCGCGTGCCGCCGGTAACCGTCGCGGCCGTGTTCTTCAACACGGGCTGGCCGCTCGCGTCGCGGATCAGCGCGTTGTTGGCGTCCTTCTGGAAGAAGCGGTCGCCGGCATTCTCGAACCCGAAGAATTCGACACCCGAGCGGGTCAGGCTCTGCTTGTCGTAGGTGACGGCGCCGAGCACGCCGAACGTGCCACCCTCGTTGTGCCAGCTGTACAGACCCGACGCGCGGACGTTACCCTTGTCGGCGCGGTCGTTGTACGAATAGCCGCCGGACGCGAAGATCGAGTTGGCGGGCGTGTCGAGCGGACGGCGTGTGCGGACGATGACCGTGCCGCCGATGCTGCCTTCCTCGATACGCGGCTCGGGCGACTTGTAGACTTCGAGGCGCTCGACCAGTTCGGGCGCGAGCAGCGAATAGTTGAAGGTACGGCTGGTCGGATCGTTGTCGTTGCCGCCCCAGTCCGCCGAAGCAACCGCGTGGCCGTCGAGCAGCATGCGGTTGAGCGCCGGATCGGTGCCATGGATCGCGACCTTCTCGCCTTCGCCGAAGCGACGATCGATGCTGACGCCGGGAACGTGCGAGAGGGATTCGGCGACGTTGCGGTCGGGGAACTTGCCGATCGCCTCGGCGCTGATGACGTCGACGATCGCGTTGGCGTTGCGCTTTACCGCGATCGCGCTGCGCAGGCTGCCGCGGATACCGGTGACGACGATGTCCGTATCGGCGCCGTCCGGGGCGGGATTACCTTGGGTTGCGGTGGCGACGGGGGCGGACGATGGCGCGGGCGCTGACTGCGCGAGAACGGGTTGCGCGAAAACTGGTACCAGACCGAATATCGCCGCACCGGATGCGAGCAAAACCTGCTTACGAAAAACCATCGTCAAAAGCCCCTTCCCATCGACGCCGCAGCGTCACCCTTCGACACGGTCCTGCCCGTATCGTTCAACTCACCTCACTGGCCGGACCTCTACAGGGTACTGTCATCGCAGCGTGGTATTGGTACTATATAACCAATCTAATTCCTGACGCTATCGGAAAATTACAGTTTCGCGGTGGCCGATGCGCTTTGCAAAGCCCGCAAAAATCTCATGATCGTTTGGAGGTGGTCCGTCGACAAAATGCGAAGCTGGCCGAGACGACGCTACGATCTCAAGATGCCAGTGATCTAGAATGCTACCAATCTATAGCATAGTGCAAGCGACACCCATCGTCCGCATAGTCACGACCGACCGTCGAACTCAAAAACCGCCGGGCTAGTCATCCGGCACGTATAGGCAGCTTATGGAATCGCGCCTGTTCGGCCAGATCGATTGGTCCGAAATGCGACCATCCGTGATCTGCGTATGACGATGCGCTGCGGATCGCGCGCGACCTGATGCCGAAAATCCGAGTTCGGTTCTGGTTTGGGTTGGAAGGCGGGCGAGATCCAGCGTCGCTGAGCGGCAATCTATGCCGAAGGGTAGTTCTCGCCGATCGTCTCCGACTCGTTCGAAGGCCCACCGATCATGTAGAGGGCCAGCAGCAGCAGACCGGCGAGGTGTTCCATCAAAACACCTCGCCAATTGGCGATCATCCGCGCGCGTGCGCTCGGTCGACCGAGTGTTCTAACGTCTCAGAAGTTGATCCTCACGCCGACGTTGCCGGCATAGGATCGCTGTTGCGAGGACAACACGCCGGTTCCCGTGGCGTAGAGGACCAGCGCGGAGGCCAGCGGCAGTTGGAGTCCGGCCTTGCCGACGAACGCGCTTTGCGAAGGTCGAGCGCCGGCGATCGTGAACGACGGATCGGCCAGCGCGACAAAATCGACTCCGATATCGCGGTCGCGGCGGAACTCGTGCAGGTAGCTCGCTTCGATCATTGGCCGCAGCACGAGGCCGTTCCCGAACGGGACGCTGCCATCCATCCGCAACCCGACATTGATCGGGAGCGACGTCGTGGTCTGCTTGCCCGCCTGCAACGCCAGCACGCTGCCGCGCTCTGCGAACGCATCGGTGTAGAGACGCGCATATTCCGCCGCGACGAACGGCGTCAGGTCGAACGACTGGATTGCGATGCGCTGACCGATTTCGCCGCGCAGGCGCAACTCCGCGGCGTCGTACCGTGCGATCTCGGTTTCGCTGGCGACGCTGCCGATCCCGCCCGCAGTCCGCGTCGTACGGATCGCATAATGGCCATAGCCCAGCGACCCGCGAACATACGTGCCCGTCGGCAGCGCATACGAGGTGTAGGCCGAGACGTGATAGCTCGACGCCTTGCCCTTGGTCGCGCGCGCCGCGGTGTTGAAACGGGTATCGAGCCCCCCCGCGACGAAACCGGCACGCCACCCGGTCGAGACCTCGCCGTCGAGCCCGATCACGCCGCCCCAGCTGTTGCTGCGACGATCGACCGTACCGTCGCCGTCCCGGCCATCAGTCCATTCCCGACCACCCAGCGGCCCGCCCCAGAGGTGCATCTGCGTGTCGGTCAGGACCGCACGCTGCTGATCGGTCACGGTATCGCCGAATACCCGCCCGGCAAACAACGCTGCGCTGTTCGCGTCGGCAAGGCCTTCACCCGAGAGGGTGTCGAGCGCTGCAGTACCCGCCGCCGCCGAGCCCTGGCCCGTGGCATAGACCGTGTTGAGCAACGTTGCCGCGCCGGCACCGCTCGCCAACGGCACCGCGCTGGTCAGCGCCGCCGCGACGCGTCGCTGGTTCGCGGTGACCCCGAGTGGACGATAGTCGATATCGGTCCGGTTGAGGTTCAGGCTTGCCGCCGTCGTCGAATAGTCGAGCACGCCGCGCAGGTTGGTGGGCACCCCCGTAACGCCCGCAAAGCTGCCCGACACTCCACCGGCTGCCGTGACCAAAGTGATGCGCGTGACGGGTAGCGTGCCGACCGAACCCTGGACGCGTACCGTGCCGTCGAGCTTCGCCGCGCCGGATACGACCGTGCGGCTGGCAAGCGTAGGCGATACCGTCTGCACCAGCGTCGCACCGCTGGCGACCGTGAGCGGACCGTTGATCGTCAGCGTGCCCGGCGTGGTTCCCATGCCCGGCACCAGCGTGCCGCCGCTATTGACCGTGACTGCGCCGGTGCTGCCCGTGCCACCAAAGACTGCGCCGGTGTTGACGGTCGTCGCCGAGACGATCGAGCCGGTGACGGCAAGCGTTCCGCCATTGACGATCGTCGGGCCGGCATAGCTGTTCTTCCCGGTCAGGGTCAGGCTGCCGGTGCCATTTTTGGTCAGCCCGCCGGTTCCGCCGATATCGTTGCCCCAGCTGTCGGCGGCCGCATAGCCACCTTGCGCGGCGTCCATCGTCACCGCGACCTGGCCGTTGAACGCGCCATAGCCGTCGTTCGCGGCATAGAGGTTCAACTGGCCCCATCCGTCCAGCGTGTTGCCGGTGAGCACGGGATAGCCCGAGGGGAGGGCGGTAGTCGCGAGGATATCGGTCCGCTGCGCATCGGTCAGATACCCGAACCGCGTCAGCAGCAGCACTTGCGCCTGCACCGGCACGTCCGCGGCGGTCATCGCCCTGACCGGACCGACCGGCGCGAAGCCGTAGGTCATCTCGGCAAGGTAGGTCGCCTTGTTCTGTGCGACGTTGGCATACGGATCGGCTGCGGTTGCGCCAGACGCGTTGGCGGCGGCGATGCATGCCGTGACGGTCGCGGTGCCGCAGGCGGACGCCAGATAGGACTGGGTCTGGGTATAGGCCTGGTAGACCGCGTACGCGCCGGCATTGCCGGGGTTGGTCCAGTCGAGGCGATTGCCCTTCGCGTCATACAAGGCTGCGTAGATGTTGGTCGCCGACAGCGCCGTCGCCTCGATCCGGGCGCCCATGATGTCGAGCGGCGAATGCATGCCCGCTAGGATACGGTTGGTGCCGAGATCCGCCGCGCGCGCGAGCAATTCCTGCCCTTGCTGCGGGACCAGGAACGCCGTGCCCAGCGCCTGCAGCATGCCCGAATTGGTATGCCCGCTTGGATAGGCACCATCGGCATAGGGGTTGGACGAGTTGATGATCTGAAGCATCGGCGTCGGTACGTTGACGTCGGTCGTCACGCGGTACGGTCGCGGCGAGGCACCGATGCCGGGAACATATTCGCCGACCTTGAACGTCGCCGCGGTGAACTTGCCCGCGGAATCGAACGTGCCGAAATTGGGTGCGGTGATCGGCTTGCCGCCATTTGCCGCGACCATGTCCGCCGTCACGACGAACCCACGTACCCACTGCGTCGTAGAGGCGTAGGGCGCAGGCGTGGTAAAGCTCGACAGATACGACGGCACGATGATCGCCGCGGTGTCCGCCAGCGTCAGCGCACCGCGATTGGTGTTGACGTTGTAGTTGGCGAACCGCGGATCGAGCGGATCGATCGGTGGGTTTTCGCCCTGATACCGCGCGAACGTCCGCTTGGCGGGCTCGGTCGACGAACTGGCGCGGACAGTGTTGTTGATGAAGGCGACCGCGGCGGCCAGCGGCGTGGCGGTACCGTTGCCGAACTTCTCGGCGCCCGGGCTGAAGCTGTTGCCGAGATTGATATTCGCGACATAGTCCGCGAGCGTTGCGGTCGCATAGCTGGTAGGGGTAAGCGTGTTCGGCGCCGATCCGCTGGTCGACGCCCCTGCGCCCGCCATGTAAAGATTGGTCAGCGCGCCGAGGCCATTCAGGATGCTGTATGCCTGGTTGGTGCGATCGTCGTGGATCGCCGCCAAGGTCTGGCTCGGCGTGCGCGCGTTGGTCATCGTGACAACGGTCTTGTAGTTCTGCACCATCACTTCGGGATGGTCGCGGATCAGCTTCACATAGCTGTCGAGCAGCTTCGGAACGATGCTGCCGATCGCCGGATTGCTCTCGTTGACGTAGTTGACTGGTGGGGATGTCGGGATCGTCTGCGCCGCGATCGACAGCGGCGTCAGCATCGTTGCCGATGCCGCACAGACCATGAACTTACTTAAAGACACACCATTCCCCTTACGCGTTTCGAAGAGGGGCATGGCATCCTGCGGCGACGGTTTTATGCGACTTATGTTGCAGGTGCGTCATAAAGACGGGGGTCGCGGAATGATCGCTTGGGCGGTCAGGTTGCTGGACGATAAGTCCGACATCATGCAAACTGTGTCAGAGCGAGGGCCGCCAGAGTGGGTGCTTGCGGCGCTCAGTTTATCTTCCGCAGTGCGGCGAAAACTGCCCGATGGGCATCGGACGCCCGCATCAGACTCTCAAGTCATGGCGGGGTTGGACACGCTAGGATGCCGCGTCAGACAGGTCGCGAATGCGTGACCCCTGTCTCGCCGCGACCGTTGTATCATTCGACGAGGGGCATCGCACCCTCGTCGAACGATGCACCGCTATCAGGCGGCCTTTGCGGCCATCCGTGCGGCCAGCTTTTCTTCCTCGGTCCAGACCTTCCGCTCGCGCGGTGCCTTCGCCGGCTTGGCCTGCTTGACCGGGCCGCCACCCAGCACGGGGGCGCGCTTGGTCGAATGGCGTGCCACTTCGCAATGCCATTCGTGATCGTCCTGAACGGTCAAGGTGCGACCGATCTCTCGTTCGACGTCGTGCAGCCAGGCACGCTGTTCGGCATCGCACAGCGTGATCGCGAACCCGCTGCGACCGGCGCGACCGGTGCGGCCGATCCGGTGGACATAGCTTTCCGGGAGGCTGGGCAGGTCGTGGTTGAACACGTGCGTCACGGTGTCGACGTCGATCCCGCGCGCGGCAATATCGGTCGCGACGAGCACCTGGACGGTGCCGGCGCGGAAGGCGTCGAGCGCACGCTCGCGCTGGCCCTGCGACTTGTTGCCATGGAGCGCCTCGGCGGTGAAGCCGGCCTCGCCGATGAACGCGCAGACGTCGTTGGCGATGTTTTTCTGCAACGTGAAGACGACCGCCTGGCCCATGTCGGGGGTGTTGAGCAGTGCCAGCAGCGCCGCTTTCTTGTCGGTCGCATCGAGGAACATCACCGACTGGTCGATCCGGTCGACGGTGGTCGAAGGCGGGGCGATCTCGACCTTCGCCGGATCGCGCAGCAGGCTCTCGGCCAGCGCCGCGATCGACTTCGGCATGGTCGCAGAGAACAGCAACGTGTGGCGATCCGTCGGCAGCGTCGCGACGAGCCGCTCGATCGGCTTGGCAAAGCCCATGTCGAGCATCTGGTCGGCTTCGTCGAGCACCAGCGCCTCGAGCTGCGACAGGTCGCAGAGCCCCTGATCGACCAGATCCAGCAAGCGCCCCGGTGCGGCGACGATGATGTCGACCCCGCCTTCGAGCGCCTTGACCTGATGGAACTGGCTGACGCCGCCGAAGATCGTCATCACGCTCGGCTTCAGATGACGACCGAAGCTCTCGAACCCGGCGGCGATCTGCGACACGAGTTCACGCGTCGGCGCGAGTACCAGGATGCGCGCGCCGCCCTTGGGTGCAGGGCGGGGGTCGGCAGCGAGGCGGTGGAGCAGCGGCAGCGCGAAGGCGGCGGTCTTGCCCGTGCCGGTCTGCGCCATGCCGAGGATGTCGCGCCCCTGCAGCAGCATCGGGATCGACTGCGCCTGGATCGGGGTAGGGTGGGCATAGCCTTCCTCTGCTAGCGCCTGCAGCAAAAACGGCGCCAGGGAGAGATCGGCAAAGGTCATGGTCATGGTCACGCGGCGCCTCCAGCGCTGAGCTAAACTGCGCCTTGTAGGCAAGCATCTTGTGAGCGCGGGCTGGTAGGTGTGATGCTGCACTGCGTCAATGTCGAAAGCGAGACTCAGGCGGTTGCGGCGAAGCACGCCTGAATCAGACCCGAGGCTTACCGGCCGGGTTGCTGATCCCGCCAGATCCAGCGCAGCACGTCAGGCAGGATCGATCCACCATCGGCATCCGAATGCGTACCCTCGGTCCAGGCATGGTTGATGGCGTACCGCGGCCCCGCGTGCTTTTCCGCGTCCGCATGCGCATTGGCCCATTCGAGCGCTTTCAGCATCTGCTGGTTCGCGAGAAACCAATTGCCGTGCTCGTTATCCAGGTCGTTGCGCCCGTCCTGAAGAAAGACGCGCAAGGGGCGGATCGCGCTTTTCCGGATCAGGCCGGGATAGGTATCCCCGCCATAGGCCAGCGGCGTACCGTCCGGGCCGAGTTTCAGGCCGATCGAGGTATAGCTGCCGATGAAGCTTATCACGTTGCCGAACGCGTCCGGATGGCGCCATGCGACCGTCCATGCGGCGATCGCACCACTCGACGTGCCGCCGATCGCGCGCCGCTTCGGATCCGCCGAAAACCGCCATCGCCGCGCCACGGCGGGCAGCAACTCGTCCAATGTCATCCGGGCATAAGCGTCCGAAAGCGCGTCGTACTCCTCGGGCCGATGGTCCGGGTTCTGCATGCCGAGCGTATCGGGATACCGGGCCGATACATTCCCCGGCGTGACGAACACGCCCAGCGTCTGCGGAATCGCCTTCTGGTCGATCAGCGTATCGAGAACCGCGGGAAGCTTCAGCGACCCTTCCGGATTGACCGCGCGCTGGCCATCATGGAACAGCAGCAGATTGGGTGGCCTCGACGCGTCGTAGCCTGCTGGCACATACACCCAATAGCGCCTGACCGTGCCCGGATAGACCCGGGAATGGAGTTCGAACGGACCCTCCATCCTGCCGTGCGCCAGCGAGGTTTGCGCCACGGCGTCGGCCACCCTGACGGCAGCTACCGACGTGGTACCCGATGCCAGCGCCAGCAACATCGTCGCCATGATGATCGTCCGCATTGCCGTTCCCCAATCGTCGCAAGGGTCCTACCACACGGGATCGGCAAGATAGACGGGGTAATCGATCGCGCCTTCGGATCTCCGCCGCACTCGTCGCGCTAGCTTAGTGTCGTCAGCCGCGAATGGGTTAGGTCAGGGCGGTCCATACGACGGACGCGCGCTGTCAGAACGCTTGGTGCGAGCGCCGCTTCAGCCCATCATTTGCCGTTGCCGCTGCGAGCGCTTCGGTTCAGGTCCCACGCCGCCATCGCGTGCCGGATGGCCGCGCGGATCGTTTCCGCCGGGATGCCGTCGCGCGCCTGGATCGAGATACCGAGCGCCAATCCGTCGTACAGCGCGACCAGCCCTGCGACATCGGCACCGGGGTCGAGATCGCCTGCGTTCATGCCGGCGATGATACACCGACGCAACGCTTGCCGTGTGGCTTCGCGCTCGGTTCGGGTCAGCGCGCGCGTCGATGCACTGGCTTCCGACGAGATCGTCGCCGACAGCGTGACCATGCAGCCAGTGGGATGCGCGACGTCGGTCTGTACCGCAACCGACGCCATCAATGCCTGTTCGAGCCGCGCGCGCGGCGGGAGCCGTTCGTCATCGAGCGCGTCGATGATGCTGCCATGCCGATCCAGGTACCGCGCCAGCGCTTCCCGGTAGAGCGCTTCCTTCGAGCCGAACGCCGCGTAGAAACTTGCCGACGAGATGTCACCCATCGCGTGGCGCAGCGTCAGTAGCGACGCGCCCTCATACCCGTGCTCCCAGAACAGGTGCATCGCGCTGTCCAGCGCCGCATCCCGGTCGAAACCGCGCGGTCGTCCGCTCCGTGCCATAAGTCTCCGCTCCTGACGTTGTGGACTAATCGATCCATTATTCATTGACAAGCCGCGTTCGGTCGTCGACTGCACTGGACCAGTCGATCCAGAAGTGAGTAGTCCGTGCGTCCAAACCCTATTCCGACCGACGTCGGCGCGAGCGAGACGCTGCCGATCTCAGCCTTGCTGGCGCTGGCGATGACCGGCTTCACCGCGATCCTGACCGAGACGCTGCCCGCCGGACTATTGCCGCACATGGCAGTGGGGCTGGACGTATCGGAGTCGCTCGCGGGGCAGACGGTCACGGTCTATGCGGTCGGATCGCTGCTCGCGGCGATCCCGCTCACGCTGTACACGCAAGGCTGGCGTCGCAAGCCGACGCTGCTGGTTGCGATCGTCGGGTTCCTGATCTTCAACTGCGTGACCGCGGTATCGACTTCCTACGCGCTGACGTTGGTCGCGCGGTTCATGGGTGGCGTCGCGGCCGGGCTCGGCTGGGGGATCATCGCCGGCTATGCGCGGCGGATGGTCGTCGCGCCGTTGCGCGGCAAGGCGCTGGCGATCGCGATGGTCGGTACGCCGCTTGCGTTGTCGATCGGCGTTCCGCTGGGGGCGATGCTGGGCACCACGCTTGGCTGGCGAATGGCGTTCGGGCTGATGTCGATCACGACGCTGGTCCTGATCGGCTGGGTGCTGTGGCAAGTGCCGGATTTCCCCGGACAGCCGGCGGAACAGCGACTGTCGATCGCGCGCGTCTTCCGCACGCGCGGCGTACGCACCGTGCTCGTCACGCTGTTCGCGTGGATCACCGCGCACAACATCCTCTATACCTACATCGCGCCGGTCGCCGCGCTCTCGGGCGTGCAAGGCCGGCTGGACCTGCTGCTGCTCGGGTTCGGCGTTGCCGCGCTGGTCGGGATCTGGGTGACGGGCGTGCTGATCGACCGGGCGTTGCGACCGTTGGTATTGGTTAGCTTAACAGCGTTCGCGGCGGTATCGCTGGCGTTCGGGCTGTTTGCAGCCAGCCCCGTCGTGACGATCGTGGCGACGATCCTGTGGGGCCTGTCGTTCGGCGGCGCCGCGACGCAGCTCCAAACCGCGCTGGCTGATGCCGCAGGCGAGGGCGTCGATCTGGCGAACGCGATGCTGACGACGACGTGGAACGGCGCGATCGCCGCGGGCGGAATCGTCGGCGGCGTGATGCTCGACCATCTTGGCGCGGGTTCGCTCGCCTGGGCCGTGCTGGCGCCGACGTTGCTGGCGCTCTGGATTGCATTGCGCGCCCACCGCCACGCCTTCAAGCCCGGCCCAACAGCATTCGATTGATGCGCCGGCCGCGCGCCTAACTCCAGGAGATTTCGATGAAAGCCTATCAAATCGGCGCGCAGGACGGCATCGACGCGCTCGTCGCGACGACCCGGCCGGACCCAGTCGCCGGCCCCGGCGAGGCGCTGGTCGCACCGCGTCTCGTCGGCCTCATCAGCCGCGACGTACAACTCCTGCGCGGTACCTATGGTCCTCGCCAACCCGAGACCCGCATCCCGATGTCCGAAGGCGTCGGCGAGGTCATCGCAATCGGGGAGGGCGTGACCGAGATCGCGGTCGGTGACCGCGCCGTCTGCGGCCATTTCGCGAGCTGGCTCGACGGCGCGTTCCGGGCGGACGTTTTCGCGCACGATATCGGCATCACGCATGACGGCTGGCTGGCCGAGCGCATCGTCCTGCCCGCCGCGGCGCTCATCCGGGTGCCCAATGCGCTGGCCGATGCCGATGTTGCCGGGCTTGCGTCCGCAGCGCTAACGGCCTGGAACGCGCTGGTCGAGATCTGTCACGTCGAGGCTGGCGACACCGTCCTGTGCCTCGGCACCGGCAGCGTCTCGCTTGCTGCGCTGAAGATCGCCAAGGCACGCGGTGCGCGGGTCGCGATCACCTCGTCCCACGATGCGAAACTCGCGACGGCGCGAGCGCTCGGCGCGGACATTACGATCAACTACCGGACCTGCCCCGATTGGGTAGCCGAGGTGAATGCCAAGACGGACGGCAAGGGCGCCGACATCGTGATCGAAACGGGCGGCGTCGATACGCTGGGCCAGTCGATCGCTGCGGCTGCAGCCAATGCGCGGATCATCGTCGTCGGCGTGTCGCCGGGCGAGGGGCCGGCGATCCCCGACTATCTGTCGCTCATCATCAAGAACGTGACGATCCGCGGTATCGCCAACGGCAGCCGCGCTATGTTCGTCGACCTGCTCGACGCGATGGTGGCGAACGGCATGACGACGGTGGTCGACCGGACCTTTCGCTTCGACGACGCGCCGGAAGCGGTCCGCTACTTCGCCGCCGCCGGGCATCTCGGCAAGGTGATGATCGCGTTCTGATTGCGCCTAGTCGCCGGCATCACGCGATCCTGTCGGCAAAGGCGCGAGGCACGCGAACGACTGTTCCGTGGCGCGCGTTCTCGGGAAACCGGATGCGCGCGCTCTCGTCGGTCCAGTGGACGAAGTCCGTGGTCGAGGCGCCACCGAAGCGATGCTGCTCGTACACGTCGTAATAGACCATGTAGCGGTCGCCGAGCCGTATCGCCGTCGGTCCCTCCGTCATCGGTTTGGTGAACGGCGCGCTGACCGGCCCGAACGGACCGGTCGGCGAGGCCGCGGATCGGCTGACCAGCCACCGCCGCGTTTCGGTGTCATGCGTCTCGTCCTTGTAGATCAGCCGCAACCTGCCGTCGGCCAGCCTCAGCCAGGTGAAGTCGATCGAGTCGGTGCAGGGATCGAACAACAACTTGGTCGGCGTGAACGTACGGAAATCCCTAGTCCGCGTATAATAGGGGCGCAGCTTGATCCCCGCGAACTTTTCGCCCGCAGTCGCCCCGAAACGGCCGTCGATGCTGCTCGACCACATGAGGACGAAGTCGCCCCGCGCGCGATCGTAGATCGCCTCGGGCGCCCAGGTGTTGCGGACGCCGACAAAGCCTTTCATCACCGGAATGGTCTGTTGCTGCGACCAGTGCATCAGGTCGCGCGACGTGGCGTGACCTATGACGGGGCCGAACCAGTCGCTCGTCCAGACGAGATGCCAGAGCCCATCCGGTCCCTGCAACAGGTTGGGATCGCGCATCAGCCTGTTCTCGCCGACCATCGGTGTCAGGAAGCCACGGCCATTGCCTAGCGCGCGAAAGACATACCCGTCGTCGCTGCGAGCGAGCTTGAGGCCCTCGCGACCCTCATCCATGTCGGTGAAATAGCTTAGCAGGAACACGTCGTCGGGTGCGCCACGCGCGGAGACGGGCAAGGCGGCGCACCCGATCGCCGCACCGATACCGGAAATAGCCGTACGCCGGTCGATGAAGTCCATGGTCGAATGCTCCAATACGGCGCACGCGCCCGAGTTCGGCGATGAGTGTGACAGCAGGATCGGCCATGTAAAGCACGCAGCACTCGGAGTACTTCGCGGCGGGCATAGCCCTACCGCCGATCACGCCCGCATTGCGTACTGGCGGCAATGTTCCAGATATCCCGCCTCATGGCTTCCCGCCAATGACACGACGCTCTCCCACAGCCAGTTCGGCGCATCGATCGCGCCGCGACGGTCCGCATCGAGCACGCTCGCCCATTCGTGGCGCGTGTCCGTATCCATCTGGCGTGCGTGCGCCTTGCCGACAACGAAGGCGAGATACCGTGCCGCCTTTACGGCCTGTCCCGCGCTGAACTGCTCGACCTCGAGCTTCAGGTCCTGCGGCGACAATTCGCGAACGAACAGCGACCGATCGAGCGCACGCGCCGCGACCATCCGGCTACCGAGGTGAGGAGACAGCGCGCGCGCAGCCTCGACGACGCGCGCCGCCTGGTCGGTCGGCATCTTGGCGCCTTTAGCGGCAGGCGCGATCGGTGTCGTCGCTTCCTTCAAGTCGATCAGCGCATAGTCCGATCGCCCCTTCGCGTTCTTCAACCCGACCAGGGCCGCAAACCGCAACAGCCCGAGCGAACTGCACCCCTTCATCCAGTAGGCGGCGTCGACCAGCCGGACGGTTCGGTCCCGGTCCTTCGCGTCGAGCGAGAGAACCAGGGCGGCGACCTCCGGCTCGGTGACCAGTTCGGCAAGCGCATCGCGTTCGGATTGCTCCAGCGGCCAGAACTTGTCGCCGAGCGGGATCATCGGCTCCTGCGTCGCGAACCGCTCCTTGGCGAGGTGCCGCCAGCGGCGTCCCAGCGCGCGGCGCTTGACGCTGCGGACCGCCTCGGGCTCGGGGCCGGCATCGTTGCTCGCGGGATCCGCCATCGCGCTGGCATAGCCGGTGACCATCTCCTCGATCATGTGCGCGGTCGTCACGCCGGGCAGGTCGGAGCCTCGCGCCGCGGTCGCGAGCGACAGCCCGAGGCGGATCAGGTCGTGCGCCGGGTTGCCGATCACCGCCTGGTCGAGGTCACGGATCTGGATCGCGATCCGCCCGCCACCATCGTTGATCGGGCCGAGGTTACCGAGATGGCAGTCGCCGCAGATCCAGATCGCCGGCCCTTGCGGAACGCGTCGCGACGCGGGTGACTCGTCGAGCCATTCGTAGAACTTGGCTGTGTTGCCCCTGACATAGGCATGGGTCGAGCGCGCCATTTTCAGCTGGCGCTTGGCGGCCAGGATAGCCGGTCGCTCGGCCAGTGTCGGTTTCGTCATATAGGTCCTTTGTGCCGCGACGGATGATCCGTCGGGCAGAATATGCGCGTTACGCTCGGTGGAATTGATGCGGCCAGCTCAAAGGTAGCCGGCCGCAGATCGCTTACGAAAAGCCGACGACCGCATGCGGCACATAGGGTTCTTCCAGCCGTGCGATCTCGCGATCGGTAAGGCCCAGTTCGAGCGCCGCGATCGCATCGTCGAGATGCGCGGTCTTCGACGCCCCGATGATCGGCGCGGATACCTCCGGTTTCGCCAGCACCCAAGCGAGCGCCACCTGTGCCCTCGGCACGTCGCGTTCCTTGGCGATCGTCGCGACCGTCTCCACCACCTTGCGGTCCGCCTCGACGGTATGCGCGTACAGCGTCTTGCCGAACTCGTCGGTCTGCGAACGTCCGGTGGTCTCGTTCCAGTCGCGCGTCAGGCGCCCGCGAGCGAGCGGGCTCCAGGGGATCACGCCGACCCCTTCGGCATCGCACAGCGGCAGCATTTCGCGCTCTTCCTCGCGGTACAGCAGGTTCAGATAATCCTGCATCGTCGCGAACCGCGTCCAGCCATTCGCCTCGCTGACGTGCAGCATCGTCGCGAACTGCCACGCGAACATCGACGACGCACCGATATACCGCGCCTTGCCTGCCTTCACGACGTCGTGCAGCGCCTCCAGCGTTTCCTCGATCGGCACGTCGTAATCGAACCGGTGGATCTGGTAGAGATCGACATAGTCGGTGCCGAGCCGCGTGAGGCTGGCATCGATCTCGGCCATGATCGCCTTGCGGCTGACACCGGCGCCGTTCGGGCCCGGACGCATCCGCCCGTGCACCTTGGTCGCGATCACCACTTCGTCGCGGCGCGTGAAGTCCTTCAGCGCACGACCGACGATCTCCTCCGACGTGCCATCCGAATAGACGTTGGCGGTGTCGAAGAAGTTGATCCCGGCCTCAACCGCCGCGCGCAGGATCGGCCGGCTGGTTTCCTCGTCGAGCGTCCACGCGTGATTGCCGCGATCGGGGATGCCGTAGGTCATGCAGCCCAGGCAAAGCCGCGAAACGTCCAGGCCGGTGCTGCCGAGTTTGGTATAGTCCATGATTCGTCTACCTCAGAGGTTCACGTGCCGAACGAACGGCACCGCGATGCGGTCCGGTATGATCGGCGCGATTGCGGAAACGCAGCGTCGCGGATCCCGACGTACGGGGCAAACGCGCGAAGAATGCAACGATCATGGTCGTCCGTCGTTCGCTCTGCATCCCCAAACTACACCGAAGGACCGATATGTTCGGACACAAGAAGAAGGTGCGCTATGCCGTCGTCGGCGGTGGCCAGATCTCTCAGCAGGCGTTCATGCCGGGCATCGGTCGCACCGACAATTCGGAACTCGCGGCGTTGGTCACGGGCGATCCGGTCAAGGCGGACAAGCTCGCCAAGCTCTACGGTATCAAGGCATGGACTTACGAGCAGTATGACGAGCTGCTCAAGTCGGACGAAATCGACGCCGTCTATGTCGCGACACCGAACTTCCTCCATCTGCAATACGCGGTTCCCGCGCTCGAAGCGGGCATTCACGTCCTGCTCGAAAAGCCGATGGCGTCCAGCGTCGCCGAAGCCGAACAGATCATCGCCGCGCAGAAGAAGGGCGGCGGCAAGCTGATGATCGCCTATCGCCTCCACAACGAACCGGCCACGGTCGAGATGATCACCCGCGCTCGCGACGGCGAGTTCGGCGAGTTGCGCAGCTTCGTCTCGGTATTCGCGCAGAATGTCGCTGAGGCTAATTCGCGCGGTCACAACGGTTACTGGGGCGGTCCGGTGCCAGACATGGGGACGTATCCACTCAACGCGGTGCGCAACCTGTTCGGGCAGGAACCCATCGCCGTGCACGCGATCGGTACCAAGACCCCGGGGCGCGGCTTCAACTTCCACGACACCGTGGCCGTCACGCTGCGCTTCCCCAACGAACGCGTCGCACAGTTCAGCGTCAGCTACGCCACCGCATCGGCCGAATTCTTCCAGCTCGTCGGCACGAAGGCGAGCATCCACGCGTCGCCCGCCTTCATGTTCGGGCCGAAGATCGGCATCACCTATGTCGAGAAGACCAGCGCCGGCAGCAAGACGCACAGCTTCGATCCGGTCGAACAGTTCGGCAACGAGACGCAGTATTTCTCGAACTGCATCCTCGAGGATCTGCATCCCGAAGCCGACGGCGAGGAAGGCCTGTTCGACATGCGTGTCCTGGCCGCGATCGAGCGGTCGCTCGACACCGGCGAGACCGTGACGCTCGAACCCGCTTCGCGAAGCCGCCATGTCGAACCGGACCAAGCGCTCAAGCTCAAGCCGGCGAAGGAACCTGGCGCGGGCGAGATGATCAGCATCATCCCCCAATCGGCATGATCGACGCCGGCGTCCGTCTCCTTCGCCGCGATGACCAGCGGGGCAGGGGACGGATGCCGGACGATTGCCGTGGTGCTTCCGCGAAGGTCGTTTTCCGGTGACGGATCCGGCCTGCGTGATCGGCACCGCCGGCTGGAGCATACCGGCCGCGGATCGGCCGAACTTTCCGGAAACGGGGACCGCGCTACAGCGTTACGCGGCCGTGATGCACGGTGTCGAAGTGAACTCGTCCTTCCACCGGCCACACCGGCAATCGACTTGGGCTCGATGGGCCGCCAGCGTTTCCGACGATTTCCGGTTCGCGGCAAAGATACCCAAGTCGATCAGCCACGATCTTCGCCTGCACGACGCCGCCGCGCCGCTTGATCGCTTTCTCGACGAGGTGTCCGGCCTGAGTGGCAAGCTTGCGCTCCTCCTCCTGCAACTACCGCCAAGCCTCGTCTTCGATCATGCGACGGTCACTCGCTTTCTTGCGGACGTCGGCGAACGAACCGACACCAGCATCGTGTGTGAACCGCGCCACGCCAGCTGGTTCGAGCCCGATGTCGACAGCCTGTTAGCGGCCCAAAAAGTAGCACGGGTCGCTGCCGATCCCGCCCGGGTCCCGGCGGCGGCACGGCCGGGTGGCTGGCGCGGGCTCACTTATTACCGGCTGCACGGGTCGCCCGACATGTACCGAACCGCGTACGGGCTCGACCGCCTATGCGCCTATGCGCGCCTGGTTGCCGAGGACCGCGCAGCAGGGCGCCCGGCATGGTGCATGTTCGACAACACGGCCGCCTCTGCGGCGCTGGGTGATGCGGTTCAATTAATCGAACTGGTCGACGCATTGTCGGACGGCAGGGCGGGCTAAAGCCCGATCTTCGCCAGCGCGGCGGACAATTCCGCATTCGACGCAGTGTCGTCCTTGGGAGAAAGCCGGTTCAGCACGGTCTGGACGCGCGTTTGTGCGACCTGAAGCGTTTTATGCCGCACCTCACGCGTGGCGTTGGTCCGCCAGGATGCACTCTCGCCCAGCAACGCCGCCCATTTGGCTTCTTCGGCAGCCAAGATCGCCAGCGCCAGCCGCAACCCATCTCGCCGGCCATGCGCATACTCGTCCGACATCAAGCGGTTTTCTCCCTGCGATCCGGCACCATTCACCGTCACCGCCAATCACTATGCCGAGCGCCACGTTGATGGCTACCCGATACCGATGATCAGTCCGCCTTGATGCCGTAGCGCGCATACCGCCTGTCGACGCTCGGTAGAAGCCGCCGTGCAATCGCGAATTCCTTCGTCGCTTCGGGTCGCCGGTCCGATTTCGCCAACACGATTCCGCGCATGAAATGGCTTTCCGCCTGATTGGGTGTCGACGCCAGCACCGCGTCGAGATCGGCCAGCGCCTGCTCGTACTTTCCGAGCCGATACCAGACCATCGCCCGGCTATCGAGCGGACCACTCGTGTCGGTGCTCAACTCGATCGCCCCCGTACAGTCTTTCAACGCACTGTCGATCATGACCATGCGCGTTCCCTTGGCCCAGCACCGTGCGTTCATCAGCGACGGTGAACCCGGCTTGTCCGCGATCAGGCTGTCGAACAACACGAGTGCTGCGGTGACGTCGCCATATTCTCCGAGCAGGCCGGCCTTGGCTTCGCGAAACGCGTTGCGCATGCTGCCGCCCAGCGCGATGCGCTGATCCAGGAGCGCCAGCGCTCCGGGCATGTCGCCGCCTTCGGCCTTCAGGTCGCTGAGCTGGCCGATCGCCTGTTGCGACGAAGGATCCAGGGCACGCGCTGCTTCCGCGTCCTTGAGCGCCGCCGCCATGTCGCCCAACTCGTGCGACTCCGTCGAGCGTTGGAGATAGAGGTCGATCGTCGGGGCGATCGCGATCGCGTGCGTCAGGTCGGCGACGGCACCGCGGCGATCGCCCACGCCGCTTCTGAGTGATGCGCGGCTGGTATAGCCGCTGGCTTCGTCGGGATCGTCGGCGATCGACTTCGCAAAGATCGCCTCGATCGCCCTCAGTTGCGTGGCGCCGGGCGGGTCGATGGCGTTGATGTCCCAGCGCCGCCGCGTGTCGGCCGAGGCGACGATACGTGGTGCGCGGGCCTTCGCGGTCGTCAGGGCATCGCGCTCCGCCGGAATGCGGGCAACCGCGATCTCGCCGCCGACCGTGTCGATCCGCTCGTCGAGCGTGAACATACCGTTCGCCAAGCTGGCGCTGCGAACGATGTCATACCCGGCAATGTTCGCCTTGAGATCGGGCTCCCCCTCTAATGCGAACGCCCGGCCACCGTCGGGGAGGCGCAACCGCAAGCGATAGCGCATACCGTCGGGTTGGTTGACCAGAACGGGAACGGACGCCCAGGTCGCCTTGCTGCGGTCGGGATCGAAATTGACCTGATCGATCAGCCTGTCGACCGCGCGCTTGCGGCGACGGTCGTCGGTCGTCCAGATCGTGCTCGTCGCGCCGCGCGCCTTCAGCGTGACCGCACCGGTAATGGGATCGGACGTGATCGACGTATCGACGAATTGCCCTTCGCCCAGGAAGCCCTGCAGGAACTGCCCGACGGCCTGGCGCTGCTCTTTCTCGCCCAACTGGGTCTTGGCCATCGTCAGCATCGCCGCCGGTCGCCCGTGGACGATCGCCGTCGCCTCGAACGCACTCGGCAAGTCGACGCTGGCGGTTTCGTCCGCCTCGACGATCAAATCGATCACCGGACGCGCATTTGCGTGCGTCGCGATCCTGAGCAGCGCGGCACCGTCGGCGCGGATCGGCAGGACATAGCCGACGTCGGGCGTGTCGTGGATATCCGCAAGCCTCGAACCGGCGCCCGTCCCATCGAGCCACAGGGTCTGCCCGTCGATCGTCGCCTTCACGAAGACATGGTTGAAAGCCGCCGCGCTCGGCAGCCTCTCGGCCACGAAGTCCCCCGATCCGACGGCGGCGAGGACCGGCTCGGCATCGATCCCCATCGCCCGCAGCATCGACAGCAACAGCACCGTCTTCGCCTTGCAGTCGCCGTAGCGAACCTCCCACGTCCGCGCGGGTTTCTGCGGAACATAGTTCCCGCCGTCCATCCCGACGGCAAGATAGCGGATCTTGTCCTGGACGAGTTCCAGCGCGCGTTCGGCCCTGCCGATCGGCGTCGCATCCGCCTTCATGATCGCGTCGACCTCGGTCCTCAGCGGGGAGCCGGGCGCGATGGCGTTGGCTTCCGCGCCATATAGCGGTGCGAAGGTCTTCGAGACGTCCGCCCAGTCGGCGAACGTGGCGAATTCGATCATCGGCGGATGCCGGAACCGACTTGGCGCATCCTGCGGCATCTCAACCGGCTTCGGCGCGGGCAGGGCCAGGTCGAGCACGGTGTATTGCCCGTCGCGGATCGGCACGGCCTTGACGCCGTCGGCTTCCAGCTTCCAGCGCGGTGGCGTCGCGGTCGGCCACGATATGCGTGCGCGAGCGAAGGCGACCCGCGCGGGTAGGGCGATCATCGGAACGACGTTCTGCACGCGCCCACCCAGCGCGGTGTCTTTCGATGTCGTCGACGCCCGCAACCGCAGGATGTCGCCGACCTGAAGACCTTCGACCGCCAGCGTCGCCGTCAGGATACCCGTCAATTCGCGCTGTTCGAGCGCCTGTTCGCGCCGCAAGACCGTGAACTTCTGTCCGTTCGCCAGCAGGTCGATACGCTGGCTCCCGCGCCAGATCGCCAGTTCGTGGACGATGATGTCGCCCTTGTCCGGCGCCCAGGGCAAGGCAAGCGACGTCGCCTGCGCCAGCATCTCCGGCGACGTGATGTGCGACGCGACATCTATGTAGGACCACAGCCGCCCGTCCTCGATCCGTTGCTGCGTATCGAAGATCACCAGCGCCGGCGTATCTGCGCCTGTCTTCGCCGCGTCCGGCAGCACGGCCGGAATGATCCAGCCGGGCGCGGGCTGATACAAGGGAAGGTCGCTGGCCTGCGCCGCAGATGTCGCCATGCACCCCAGCGACACCGCTGCAACCACTATACTTCGCACAATTCGGCCCCCCGATAGTCCCCGCGCAGACGATATCGGCAAATTCGTTCGCAAGCCCAGAGAAATCGAAGATAGATGAGCGACACGCGCAAATCGCTGTCGATGTCGGTCAACTCTTGCCGCATCTGCGGAGTCGGGATCGGCCCGCCAGCGCTCTATTCCGCGGGCAAGCGATCGTTCTTGGGCGGCGTCGGTTCGCCGATCGCGTCCAGCATCGTCGTGATCCGCCGAAACTCGTCCCGCAGTGCCGGCACGGCATGGTCGATGAACGCGCGAACGACGCCCCGGCTTCCCCGGTCCGGATGGAACACGAGGTGCGCCGGCTGCGGTGGTGGCTCGAATGCTGTCAGAACGGTGACGAGGCGGCCTGTCCCCAGGTCTTCCGCCACCTGATATCCCCGGGTGCGCACCAGCCCGAGGCCGCGAACCGCCGCATCGATACCCGCGCCCGCATTGTTCAGGCTCAGGCGGGTCCGAACCCGGATCGATCGGACGCGGGCGCGCTCGGTCTCCGATCCGAACGACCAGAGTTCGCCATCGCCTTCGACGTTCAACCCGACGCAATCGAACCGACCCAGATCCTGCGGCGTCGCCGGTATGCCGCACCGCGCGACATAGTCGGGCGAGGCGCAGACGAGCGTCCGAACGTCGCCAAGCTTGGTCGCAGTCATCGTCGAGTCCGGCAGTGGTGCCAGCCGAACCGCCATGTCCACGCCTTCGCCGATCAGATCGACGAGGCGGTTGACCAGCAACACGCGCGCACTGGTCGACGGCTCGCGACGCAGGAACGTTTCGAGCACCGGCATCACCTTCAGCCGTCCGAAGAGCTCCGGGGCGGTCAGGACGAAACTGCCACGCATCGGGCCTTCAGACGGGGCGGGCGCGATGTCGCCGAGCCGCAGCAGCACGTCGCGCCATACTGCCACGTGCCGTTCCCCCGCCGAGGTCAGGTGCAGCCGACGCGTCGACCGGAGCAATAGCGCTTCGCCGGCAATGCCCTCCAGCAACGCGATGGCCCGAGTCACGCTGGCCGCAGACCGACCATGCCGACGCCCGGCGGCGGCTAGCGATCCTTCGTCGACCGAGGCCACGAACAATTTCATCGCATCGAGCCGGTCCATCGTTGCGGAGCCTGCAACTGAGCCTGCCGGCATGCAAGCATTATGATCCGTGCTGAAACGATTATCTGGAGTATTCAACGAAGGACAACGCCATGAGAACGAACCTGACTACGCCGACCCGCCGAGGTGTCATGTCTGCCTTGGCCACCGGTCCTGCAGTCCTGGCGGCGGCGCGCGCGACCGTCGCGGACGCGTCGCGCGTCGCCACGTCACCGAAGAATGCGTCGGCGGCATCCGTCCGGTATCGCAGGCAGAAAGTCGGCGACGTCGATCTGTTCTACCGAGAGGCAGGGCCGGTCGACGCGCCGGTCATCCTGCTTCTCCATGGGTTCCCGACGGCGAGCCACATGTTCCGCGACCTGCTCCCGCAACTGGCCGACCGGTTTCGGGTCATCGCGCCGGACCTGCCCGGGTTCGGCCAGACCAAGGCGCCGCCGCGGGGGACATTCGCCTATACGTTCGATGCCTTGGCGACCGTGGTCGGCGGTTTCGTCGAGGCACTCGGCCTGACGCGGTACGCGCTCTACATCTTCGATTATGGCGCGCCTGTCGGTCTGCGTCTCGCGATGCGCCATCCTGAACGCGTCTCGGCGATCGTCTCGCAGAACGGCAACGCGTACGTCGAGGGCTTCAGCGACCAATGGGGACCGTGGGAGGCGTATTGGCGCGATCCGAGCGCAAGCAACCGCGAAGCCTGCCGGTCTTCTCTCGCGCCGGACACGATCCGGAACTGGCAATACGGCACCGGTGCCGATCCGCTCCGACTATCACCCGACGGCTACGAGCTCGACATCGCCTATATGGCGCGACCGGGTGCGGACGAGATCCAGCTCGACCTGATCCTCGACTACCGGACCAACGTCGCACTCTACCCCGCCTTCCAGGCGTACCTGCGCAAACATCGTCCGGCGCTGCTGGCAGTCTGGGGTCGGCATGACCCGGCGTTCCTGCCAGCCGGCGCCACGGCTTATCGCCGCGACGTCCCGGACGCGGAGGTCCACCTTCTCGACACCGGCCACTTTGCGCTGGAAACACACCATGCCGAGATCGCGGCGTTGATGCGGGGCTTCCTCGTACGGGGGACCTGAGACGATCCCCGGGCGGGGCTGCAAAGTCAGCCGCGTTCGGGCTCGGCCGCCGTATCGCGTTCGGCAAGCCAGATTGCGAACGGCGCGGCTTCCATCGGGCGCGCGAACCAGAAGCCCTGCGCCTCCTCACAACCGAGCTGCGTCAGGATCGCGGCTGCCTCTGCGGTCTCGATCCCCTCGGCCACCACGCGGTAGCCGAGCTTGTGCGCTAGCCCGATCATCGTCTCGACAAGGACAAAGTCGGGCCCGGCCGCTTCGGTGAGGTTGCGCATGAAGGCCTGGTCGATCTTCACGATCCGCGCGGGCAGGCGCTGGAGATAGGCGAGGCTGCTGTGTCCCGTCCCGAAATCGTCGATCGCAAGGCAAATGCCCGCTTCCGCCAGTTCGCGCAGCATCGCCAGTGCTTGGTCGGGCTGGTCCATGATCGCGCTTTCGGTCAGCTCGATCTCCAGCCGCTCGGGCCGCAGATCGCGCTTGAACAAGGCCAGCTGGATCCGGTCGATCAGGTCGGCCTCGCCGAGATTGGCGGCGGAGATGTTGACCGACAGGACCGGCGCGATCCCAGCACAATTCCAGGCCGCCATCTGATCCATCGCCGCATCGATCACCCACTGCGTCGTCGCGCGCGCCAGCGAGGTCTCTTCGATGATCGGGATGAACTCGGCGGGCGACACCTCGCCCAGTCGAGGGTGTTGCCAGCGCAGCAACGCTTCCGCGCCCAGGCACCGTCCCGTCGCGAGCTCGATCCGTGGTTGGTACACCAGTCGCAACTGGTCGCCGGCTTCGAGTGCGGCGCCGAAATCCTGCAACAGGCCGTATTGGCGGCGGTGGGCGATGTCGTTGGCGGGCGAATGCAGTGCGATCGCGCCATCGGCGTTGCGTGCGTCCTGTGCAGCGCTGGCCGCCCCCCTCAGCACGTCGTCGGCCGAAACGCTGCCGATGACGAACGACCGGACGCCGATCGCGACGTTCGTGACGAAGCGTACCGACGACGTGGCATGCATCGTCTCGAAGCTCGACCGGAGCAGCGAAACATAGGCCAGCTCCTCGACACCCGGCGGTGAGATGAACGCGAACTGCGCGCTGCCAACCTGATAGGCGACGCGACCCGGCCCCAGCGCCACGCGCAGCGCCTGCGACGCCTCCCGGATGAAATCGTCGACGCGGGCAACACCCAACGCACGCACGATCCGGCTGATTTGATCTTCGCGCGCCATGTCGACCACCACCGCGAACCGGTGCTCGCCCGGATGGTCCCGCTCCAGATCCATCAGGTCGTCGCGGAACTGGTTCCGGGTCGGCATGCCGGTGACCGGATCGATCCGTCCGAAGGCGTGCTGCAGCTCGATCTGCGCCATCACCATCGCCGCCAGATCGACCAGCGCGGCAAGCTCGGCCTCGGTTGCCTTGCGCGGTTCGGTCCCCAATACGCAAAGCGATCCGAGGCCGTAGCCATCGCTGGTGACCAACGGCGCGCCGGCATAGAAGCGCGTTCCGGCACGACCGAGCACGCTGTCGGCGTAACACGCGTCGGCCTGAAAATCCTCGATGACGAGCGGCTGGGTCGACTCGGCGACCTGCGCGCAGGGCGCCTTATCGCGCGGGATGCTGCGATGCTCGACGCCTACGCGCGACTTGAACCATTGCCGGTCGCGATCCGTCAGCGACACCGCAGCCACCGGCAATCCGAAGATCTGGCTGGCCATCCGGGTTATCCGATCGAATCCCTCGCTGGCCGGGGTATCGAGCAACTTCAGCTGGTACAGGGCGTCCAGCCGAGCCTCTTCGTGATGGTCGCGCACACGATTCCTTTCACGTTCCCCTCTATAATCAAAACCTTAATGGTTTAATCCATGTCAGACTAGATAAATGAAACCTAGGTTTATCTAGCGCTACTCGGGCGGGGCCCTGTTAAGTCTGGACTAGCGCCGCCCGGCCCCTATTCTGTTGGCGGGGAGAGCGGGCATGCGATTTGCGAGACTGTGGGCGGCGCTAGCGATCGTCGTCGCGCCGGTTGCCGCGTTCGGGGGCGATACGCCACACGTCACGCTTGCCACGCCCAACATCTCGGACGGCACGATCACACGCTTTACCGTGCGGTTCAGCGCCGCGATCGTCCCGCTGGGCGATCCGCGCGCCGCCTCGCCGCTGAAGATCGAGTGCGCAGTGCCGGGCGAAGGGCGCTGGGCGGATCAGCAGACCTATGTCTGGGACTTCGCGCAGCCCTTGCCGGGCGGAACGCGCTGTACGCTCGCGACGCGCGAAGGACTCAAGAGCGCGGCTGGATACGGCGTCGACACGGAGAGCTTCACCGTCGATGCCGGTGGTCCGATCGTCCGCGCGGTGCTGCCCGGCGAAGGCGATATCGAGGAGGATCAGGTGTTCCTGGTCGCCGCGAACATGCTCGCGACCCGTGGGTCGATCGCCGCCAACGCCTATTGCGCGGTCGACGGGATCGGCGAGAAGATCGCGGTCGACGTGCTCGCGCCCGATCTGCCCGGCAAGCTGCTCGCCGGGTTGGGCAACAACTACGCAGTCACTAATTTCCTCGAAAGCGCCGGGCTGCCCAAGACGATCCCCGCCGATGCCGCGTCGCGCCAGCGTGCACTGGCCGGCATTACAGCGCTGAAATGCCGTCGCCCCCTGCCGCCCGGCCGCGACATGGCGCTGGTCTGGGGTAGCAACATCGCCAGCGCCGGGGGCAAGCTCGCCGGCGCCGACCAGCGGTTCGACTTCACCGTTCGGAAACCCTTCACCGCGCGGTTCGAATGCTCGCGCGTCAACACCGCGGCGGGATGCAGCCCGGTCGAGAAGGCGTATCTGCGGTTCTCCGCGCCGGTCCCGATGAGCGCGGCGACGCAGGTCCGCCTGACGCTTGCCGACGGCAAGTCTGTCGCGCCCGTGTTCAGCGACGAGGAGAAGACCCGCGCGACGATCGAACAGATCAGGTTCGCGGCACCCTTGCCCTTCGCGACGCGTGGCAACGTGTCGATCCCCGCGGACCTCAAGGACGAAAGCGGCCGGATCCTTGCAAACAGCGAACGCTTTCCGCTCGAGGTGAAGTTCGACGAAGCCCCGCCGCTCGTCAAGTTCGCGGCTGATTTCGGCATCCTCGAGGCGAAACAGGGCGGCGTGCTGCCCGTTACCGTCCGCAACGTCGAGCCGTCGCTGCAAGGCCAGACCGCGGGCATCGGCGGCCAGCGGCTGCGCGTGGGCGGCACCGACGGCGAGATCGCTGCGTGGCTGCGGCGCGTCGAGGAGGCGGGCAAGACCGACTACCAGACGATCGAGCGCAAGGGCGCCGAGCCGCTCCAGATCAACCATACCGGTGAGAAGCCGCTGCTGTTCGGGAGCGGTGGCGGAGGCGCGGGCGATCCGTTCAAGCTCGATCTGCCGGGCAAGGGCAAGGATTTCGAGGTCGTCGGACTTCCGCTCGGCAAGCCCGGCTTCTACGTCGTCGAACTCGCCAGCCCGACGCTCGGCCGTGCGCTGCTCGGTCGCGACGTGCCGCGCTATGTCGCGAGCGCGGCGCTGGTCACCGATCTGGCCGTGCATTTCGAATGGGGACGCGATCGCTCGCTCGCCTGGGTCACGCGGCTGTCGACCGGCAAGCCGGTGGCGAACGCGGTGGTGCAGGTCAGCGACAGCTGCACGGGCAAGCCACTCGCGCGCGGCGCGACCGACAGGAGCGGCGGGCTGATGGTCGCGCGCGGGCTGCCCGAACCCGAGACCTATGGCAGCTGCAAGGGCGAGGGTTCGCCGCATCCACTAATGATCTCGGCGCGTACTGGCGACGATTTCAGCTTCACGCTGACCGACTGGGGCGAGGGCATCCGGCCGTTCGACTTCGACCTGTCCTATGGCTATTCGGCGGCGACCGACATCATCCACACCGTGTTCGATCGCGCTTTGGTCCGCCAGGGCGAGACGATCCACATGAAGCACATCCTGCGCCGCCCCGACGCGCGCGGCTTCTCGTTGGCGCCGGGCTTTACCGGCACGCTTCGGCTGTCGCATCGCGGCTCCGACACGCAGTTCGAGATGCCTGTGACGATCGGCGCCAACGGCACCGGCGAAACCGTCTGGACCGCCCCTAAGGGCGCGCCGATGGGGGATTACGACTTGGTCTTCGTCGTTGGCGACACCACCAGCGAGTCCGCGCAGTCGTTCAAGGTCGACGAATACCGCCTGCCGACGATGCGCGCGAGCGTGACCGGGCCGAAGACCGCATTGATCAAACCACGGACCGCGCAGCTCGATCTGTTCGCCGGCTATCTCTCGGGCGGCGGTGCTCCCGACTTGCCGGTCGACGTCCGCATCGGCTGGTTCGCGCACAGTGCGACGCCTGTCGGCTATGACAAGTTCAGCTTCGGCGGCGAACCGATCACCGAGGGCGTCAAGCCGCTCGACGGCGAGGGCGAGGATGCGAAGACGCCGTTGCCGCCGACGCAGATGTTGCCGGCGACGCTCGGCAGCGACGGTACGCGGCGGATGACCGTCGACATGCCGCAAACGCTGCCCGGCACGACCGATATGCAGGTCGAGATGGATTACCGCGATGCCAATGGCGAGACGCTGACTGCCTCGAAATCGATCCCGATCTACGCCTCGGGCGTGCAGCTCGGCGTCGCCACCGATGGCTGGATGATGCGCGCGGACGATCTGCGCCTGCGCTTCGTCGCGCTCGATACCGACGGCAAGCCGATCAAGGGGCAGAAGCTGTCGGTCGCGCTCTACAATCGCCAGATCCTGACCGCTCGGCGGCGGTTGATCGGTGGGTTCTATGCCTATGACAACCGGATGCGGACGACGAAGCTGTCGGCGTCGTGCAGCGCGACGACCGATGCGCAGGGGCTCGCGCAGTGCAAGGCGGATCCGGGCGTCTCGGGCGAGATCTACGCGGTCGTCACCACCACCGACGCCGACGGCAACGTCGCCCGCGCGGTTAAGTCGGTGTGGCTCGCGGGGAACGACGATTGGTGGTTCGGCGGCGACAATGGCGACCGGATGGATGTCGTTCCCGAGAAGCTCACCTATGCCTCGGGCGAGACCGCGCGGTTCCAGGTGCGGATGCCGTTCCGCTCCGCGACCGCTTTGGTCAGCGTCGAGCGCGAGGGCGTGTTGTCGAGCTTCGTGACCGAATTGTCGGGCAAGGACCCGGTGATCGAGGTGCCGATGGACGCGGCCTATGCGCCCGACGTCTATGTCTCGGTGCTGGTCGTGCGCGGGCGCGTGGAGAGCGGCTTCTGGAGCTGGATCCACCGCATCGCGCGAACGCTCGGGCTGTCGGATACGCCGGAGGACGCCGCCGAGCCGACCGCGCTGGTCGATCTTGCCAAGCCCGCCTACCGCCTCGGCATCGCCAAGGTGAAGGTCGGCTGGGAAGGCCATACGCTCGCCGTCGCGGTCAAGGCCGACCGCGAGCGTTATGCGCCGCGGGGCACGGCCAACGTCGCGATCCAGGTCCGGAAGCCCGATGGCAGCCCGGCACGCGAGGCCGATGTCGCGTTCGCCGCGGTCGACCAGGCGTTGCTGCAACTCGCGCCGAACGACAGCTGGAACCTCCTCGACGCGATGATGGGCGATCGGCCGCTATCGGTGCTGACCGCGACCGCGCAGATGCAGGTCGTCGGCAAGCGGCATTATGGACGCAAGGCGCTCGAAGCGGGTGGCGGCGGTGGTGGCGGCGACCTGTCGGGGCTCAACCGCGAGAATTTCCAGCCGGTATTGCTGTGGAAGGGGCATGTCCCGCTCGATGCGCAAGGGCGTGCGCGCGTGTCCGTGCCGCTGTCGGATGCGCTGTCGTCGTTCAAGCTGGTCGTGATCGCCACCGACGGTGCGCAGGCGTTCGGTACCGGCAGCACCGACATCCGCACCGCGCAGGATCTGTCGCTCTATGCCGGGATGCCGCCGCTGGTCCGCTCGGGCGATTTCTACGGCGCGCGGTTCACGCTGCGCAACGGATCGGATCGCGCGATGACAGTCACGGCGAACGTCGATGTCTTCCCGCGGATCGCGCAGGGCAAGCCGCTGACCGTCACCATTCCCGCGGGTGGTGCGGCACCGGTGGCGTGGAACCTCACCGCGCCGTCCGGAGTCGATACGTTGCGCTGGACGGTGCGCGCGAGGAGTAACGACGGCCGCGCGACGGATCAGGTGACGGTGACGCAGGACGTCATCCCGGCGGTGCCGACCGAGATCTGGGCGGCAACGCTCGCGCAGGTCGGTGAGACTACGCTGATCCCGATCGCGCCGCCGATGGGGGCGCTGCCGGGTCGTGGCAGCGTCGACATCCGCCTTGCCGATACGCTGGCGCCGTCGCTTGCCGGGGTCCGCGACTATATGAGCCGCTATCCGTTCAACTGTTTCGAACAGCGGCTGTCGCGGATCGTCGTGCTCGGCGACATGGCGGGCTGGGCGACGCTCGCGGGCGAGATCCCGACCTATCAGGCGCCCGATGGCCTGCTCCGGTATTTCCCCGGTGACAGCCTGCAGGGGTCCGAGGCACTGACCGCCTATGTGCTGTCGATGACGGGCGCGGCGAACCTGTGGCTGCCGCCGGTCCAGCGCGCGCGGATGATCGAGGCGATGAAGGCGGTGCTCGACGGGCGCTTGCGGCATGAGGATTACGGCGATGTCCGCCTGACCAAGGTCGCGGCACTGGCGGCCTTGGCGCGGCAGGGCGACGCGACGGCAGCGATGCTCGGCCAGATCGGCATGACGCCCGCGGAAATGCCGACCGCGAGCCTCGCCGACTATATCACCGCGCTGACCGCGATCCCCGGCGCGTCGACCGAGGCCAAGGCGCAGGCCGAGGCGGTGTTGCGCACGCGCCTCGTGTTCGAGGGCACCCGGCTCGATCTGTCGGACTCGGCCAACGCGTCGTGGTGGCTGATGTCGTCGGCGGACGAGGCCGCGAACAAGGCGACCGCGGCGGTGCTCGGGCGGCCGGGTTGGCAGGACGATGCGCCGCGGCTGATGGTCGGCACGGCGCTGCGCCAGTCGCGCGGGCATTGGGATACGACCACCGCCAACGCCTGGGGTGCGATCGCCGCGCGGCGGTTCGCGCAGGTCTATCCGGCGCAGGCGGTCACGGGGACGACGATGCTGTCTTACGCAGGGCGGAGCGTCGCACGCGGCTGGCCGCTGGCGGAACCCGCGCGGACGGTATCGTTCCCGCTGGCCGCCGCCGGACCACTGCGGTTGGCACAAGGCGGCGGGGCGGGGCCGTGGGCGACCGTGTCGATCTCCGCGGCCGTGCCGCTGCGGCAACCGCTGTTCGCGGGCTATCGCCTGACGCGGAAAGTCGACGTCGTGCAGGCGCGCACACCAGGGCGGCTGACGACGGGCGACGTGCTCCGCGTGACGCTCGCGGTCGAGGCGACCGCCGAGCGCAACTGGGTCGCGATCAGCGATCCGGTGCCCGCCGGCGCAACCGTGATCGGCGATCTCGGCGGCCAGTCGCAACTGCTCCAGCAAGGCGGCGCGGCAGATGGTGAGGGTGGCGGTCCGAGCTACGTCGAACGCGGCCGCGATACGTGGCGCGCCTATTTCGCCTGGCTGCCCAAGGGGACCACCACCGTGACGTACACGGTGCGGCTCAACGGTGCCGGCCGGTTCCAGATGCCGCCAAGCCGGGTCGAGGCGATGTATTCGCCGGCAATTCGCGCCGCGGTGCCGAACCAGACGATGGTCGTCGCGGATCGATGAAGCAGCGCGCGGCGCTCGCCGGACTGCTGGTGCTGATCCTGGCCGCGGTCGGGTTCGACTGGGCGACGTTCCCGCCGCCTTTGCCGGGCTATGCGCAGGTGCGCGCTGCGTGGAAGCCGTCGGAGGCGTGGCTGTACGATCGCCACGGCGTGCTGATCGACAGCGCGCGCGTCAATTTCGCGGCGCGGCGGCTGGCATGGGTGCCGCTCGATCAGATCGCCCCGGTCGTGCCCGCCACCGTCGTCGCGGCGGAGGATGCCCGCTTCCGCAGCCACGGCGGCGTCGACTGGCTGGCGATCCTCGGGTCGGTTGGCGCGCACGCTAAGGGTGAGCGGGGCAGGGGTGCCAGCACGCTGTCGATGCAGGTCGCGGCGTTCCTGTCGCCGACACTGGCGATGCCCGGCGCACGCGGCTGGCGCGACAAGCTTCGCCAGATGCGCGCGGCACGATCGCTCGAGATGACGTGGAGCAAGGACCAGATCCTCGAGGCGTACCTCAACCTCGCGCCGTTCCGCGGGGAGGCGCAGGGGATTGGTGCGGCGGCGCTGTCGCTGTTCGGCAAGACCCCCGCGGCGATGGCACGCGACGACGCGCTGCTGCTGACCGCGCTGCTCCCCGATCCGCAGGCGCCCGCCCCTCGCATCGCCGCGCGGGCCTGCCGATTGGGGGGCGCGGGCGACTGTACGCGGTTCGCGAGCGAGGCCGCGTCGATGCTTGGCCCGGTGCGGACGCTCGCGCTAGATCCGGGGCTCGCGCCGCATCTCGCCGATCGCCTGCTGACCAAGCCCGGCCTGCGGATCACCACCACGCTCGATGCCGCGCTCCAGCGCACGGTCGCCGCCGCGCTGCGTCGCCAGCTTCTCGGGCTGGGCGGATCGCGCGCGCGCGACGGGTCCGCGGTCGTGATCGACAATGCCAGCGGTGACGTCCTTGCCTATGTCGGCGGGATCGGCGGCGCCTCGACCGCCCCTGCGGTCGATGCCGCGAACGCCTATCGCCAGGCCGGGTCGACGCTGAAACCGTTCCTCTACGCGCAGGCGATCGAGCGCGGATACCTGACCCCAGCGTCGGTGCTCGACGATTCTCCGGTGCAGCTCGATACCGCGTCGGGGCTCTACGTGCCGCAGAATTACGATCGCGGGTTCAAGGGGCGCGTGTCGGTGCGTAGCGCGCTGGCGGGATCGCTCAACGTGCCCGCGGTGCGGACGCTGTTGCTGGTTGGGGTCGAGCCGTTTCGCGACCGGCTATGGGATACGGGCTTTCGTGGTCTCGTCGAGGACGGCGATTATTACGGCTTCAGCCTCGCGCTCGGATCGGCAGAAGTGACGCTGCTCGAGCAGGCCGACGCGTACCGGTCGCTTGCGAATGGCGGCCGCTGGTCCCCGCTGCGGCTGACCGCTGATGCTCCCCACGTCGCCGCACGCCCGGTCACGACCCCTGCCGCAGCCTGGATCGTCGCCGACATGATGGCCGACCCCAATGCCCGCGCCGCCACCTTCGGTCTGGACTCGGCTCTACGCCTGCCGTTCTGGACAGCGGTGAAGACGGGCACCTCGAAAGGCATGCGCGACAATTGGTGCGTCGGGTTCTCGCGCCGCTACACCGTCGCGGTCTGGGTCGGGAACGTCGAGGGCGATCCGATGCGCGCGGTCTCGGGCACCAGTGGCGCGGCGCCGGTCTGGCGCGACGTCATGCTGGCGCTCGGACGCGACGACGAACGCGGGCCCCCTATCCCCGCCGGCATCGAGCGCCGCCGCATCGCATTTGCCGACGCGATCGAACAGCCACGGATCGAATATTTCCTCCGCGGCACCGGCCAGTCGCTGATCGCCGCGGCGCCAGCGACCGCCCGGCGCGCGCGGATCGTCAACCCCGCCTCGGGCAGCGTCTACGCGATCGACCCCGACATCCCCGCCGACCGCCAGCGCCTCGCGATCGAGACCACCGGTGACGTCCGCGCGCATCATGTGTTCCTCGACAATCGCGACCTCGGCCCCGCCGCCCAGCAATTGCTGTTCTTCGCTCCGCCGGGCCGCCACCGGTTGCGGCTCGTCGACACAGCCGGTCGCGCCACCGACCAGGTCGTCGTCACGATCCGGTAAGCGGGACCGTTCGTTTTCTCCGCCAGGTCAGCGAACGGCGGTTCAGAACGGCAAGGTCCACCTTATCCGCAAGCGCAGCTTCGGCCAGCGCGATGGCCCGGTCCAGCAGCGCGCGGTCGGCGTGCGCATACGCGGGGCGGCCCGGTATGCGGTCATACCACACGCCGTCGCACGCAGTGTCGAGGAAGATGCGCTGGAAGCAATGATCCGCCACGACCGGCCAGCGGCGTGTACCCGCCACCGCCGGCAAACTCTCGCGGGTAAGTTTCAGCCATCGGGCTTCGGCGGCAGAACGGTCTTCGGACTCCATCCGGTGGCAACGATCGAAACCCGGTAAGGTCGCGCCGTCCGCTACCGGATCATCGGTCACCGCTCGATGGCGGGGGAAGCGTTGCCAGCGCGGTCGAACGCGATCAGCGTCGGCGCGTCGGCAACGAACGTGTCGAGCACGCCATCCGCGATCTTGATCGGCCCGTCGAACCGCGTTGCGCCAGGAATGCTCTGGATCGCTGCGGCTTCGGCGGCCAGCCGCTTGGCATCGGCGAAATACCGTCCCGCGGCGCTGCTGCCGTGATCGGCCGCGTCGAGGCCGGCGGCGGTCAACTGGAGCGCACGCCCCCAACGCAGCATCGCGTCCAGCCACGGCCGCGACTGCGCCGCGAAACCGGGGTCGATGGTCCCGGACCGAATGATGTCGGGCGCATTCGTGATTTCGTCGGCACGCGCGGTCAGGTCCGCGATAGCTTCACGCCGCGCCGCCGCATCGCCGCCGGCCAGTGCCTCCCGCACGCCGTCCAGCGCCGCCTTCAATCGCGGCGCCTGCTCCTGCCAGGGCTGGCTGCCGAAGGTCGGTGCCATGTGCTGCGTATCGAAGAACGTCAGTAGCGCCGCGGTCGCGCGCTCGTCGCCGCCCGCCAGTTCCCGCGCGGAGAAATGCCACGTCCGTTGCGCATCATACGCCTTGTCGTTCCAGCCGAACGCGGCGACCCCGGTCACCGCCGGACGGCTAGGAGCCTCCTGGTTCATCGGGTTCGACAGGATACCGGTCAGTTCACCCGACAGCCCTGCCTCGCGCCGCGTATAGGGCGCCATCAGCAGGCGACCCGTGGTCTGCGCATAATCGTTGACCGGATAATTGTCCCACAACAGGGTCTTGCGACCGAACGCCTTGGTCGCTGCCTTGGCATCGGGGATCGAGATCGCCGGCGGCACGACGTCGGTACCGGTCCACTGCACGACGATCCGCGGATCGAGATGCTTGCGCAGCGCCGCCTTGTACGGGGTTTCCTTCGCGTCGTAATATTCGGTCGGCACCATGATCAGCGCACGCGCCGCCGGGTCCTTGGCCGCGAGGTTCGCCTGCACCGCGTTCAGCAATTGCGACTGCGCGATGCCTGCCGCCTCCGCGCCCGACGGACCGAACGACGCCTTGTCCTTCTCGCAATTCCACTTGGTGTATTCGATGTCGTCGAGCGCGACGTAGAAGCTGCCGACGCCGATCGATCGCATCGCGTCGAACTTGCGCTCCAGCGCCTGCACGTCCGCTGGATCGGAGAAGCATACCGACGGCCCCGGCGAGACCGCGTAGACGAAGTCGACATGGTTCCGCCGCGCGGTCGTCGCGAGCGTCCCCAGCGCCTTCAGCGTCGCGGCGGGATACGCTTCCCGCCAGCGATCGCGCGCGTACGGATCGTCCTTCGGGCTGTAGACATAGGTGTTCGCCTTGACCGTGGCGAGGAAGTCGAGATGTTTGGTGCGGTCCGCCATCGACCACGGCGCGCCGTAGAATCCCTCGATCGTGCCGCGGATCGGCATCGCCGGATGATCTTGGATCACCATGGCCGGGATCGTCGGCCGCCTTGCAAGCTGGCGAAACGTCTGTGCGGCATGGAACAGGCCGTCGGCATCGTGACCCGCCAGCGTGACGACGCCGCCCGTTGCCGAAGCGAGGCTCGCGATCGTGTAGCCCTCGGCATGGTCGTCGGCCACCGCGCGGCTGCGGCTAAGCGCGTCGCGGACGATCGGTGCGGCGGCGGTCCCGAGCACGACATACGTCCCGTCGATGACCGAGGGCAGGCGCCGGGCGGTGGTGATCGTCTCGACGCCCGATGCCGTCAGGATGCTGCGGACCAGCGCAATCGTGTCGGGATCGACGCCCGGCGCTGCGATCAGCGATACCGAACGCCCGACCTCGATCGTCCCAGAGCCGAGCTCGATCGAGGTCGGCGTGGGGAACAGTGCGGGCATCGTCACCGGACTGGCCGAGGCGGATCCCGCCGCGAGGCTCGCCAGGCTCGCGGCAACCATCAGCGAGGGCACGAGGCCGAACTTGCCAATCTGTCGCGTCATGATCGTCTCCGGTATCATAATGGTATTATGAACCCGGGGATACGGTAGCCGCGGGACGACCGCAACCCGTACGGAAAACCCTCAGCGGCTGGCGAGCATCGCCGCCATCTTCGGCCGGACGGCGACCCCGTCGAGCCTGTAGCTGACCATCACGCCGATATGGTCGGACAGCATGGTTTTGTCGCCAGCAAGGCCGAACGGCGCGCTCAACGCGACTGGTTTCACCGACGACGCATCCGACGCGCGGTACATAAGCCAGTCCTTTGCGCGACCGGTCGAGGTTGCGACGTCGGCGGCTTGCGTCACCAGGCATGTCGGGGTCGACCGACACCGCTGCTCGCCGCCCGTGAGCGGCATCGCCCCGCCGAACATGTGCTGCGCGAAATACGCGCGGCGCGCGATGTCCTGCCCGACGTTGAAGTCGCCCGCCACGAGCAGCGTCTCACGTGGTCGTTCCATCGAGCCGATGAACGCGCTCAAAAGGTCGATCTGGCGCTTGTACGCATAGAGCGCGCGGGGCTCGGATACGCCGGTGGCGCCGTTCGAGTTCAAATGCGTGTCTATCACCGTGACGGGCCCCGCCAATCCGGGAACCGCGATCATCGCCGCCATCGCGCCCTTGTTGGCGAGGCAGTCATAGCCGGCGCAGACCGGATAGCTGATCCGCCGCACCGCCAGGATCGGATAATCGGAAAAGATGGCGAGTCCGCTGTCGACATGCTTGCCGACCTGTTCGCCGCGGAACATGCTGCCGGCCGATACAAAGCTGCGGTCGGTCGGCGTTTCGGCGGTCGCGGCGGCGTCGGCGGTGGCACCGAACGCGATGTAGCGATAGCCGGCGGCGGCACCAATCGCCTTCGCGTCGGGCACGAACGCCTCCTGCAGCGCGACGATCCTCGGCTGGTGCCCGGCGGCGCGCATCGCCTTGAGCTGTGCCGCGATCGCCGACAGCGATGCCGTCCGGTCCTCCGCGATCGGCCAAGGCAGGCCGTGCACATTGTAGGTCATGACCGATACCGTCGATTCCGGCCTGCTCGCGATTGCGGGCGATGCGGCTGCTGCAAACAGCGCGAGGAAAACGGCAAACCGACCGAGACGACGCGAAACCATTGGCGATCCAATTCCTGTATGTGCGTGGGTGACGCCACGGTCCGGCCGGAACCGCACCTGCCCGGGCATATTTATGACGATGTCAGCGCTTCAGCGGCGCGAACGAGAACAGTCCGCTTCGGTAGTTCATCACCACCGTCGTCGGCGTGATGCCGGCATGCGCGACGACCCGCGCCGCCTCCGCGCTCGGTTTGGAATGGCCGAGCCGCGGATTGCCGGCAAAACCGATGCCGTCGTGGAGCAGGCTGAATCCGTGCCCGCCGCTGCGGGCATGGACGACGCTGAGCGCATACGCACCCTCGCCAGGAACCCGCAGGCACAGCCGCGCCGGACCTGATGCCGGAACCGGGATCACCGCGCGGCGAAACGTCTTGCCCTGCGCCACCAGCACATTGTCGTCGGCCAGGAACTCACCCTCGACCGCGGGATAAATCTCGGCACGCAGGTTGCCCACGCGGTCCTTCAGTCCCTCGACCGTGACGACGATCGCCGGGCCCGTCTCGTGCGGCCGGCACTGCGCCGCCGCGGTCCCCAGCGCAGGGGTCGACGCGATTGGCGTTGCGGCGAGGGCCAAGAGCGCGACGATCATTGATTATGCTCCGGATTGAGAAGTTCGACCGCGGTCAGCGCCGCGCCGAGCAGGAGGTGCGTGACTAGCCACAGCGCCGCGATCATCGTCAGCATCGCGGCGACGTTGGAGGCCTGCCCGACGGTGAACGCGACGAGGCCGGCAAAGACGATGTCCTTGTTCGGCAACAGCGGCAGGCGGGAGACGAGCAGCCGCAACGTCGCCAGCACCAGCCACCAGGCGAGCGGCGCGGCGGGCAGTGCGACTGCCCAAAGCGCGGCGGCGAAGACCGTCGTCGTGACGATCCGCAACAGGTGGATGACCGCGATCCGGCCGAGCTCATCGCGCGGCAGCGTGAAGAGCCGCTTGCGCATCACGAGCGCGACGACCGACGGCAACGCGATGCTCGCGGCCGATACGATCATCACCTTGGCATCGGTGCCGAGGTTCAGCGCAACCAGCGACTGCCAGCTGACCGCGGCGAGCGCGAGTGTGCAGACGTTGGCGACGACCGCGGACAGGATCGACACGTCCTTGATCGCGCCGAACGGAGTGCCGACCAGCGAAGCATGCCGCCGCGCCCAAGCATAGAAGTACAGCTCGCCCGAATAGCCTGCGATGATCTCGTTGCTGATCCGCTTGCGCAACAGCGCGAGGAATCCGCGCGGCGGCAGGGTCCACAGGCGGCGATAGATCAACCACTCGCTCGCCGGCAGCGCGAGATAGCCGGCCGCGAACAGCAGCCAGAACAGCGGCGAGCGCGGCACCATCGCGATCACGCCGCGGACGTCGAGATAGCGCAGCTGCCACAACGCCGCGATCAGGATCGCCGCGGACAACAAAGGCGTCAGCCCGCGCGCGACGATTCCCTTGCGGACTTCGATCGTCTTCAGCGGAAGCTTGGGGGCGGGCAGGGCCGCCGGGTTGAGGGCGTTACTCATGCCGCCCTGCGCCGTACGGCGACCGGGACGGCAATCTGATTTCCATGACGCAGCGATGCCGCGACGGCGGGGGAGCCGGGATGTGTCATGGGTTCTGGACGTCACCGCATCGCAGCATCCGCAGCCCGAAATATTCGCCACAAAAAATAATCTTGGCGGACTGCGGTTCGGATCGCGCGGTGCCGTCTCCGGGGCATGTGTGTGCCCAAGCTGCTCGACCTTCTGTCGTGAACGCCCTGCCAAAGGCCGTGCGTCCGCCGTCACCGGACCGGCGCCTCATCGTGTCGATCCACGATGTCTCGCCGGCATTCGCCGATCCCATCGAGCGACTGGTCGAAATGATCGGCGCGATCCTGGGCGGGCCGCGGTTCGCGATGCTGGTCGTCCCCGATCACTGGGGCGCGGCGCCGCTCGACCGGACGCCGGCGTTCGCGCGCCGGTTGCGCGAATGGGCCGATGCGGGCGTCGAGATGTTCCTCCACGGCTGGTTCCACCGCGACACGAGCGCACACAGCAGCACGGCGGCGACGATGAAGGCGCGCTACATGACCGCGGGCGAGGGCGAGTTTCTCGGACTCAGCGCGGACGAGGCCGAATACCGGATGCGCGCCGGACGCGATATGGTCGAACAGGCGATCGGCGGCCCCGTCGCCGGCTTCATCGCGCCGGCCTGGCTCTACGGCCCGGGCGCGATATCGGCGCTGAAGGCATGCGATTTCGCGCTCGCGGAGGACCATCTCCGGGTCTGGCGTCCAGTCAACAACGCGGTCGTCGCGCGCGGTCCCGTCGTCACCTGGGCAAGTCGCTCCCGCGCGCGCACCGCCAGTTCGCTCGCAGTCGCCGCCGCCGCGCGCATGCTCCCGGACTGGCTCCCGACGCTGCGGGTGGCCGTGCATCCCGGTGACGTCACGAAGGAGTCGCTTATGACCAGTATCGATCGGACCATCCGGGGTCTGGCGGGCCGCCGCACGGTTGCCCGCTACGCGGATCTGTTGCCGGGCGCAGCTATGTCGGAAGGGGAGGGCCGTCATGAAGATCGTTGATGTCTGCGCCTTCTACACGCCGAGCGGCGGCGGGGTCCGGACCTATGTCGACCGCAAGCTCGTCGCCTTTGCGGAACGTGGGCATGAGATGGTGGTCGTCGCACCGGGCGAGCGCGACGGCGAGGAACGTCGTGGACCGAACGCGCGCATCCGCTGGGTGCGCTCGCCGCGGTTTCCCCTCGACCGGTCCTACCGTTATTTCTCCAATCGCTCGGCACTTCACCGCGTGCTTGATGAGGAAGATCCTGACTTGGTCGAAGTCTCGTCGCCCTGGCGCAGCGCGTCGATGGTCGCGGACTGGAAAAGCGAACGCGGCGCCCGGGCGCGGCTCGCGCTGATCGCTCACGCCGATCCGCTTGCGGCCTATGCGTATCGCTGGTTCGGCGGCGTGGCATCGACGCAGACGATCGATCGCGCGTTCGACTGGTATTGGCGCCACTTACGCCGCCTCGACGAACGCTTCGACATGATCGTCAGCGCAAGCGACAGCCTGAGCGAACGGCTGCGGGAGGGCGGCCTGCAAAAAGTGCTGACCGATCCGATGGGCGTCGAACCCGGCCAGTTCTCTCCAGCGCTTCGTGACATGACCGTGCGTCGCGAGATGCTGGCGCTATGCGGGCTCCCGGAAGATGCGATGCTGCTGATCGGCGTCGGCCGCCACGCACCGGAAAAGCGCTGGCCGATGGTGGCGCAGGCGGCGACCATGGCGGGGGCGCAGGCGCCGGTAGGTCTCGTCATCGTCGGTGGCGGATCACGCCAGCGTCCCGTGATCGAGGCGATCGACGGCAATCCCCACGTTCGCCTGCTCGAACCGACCACCGATCGTGCGGCACTAGCGCGGATGATGGCGAGCGCGGATGCCTTGATCCACGGGTGCGAGGCGGAAACCTTCTGCTTCGTCGCCGCCGAGGCGATCGCCTCCGGCCTGCCGCTGATCGCCCCCGACCGGGGCGGCGCTGCCGACCTCGCGCGAAAATCCGGTGGCGTCCTCTATCGGTCCAGCGACGCGCTGGCGGCGTCCGAGGCGATCCTTTCGGTTGCACGCAACTGTCGTACGCCACGCGCGGCAGCCCCGGTCCGCACGATGGACGATCACTTCGACGCGCTGCTGGCACTGTACGCGAACGAGAATCTGGTGAGGAGAGAAGGATCATGTCGATGACCGCGACCCATTTCGCCCTGCAACCGATACACGTCTCGGATCACGATCCGGTCTGGGGAGCCGAGCCGCCCGAAGCGGCGGTGCCGCTCTGCGATTTTCGGGGCGACGGACGCCTGATCGATGCCATCGTCCACCCGCGCTCCGCCTGGCGCTGTCCGCTGTTCTACCTTGCCATTCCGGCGTATGCGGTCCTGGCCTTTGCTGCCGCGGCGATCCGCCTGTGCGACCGTGTCGGGATTGTACCGAACCACTCAGCGCGCTGACCCGACGCCGACGGTCTTATTTTTCAGGGCGACATCCCGGACGGGCAGGAGCAAGACGCTCTTCCAGCGACGATGAGCCTCGGAGGAATGCCGTAGCCGACCCCGATACAATACCTTCCGCGGGCCAGTCCCAAGGCCTGTCCGCCGTACTCGCTGCCAACCGTGGCCGGCTTGTCCGGTTCTTTGCGGCGCGGACGGGCAGCGTCGCGGAGGCCGAGGACGTCGTGCAGGAAATCTGGCTCCACACGGCGCAGCCGTCGCTGGGACAGGCAACGGGACCGATCGCCAATCCGCTAGCGTATCTGCACCGCGTCGGCATGAACATCGTGCTCGACCGTGTCCGTGCGAATGGCCGTCGTCAGCGTCGCGACATTGGCTATGTCGACGCGACGACGTCGATCGTCGGTGTAGAGGCGGTCGACGATGCGCCCTCCGCGTTCGACGCGGTCGCCAGCCGCGAGCGGTTCGATCGGCTGGCCGCTGCGCTGTCCGGCCCTCCCGAGGGTGCGATGCGCGTCTTTCGTCGCCACCGTATAGACGGCGTGTCCCATGCCGACATCGCCACCGAACTCGGCATCTCGCGAAGCGCTGTCGAAAAACACATCGCCGTCGCTCTCCGACATCTGAGAAAGGCGTTGGATGAATGATTTAGGGGGAGGGGTGCGGTTCGATCCGCGCCGCGGCGTCTATCAAGCGGTCCGATATTCATCGGGAGAGGTTTGCAGGATGGGCGCGGGTTGCGTCGATCCTGACGCAGGCGGGGGGCATCCGCCGGAAAGGGGGACGCATGACTGACACGCACGCTGCGACGGATAGCGCGGTCGAAGCCGCTGCGACGTGGCATTCGCGGCTCGACGCGCCGGATATGGACTGGGACCGGTTTGGCGAGTGGCTGGCGGCCGACCCGGCCCATCGCAATGCCTATGATTCGATCGCGAGTCTCGATGCGGAGTTCGTCGCTGCCGCACCGGCGATCGCCGCGCGCCTGCCGGCGAATGACGACAATGCAGACATCGCCGACCAAGACGTCGTACCCCGCGCAGCAGCGCGCGGTCGCCGGTGGCAGTGGGCGGCGCTCGGTTCCAGTGGAGCGCTTGCCGCAGGGCTGGCGTTGATGTTGGTCGCGCCGTCGGGCGACGACGCGGCGCAGGCCTATGAGACGGGTCGCAGCGAAACCCGGTCGGTGACGCTTGCCGATGGCAGTCGCATGCAGATCGATCGCGGCTCTCGCGTGTCCGTCAGCGGCGGCGGTAGTCCGGTGATCGAGATCGCACAGGGTGCGGCGAACTTTGCCGTCCGGCACGATCCTTCGCGCGTCCTGATGGTACGCGCGGGCGGATACGAAGTACGCGATCTCGGCACGACGTTCGATGTCGTCAGTGCGCGTGGACGGGTCGCCGTCACCGTCGCCGAGGGTATGGTGAGCGTCACGCCCGTCGGTGGCACGCCATCCGACGCAACGACGCTGCACGCGGGCCAGAACCTGGATATCACGCAGGACAAACAGATTGCCGAACGGCGGAAGGTCGATCCTGCGCGCGTGTCCGACTGGACCGACGGCCGGCTCGACTATGACGGCGCCCCATTGCCACTGGTTGCCGCGGATATCGCGCGGTATGCGGACAGCCCGTTGACCGTTGACGCATCGGCGGCGAACCTGCGCTTTTCCGGGGTATTGACGATTGGTGACGGATCGCGGCTCGTCGATCAGCTACAGGCAGTGTTGCCGATACGCGTTCGTCGGGTTGCTGGCGTCGTGCATCTGGGTGCCGCCGGCGGACGCTGAACGGGCTCCACCGGCCAGGCGTTCGATTACGATCCCTGCGGGACCGTTACGGTCTGCGCTCGAGTCGCTCGCAAGCCAGACCGGGATCTCGATCGGGATGGCCGGTGGGTTGCCGGATCTCGTCGTCAAGCGGGTCGACCATTCAACTGACGTAGCGCAGGCCGTGCGCCGCATGTTGGCCGGCAGCCGGCTGCGGGCGGTGCAGGTCGATGCGACCACGTGGCGGATCGAGGCTATTCCGGCAAAACCACCGCGCGCGTTGGCGCGTCGCGCTGACGCCGCAGGGACGCTGATGACCGGCGATATCGTCGTAATCGCCAGCAAGCGCGACGAACGGCTGTCCGATCTTCCCGCCTCGATCAGCATCGTCGGCGCACCTAGCTTGGGTCGGCTGGCGGGACGGCGTGGACTGACGGACGTAATGACGACGACCGACGGGGCATTTTCCACGAACCTGGGCCCGGGCCGTGACCGGATATTTCTCCGCGGGGTTGCCGACAGCGCATTCAACGGCACCAGCCAGTCGCTCGTAAGCCTGTATCTGGACGATGCGCGGATCGGCTATTCGTCGCCCGATCCCGACCTGCGGCTCGTCGATGTGGACCGGATCGAGATATTACGCGGACCGCAGGGCACGCTCTACGGCACCGGTGCACTCGGCGGGGTCGTTCGTGTCGTGACCGCCGCGCCGGACCTGGATCGGCGCGCGGGCGGCGTCGCGGTCGAGGGAACGGGCATCAACAACGGTGCGGTCGGTGGCGCGGTCGAGGGGATGCTCAACCTCCCGATCGTCACCGGGACGGTCGCGCTACGAACATCAGCTTGGGCCGAGACGATCCCCGGCTGGATCGACGATACCGGGCGCGACCGGCGCGACGTAAACCGCACGCGGCGGGTCGGCGGCCGTGCCGCGCTGCGCTGGTCGATCGGCGAGGGGTGGTCGGCGACCTTGAGCGGCGTCGCCCAACGCATCGACGCGCGCGACAGCCAATATGCGACCAGCGGCCTCTCGCGCGCCACGCGGATCGCCGAGCCGCAGGACAACGACTTCACATCCGGAGCGCTGACTGTGCGGGGGCCGATCGGCAAGCTCGAGGCGCAGGCCACGACGGCCTATGTCGACCAGGAGTTCGGAAGCACCTATGATGCGAGCATTCTGGCATCGTCGCTCGGCGTCGCATCGCCGGTCGCCTATATCGAGGATCGCTCCGCGCGGTTGCTGTCGCAGGAGGTCCGGCTGAGTGACCCGACCGCGCGCCATCCCTGGATCATCGGTGCGACCATCCTGCATTCGACCAGTCTTCTGAAGGGGCGCTTCACGTCGGTCGGCGACGACACCATCGACGTGCGACGCGACGAGGAGGACGTCACGGACCTCGCCGTGTTCACCGAGGGTACGCAGCGCCTCTCGAGCGCGCTCGATTTCAAGCTCGGGCTGCGGGCCTTCTCGACGTCGAGCCATCTCGAACAACAGGCACCCGGCCGCGTTCGCGCCAACCGTATCGGCATTACCCCCAGCGGAACGCTTAGCTGGCATCGTGACGATCTCGGCCTCGTCTGGCTTCGCTATGCCAGCGCCGTGCGTCCCGCGGGGATCAGCCGGACAGCCGATCCGACCAATCTCCGGATCCCCGGCGACGAACTCCAGAGCCTGGAACTCGGCTGGCGCATCCGCGTCGCACGTGACCGGCTGGCCTTCCACGGTGCCGTGTTTGGTTCGGCGTGGCAGCATTTGCGCAGCGATACGGTCGGCCCCGACGGACTTCTCGGTACAGTCGATGCGGGCAATGCAGTAAACTACGGCGTCGAACTCGGCGGCGTCCTGAACCTGTCCCCGATCACGATCGATTTCGGGACCACGCTGCAACGCGCCCGTCTGACGTCGCCGTCGTCAAACACCGGCCTCGATCGCGACGATCGGCGCCTGCCGGTCGTTCCCGACATATCGTCTCGACTGACGGCATCGCGAACCCTCGTCGCGTTCGGCTCGCCCGCGTCGGTTTACGGTGTCGCGCGCTATACCGGTCGCACGCGATTGAGCTTCGATCCGTTGCTGGATCGCCCGGCGGGGAACTACGCGACGATCGACGCCGGCGCGACGATCGACCGCGGGCCGTGGCACTGGTCGATCGCCGTCGACAACCTGCTCGACAGCCGCGGCAACAGTTTCGGCTTCGGCAATCCGTTCACGCTGGCCACGAGCACGCAGACCGTTCCAATCCGGCCGAGAACCATAACCCTGCGCGCCACGATCGGGCTGTAAAGTCCCGAACGCACGACCAACCACCGCAATTGCCGACCGAATCGCAGTTTGGATTTCGGATTCCGACGTAACCTTTTCGCGCAGCAGATCGCTGCTTGTAAAAAAGGACGTCGCAATGACCTTCGAACATTCCCCCTTCATACCCTCCGAAAGGCACCAAGAGCTTCACGAGGCCTCAATTCATTCCTTGAGCGCGGTGCCCAGCCGGCGCCCGTTCGAGTTCGTCGATCTGGAAACGCATTTCGACGCCGAACTCGAAACCCTCTGGACCTATATGCGCCAACGCAGCCGGCCAAGCTTCAACCCTGGTTTGCTCGCCGAGTTCACTCAGTGGCAGAACGACATCGCAGCCGCACGGTCGTCGGCTACCATGCCGATCCGGTATGTCGTCCTCGGATCTCGTTTTCCCGGCGTGTTTTCCCTGGGCGGTGACCTCGATCTCTTCTCGGCGCACATCCGCAACGGCGATCGGGAGGCACTCGTCCGCTACGGCCGTGCATGTGTCCATATCCTGCACCGCAACATGCTGAGCCTCAATCAACCGATCATCACGATCGGACTGGTGGAAGGCGATGCGCTGGGGGGTGGGTTCGAGGCGCTGTTGTCGTTCAACGTCGTGGTCGCCGAACGCGGCACGCATTTCGGCCTGCCCGAAACCAATTTCGGTCTCTTTCCCGGCATGGGGGCGCATTGCTTCCTGTCCCGGCGCCTGGGCGCGGCGCGGGCGGAGCAGATGATCCTGAGCGGCCGGTCGTACACCGCCGAAGAGCTGTACGATCTCGGCATCGTCCACGCGCTCGCCGATCCCGGCATGGGCCGTGCCGAAGTCGAGCGCTATATTCGCCAGAACCGCCGCCGGCATAGCGGGCACTGCGCGATCTACGAGGCGTCGAGGTCGGTCAATCCGCTGCCACTCGGGGAACTGCAGGCGGTCGTGGATCTGTGGGCGGATGCCGCGCTCAGGCTTAGCGAGGCGGACCTCAAGCTGATGCGCCGCCTGGTTGGTGCGCAGACGCGGCTGTTGGACAAGGCAGCGTAGCGTCCCGCTCAGGAGCGGCCTAACGCCTTGACGTCTTTGCCGGCAAGCATCGTCATGACCATGCTTGCCGGCATAGGATGTGCCAGCAGAAAACCCTGCACCGCATCGCAGCGGGTACGGCGCAACTGTTCGAGTTGCGCCTGCGTCTCGACCCCTTCGGCCACCGTATGCATACCCAGCTTGGCTGCCAGTTCGATCACGGTCTGGACGATCGCAACCGATGCCGGGCTCTGCTCGAGGTCCGTGATGAACGATCGGTCGATCTTCAAAGTCTGGAAGGGAAACTTGGTCAGGTAGCTAAGTGAGGAATATCCCGTCCCGAAATCGTCTAGCGTGGTCCGGACATCAAGGCGGTTGATCGCGTCCAGCGCCGCCAGCGACGCATCAATATCCTCGAGAAGGACTGATTCTGTCACCTCCAGCTCAAGGCGGTCCGCTGCCAGGCCACTGGCGGCCAGCGCGCTCATGATGACGGTCGGCATGTTCGCCGATCGCAGCTGGATCGGTGACAAGTTGACGGCGACGGTCACGTCCTTAGGCCAGTCGCTGGCGGTCCGGCACGCTTCCCGAATCACCCAGTCACCGATCACGACGATCAACCCATTCTCCTCGGCGATCGGTATGAACTCGGCGGGCGAAATCGCGCCGTAACGGCGGTTGGTCCAACGCAGCAGCGTCTCGCAGGACAATATGCGCTGTCCGGTCAGGTCGAAGATCGGCTGGAACATGAGATGGAACTCGCCGCGCTTCAGCGCGCCCTGCATCTCTGCGCCCAGATCGCGCGTCCGTTCGATCTTCTCGTCCATCAGCGGCTCATAGAACCGCATCTGGCCACGGCCGCTCTCCTTTGCGCGGTACAAAGCGAGATCGGCATTTTTCAACAACGTGTCCGCGTCGATGCCGTCGGATGGTGCGACCGCGATGCCAAGCGATGCCCCGACGCACAACGCGCGGCCGTCGTGATGGACTGGTTGCTCGACGAGCGCGATGATCCGCTCGCCCTTCGCGACGGCTTCTGTTTGCGAGACGACGTCGCAGATCACCGCGAACTCGTCGCCACCCAGCCGGGCTACGATCCCGGTTGCGCCGAATTCGGTGTCGAGCCGCTGTGCCACCCCTGCCAGCAGCGCATTGCCGGCCAAATGCCCGAACGAGTCGTTGATCTCCTTGAACCGGTCCAAATCAATCCAGAAAATGGCGAGGCGTCGGTTGCCGTGACCTAAAGCCTGCAACCGCGACTCGAACTGTTCGCGGAACGCCGTCCGGTTGGCGACGCCGGTCAGGTCGTCGCGGCGGGCGACGGCAGCATGATGTTCGGCGAGCGCCGCCTTCTCGCGGGATACCAGCGTCGCCTTCAAGATGACGCCATAAGTCTGTAAGGTGATGTCCATCATCGCCACGACGAACAGGACGATCACCGCAGCCAGTGCCATCTTCAACGGCTGCATCGAAACGACCAGCCCCACGGTCAGGGGCAGCGAGGCGAAGCATAATTGGGACAGCGCTATCCAGGGCCGCCCGGCGTTGCGACCCGCAATCCCTGCAGCGTATCCGATCGTCGTCGTCACCGCGAGCAGCTGAAGAACGCCGTCGTCGCTATGGACAAGCGTCAAAAGCCCGAACGTGCCGAGCAGCGCCGAATACCCCAGTGCGCCCGACCGATAGATAAATTCCTGCCGTGCCGCCCAGCCGTTTTTCGATGATCTTGTCCGAGCAGCCCGACCCGGTCGCTTCAGCGCATCGATCATTCGTATTCCCGCAACCAGCGCGATCGCCAAGGCGCAGACGACCAGCCAATGATTGCCACTGACGTAGGCGACGATGCCCGTAATACCGCTGCTGGTAATCGCGCCGATGATCAGCGATTGAGGGGATGCGTATAGCGACTCCAACAGGGTGGCACGAACCGACGCGGCGATCGCCTGGTCAGAATGCCGTAGCTGTCTGAGACGAGAGATTAAGCCACTCATTCAATCGTCCATGGACGTCGAAGATTTAAAAGAAACGAATGAAGCGAGATTTGCCACCGTTCAGTACGTGAGTCAGGAATGTCGAAGACACCGTGATGGAGCCCCTGCGCGTCCGCAGAACACGCGTGGTCAAGCGGATCGTTAGTGCGCTCCGCATATGCGTCAGACCGATAAGCCAATGGCGACAAGAGTCACCGACCCCGAGTGAAGTCGAACGACCGGTTCGGACAGCGACCCTTGACGCCCAACCGCATCAGATCAGCCCCTCATGCTGCATCGCCGTCTGGACGGCCGAGCGCGCTTTCATCCGTTCCCGGAATGCTTCCAGTGGCGCCGGCACGTCGATCTGGTTCTTCGCCGCCCACAACAGCATCACGAACAGGTAGCAGTCCGCCACGCTGACGGCGTCCCCGAACAGATAGTCGCCCTCCATAGTATTGGCGAGATAGCCCATCCGCTTGACGATCGTCTCGCTGGCCTTGGCCTTCTCCTCATCGCTCCCGCCGGAGAAGAACGGCTTGAAGCTCTTGTGGATCTCGGTCGAGATGAAGGCGAGCGCCATGAGCAGGTGCGTGTGCCCCATCGCTCCGCTTGGTTTCAGCGCACTGTCCTGATGCGCAATCCAGTCGAGGATGGCTATGTTCTCCGTCAGCGTCTCGCCCGAGTCCAGGGTCAGGGCGGGGACGTATCCCTTCGGGTTGATCGTCGTATAGTCGGTGCCGCTCTCGGTCCGCTTGGCCTTGAGATCGACCTTCTCGTGTTCGAACGAAAGCCCGGCTTCGTGCAGCGCGATGTGATCTGCGAGGCTACAAGCGCCGGGGGAATAATAGAGCTTCATCGATGGTCTCCGCGTTGATCCTCCTGAACGCGCAAGCGCGGCAATAGCTGCGACCGCCACCCCGACCGCCGCTATTGCAGCATCGCTACGCGCACCCATCTCCGGTCGATGAACGACAATTTGATCCGCCTCGGTCTCCTCGACGAGGACGACATCATTCTCGATGAGGCCGCGCTTTCGCTGGCGCTGCTCGATCATCCAGACACCGACCCGATACCCTATCGCGCTCTGATCGACGCCGTGGCGACACGTCTCGAGGCGGTCGGCCGAGGCGCCGGTACCGCTGAAGAGCGCGCCGATGTCCTGTCGGAAGTGCTGGGCGAGGAGTTCGGCTTCGTCGGCGACCGCGAGACCTATGACGACCCCGCCAATGCCGACCTGATCCGTGTGATCGACCGGCGCCGCGGCTTGCCGGTAAGCCTGTCCATTCTCTACGTGGGTGCGGCACGCCGGATCGGATGGGCGGCCGACGCGCTCGATGTTCCCGGGCACGTACTGGTGATGGTCGGGGCCGAAGCGGCACCCGTGATCGTCGATCCGTTTCGCGGCGGGATGCGAGTCGACCGCGAGGCGCTGGCCGCTTTGGTGCTGGCGTCCAACACTGGACCTGCCGAAGCCGTGTCCCACATCGCGACGATGCCAAATCGCGCGATCTTGGTGCGGCTGTTGCTGAACCAGGCGACGCGCGCCGAGCAGGCGGGGCATGGCCGACGCGCGCTGGAACTCTATACGCGAATGACTTTGATGGCGCCTGCCTACGGGCACGCGTGGTGGGAGCGCGCGCGCCTGGAACTGGTCGACGGCGACGTGACGGCCGCGCGTGGCAGCCTGAGCGCGATGTTGGAGATCACGCGCGATCCCGATTTGCGACGGCGCGTGACGGATACGCTGGGGTCTCTGCCTCCAACCTAGCTCTCCTCTTTCGTGTCGGGGCACGGGGTCCCGCCCTAACAAAGCTTGGCGTCGGCGCGCTGTCGGCGCTAACCGCGCGGGAATGGCCGCGCTGTCGATCCTTATCGTCCTCCATGATTTCGCGCTGGGGGGCACCGAACGCGTTGCCGTGCGGCTCGCTGAAGCGTGGGCGAAGCGGGGTGCCGCGGTCACGATCTTTGCCGGTTCGGACGCCGGGCCGCTTCGGGCGTTGGCCGGCGAAGCGGTCGAGATCGTCGTTGCCGAGCCTTCGATCACACGTAGATCGGGCTCACGCAGGCGGTTGGCGCAGGCCGCGCGCGCGTTCGTCGAGCAGCGACGGTTCGACGGCGTCTTCATTCCCGGTAATTTCCATTGGCCGGTCGCCGCCGCGCTGGCTGGATCGGGCATACCCGTGGTCGCGCAGGTCAGCGCAGCGCTCGACAAGCCGCAGCGCGGTCGGCTGCGGCAATGGGCGTTCGAGGTTCGGATGCGATACCTTCTTCGCGGGGTGCAAGCCGTGGTCGCGCTGTCGGACGTCGCGCGCGATCAGGCCGACCGGATCCTGCGCCGTCCCGTGACGACGACGATCGCGTTGCCCGCACTGAGCGAAGACGCCTCGCCGCCATTGCCGATCCCCGAAACGAAGCCGCCGGTCATACTCGCCGCGGGGCGACTGGTCCCCGAAAAGGGGTTCGCGCGATTGATCGAGGCCTTTGCAAAACTGCGGGACGTCAAGGCGCGACTTGTCATCGTCGGGGACGGCCCGGAGGCGGATGCGTTACGTCGGCAGAGCGAGACGCTGGGTCTGGCCGATCGGGTAGAGCTTGTCGGGTATGTCACGGACATCCGGCCGTGGCTCGATACCGCGCGGCTGTTTGTGCTGGCGTCGGATTTTGAAGGCTATCCGGCGGTCCTGGTCGAAGCTCTTGCAGCGGGGCGGCCGGTGGTCGCGACCGACTGTACCCCGGCGACCCGTCTGCTCGATGCGTCGGGCGCGGGCATGGTCGTGCCTCTGGGCGACAGCGAGGCGTTGGCGTGCGCGATCGCGGCAATGCTCGCGCAATCTCCGCCCGATCCGGAAGCACTGGCGGCGTTGGTCGCACATCATCGGATAGGTGCGGTCGCGGCCGAGTATCTCGAACTGTTTGCGGGGTTGCGCGCGTGACCGATCGCCCGATGCGGATCGCCTATGTGATCAACTCGGTCGAGGGCGGCGGGGCTGCTTCCCCCGTGCCCGCGGTGCTCGACGTGTTGCGCGACGGCCGTGCGGAGGTGGCGGTTTTCGCGCTGACCGCACGCGATCGTCGCGGCGAGACGGCGATGCGCGCCGCCGGGCTCGACGTGCATGTGCGCGACGGCGGCGAGACCGATCACGCCGCCGCACTCCGCTGGCTCGACACGACTCTCAAGGACTGGGCGCCGACGCATCTCTGGACCTCGCTCACCCGTGCGACCCTGCTCGGCCAGATCGTCGGCGTCCGGCGGGGATGGCCTGTGGTCAGTTGGCAGCACGCCGCCTTCCTCAAGCCGGCCAACCGCATTTTACTACGCGCGATGCAGCGCCTGTCGCGGCTGTGGGTCGGCGACTCCACCGCAGTGACGCGACTGACCGCGGAACGTCTGCACGTTCCCCCCGAGCGTCTAGTCCAATGGTCGATCTTCCGCGCGGATCCCGAAGCGCTTCAAGCGACGCCGTGGCGGCCGGGCCAGCCCATTCGGATCGGTAGCCTGGGCCGTCTGCACCGCGTGAAGGGCTACGACGTACTGGTCGAAGCGCTGGCGCTGCTCGATACGTCGACATCGTACGAGATGGTGATCGCGGGGGACGGCGCAGAACGGGACGCTCTCAAAGCTCGCGCGAACGCTCTCGGCATAAAGACGCTGCGGTTCGCGGGCTATGCGGCTGACCCCGCGGCATTCCTGGCAAGCTGCCATCTCTACGTGCAGCCATCGCGCTCCGAAGGCCTTTGCGTGGCAGCGCACGAGGCGATGCAGGCGGGGCTGCCTGTGATCGCTTCGGCGGTCGGCGAACTCCCCGGTAGCATCGTCGACGGCGAGACCGGCTTCACCGTCCCCCCGGGCGATCCGGTTGCACTCGCCGCCGCGATGTCGCGCGCGCTCGCCAAGCCGGCGCAACTGGGAGCGATGGGGCAGGCGGGTCGCGAGCGCGTTCTCGCGACATTCGGGCCGGACCGGTTCGCCGCGACCGGTATTGCTATCCTCGAACGGATTCGCGCCTTCTAGGACGCAATTTTTTGATCTCTCGGACCGCTTCGATAGAGAGACCATGCAACGACAATTCGGTACGTTTCATATCCACCAGCGTCACCGGCCCCGCCGCCGACAGCGTGTGAAACCCTTCGACGAACGGCGCGGAAGAGGCCGGCGGGACCATCGCGTCGCCCACCTCGGCCTCGAACCGTTCGGTGGTCAAAACGGTCATCGTCAGCGGCCGAATCGCGCCACCGTAGGTCCGGCTGCAATCCTGCACCGGCAGCACGATCCGGCCATCAATCACCAGCGGCATCCCGCCCGGTCGCGCGCTGGCGACATCGACCCGCACAGGGTTCATCGGATGCGGCGTCCACGGTCCCGCCAGCCGGTCCGCATAGGCGACGTGCAGCGCGCTCATCTTGTCCGGCTCGCGGTCGGCCGAGGTGTAGAACAACCACCACCGCCCGTCGTGAAACACCGGCGTCGCGTCGACCGCGACGTGATCGAGTTCGATCACGTGCGCGGGCTCCCACCGGGTCGGGAAGTCCACCGCACGATACAGCCTCAGCCGGTTCGAACGATGCGCCTCGGGCAGCATCCACGTCTCGCCCTCCGCCTCGAACACTAGCGGATAGGAAAGGTGCCAGGGCTCGTTCAGCACCGGCTGACGGTCGACCAGGCGGAAGTCGGCGTCATAGACCAGCACTTCGATCGCGCCGATCCGGACTCGGTAGTCATAGGTCTCGACGAACACGTACAGCCGCCCGTCGCGCCACAGCCCGAACGGGTCGGCGAGAAACTGGAAGCTGCCCATCGGCGGCAGCCACATCAGGGGGAACCCCTCGATCGAGCCGCGCGCGACGATCGCCTCGGCAGTCGCCATCACGATCGCGGGGCGCCAGATATCCTTGCGTAGAGCCACGGTGGTCGATCGATCCCAAACGCCGCGTCCGACAGGGGCGCCGCGCGGGCCTTCTCGCGGCTGATCAGGCTACGCGCAACCCCTGCGTTCCGGTGACCGTTTCGAGTTCGCGCTCGGGTAGCACTGTCGGGACGGTATCGCCGAGCACGCTCATCACCGCCCGCGCCGCACGGACCGCGGAGCGCTCCGCGGTCAGTTCGAAGCTGCGCTGAAACAGCGCGCGCTGCACGGGACGATAGCGATCATGCTGCGCCACCGCGCGGTCGAGCGCGGCGCCGAGGTCCTCGGTACTGGTGACGACTTCGCCCGCCTGCCAGTGCGCATAGTTCGCATCGCCGTCCCACGCCGTCGCATGCGCATCGAGGAACAGGCACGGGCGCGGCGTGTGGAGGAACTCGTACACCTGGCTGCTCACGTCGCCGAAATAGATGTCCGCCGCCGCGGTATAGGTCATGTCGGTCGATGCGGCCGATCCGAGATCGACATGGATGTTCGGCGCATCGAGGAAACGCTGCTCGATCACGCCCGCGCGGTCGATCCGGAACTTGTCGATCGTCAGCACGAACTTGCGGTGGAACAGCATGACGTGCGGCGCGAAGATCAGATTATAGCGGTCGTCGTGCAGGAAATGCTCGAGCACCGCGCGGCCCTGCGCATACCAAGACGACAGATGCGGCGACGGGTGCGGGTTGTAGAGCACGGTCGGCTTGCCGTTAGCCTGGAACGGCAGGCGCGGCGCGGGCTCCGGCATCAGGTCGAACTTGGGATAGCCGATCAGGCTCATCCGGTTGAACGGCACGCCGGCCTCGCGGTGCAGGCGCTGGCGGATCTTGCTACCCGACACGAGGACGTGATCGAACGTCGCGCTGTGCTTGTTGAAGCCGATCGCCCGGTCGCCCGCACCGTGGCGCGTATGGATGATCTTGAGATCGTCGAGGCCATAGCGCGTCTTGAGCAGCAGCGACGTCTTCTCGGCGACCACCAGCGCGTCGAGCGACCGGAAGAAATCGAGATTGTCGCGGTAGATACCGATCTTGGTCACCGGCAGCGCCCATTCGAGCGAGCTCGCCAGCGCGCGCGTCGATGCGCGACGCAGGCCCAGTTCGACCAAGGGAACGGTGACGCCGAGCCGCGCGCACAGGCGCCGCACTTCGTCGGTTAGCCGTGCGTTGGTGGTCGCGACGACGATCTCCGCATCGGGATAGCCCTCCGCCATCGCCAGGGCAGTCGGGAGAGCGTGCGCGACCTGATGAACCTGGTCGTGATTGAACAGAAAACCGATCTTCATGGCCGGTAGACGTTCCCGGCGCCGGGCATCCTCACTAAATATTTTGTCATCTGGCCGATCACGCGGAACTTTCCGTTCGTCGGCGCAACGCTCCGCGTCTAAGCGCTCGCGATGCGTTCGCTTTTCCACCGTATGACGTCCCGGCAGGCGGACTCCGCCAAAGCTGGGGCGGGACGCGGCGATCGGTCGGGGCTGTGGCTGGTGTTGGCGAACCTCGGTCACCTGCTCGGCGGCAAGGCGGCGGCGGGCATCATGAGCCTCGTCTACCTCGTGCTGGTGACGCACCGGCTGGGTGCGGCCGATTATGGCGTGCTGGTGCTGGTCAACGCCTATGCCGTCCTGATCGGCAGCGTCCTCGCGTTCTCCGGATTCCACGGCGTGGTTCGGTATGGCGGGCTGGCGCTGGAGGCGGGCGATCGGGCCGGGTTCGCGCGGATCGTCCGGTTCATGGCGGTGATCGAACTCGGCTGCGGTGCCGCCGCGGTGGTCGTGGCGGCGCTGCTGGTGCCGCTGATCGGACCACGGCTTGGCTGGTCGCCCGACACGATCCGGATTGCCATTCCCTATTCGCTCGCGGTGATCGCGACGGTGCGCGCGACGCCACAAGGACTGCTGCAGATCGCCGACCGGTTCGACCTGATCGGCATCCACCAGGCGGTGTCGCCGCTGATCCGCCTGGTCGGTGCGCTCGGGGTCTGGTTCGCGGGCGGGGGGCTGATCGGGTTCATCGCGGTCTGGCTGGTCGCCGCCGTCGCCGAGGGGCTGGCGATGTGGGGCTTCGGCTGGGTGGCGTGGCGCAAGCTTGCCGGGGGCGAACCATTGCGCGGACCTTGGCGCGGCACGGCGCGCGATACCGAGGGGCTCAAGCGCTTCATCCTCATCACCAACTTCGACATCACGGTCCGGGAGCTCGCGCCGAACCTCGCGCCGTTGACGGTCGGCTGGTTGCTCGGGCCGGCGGCGGCAGGATTGCTCGCATTGACGCAGCGCGCGACGTCGTTGCTCGCCCAGCCGACGGTGCTGCTGAGCCAGGCCAGCTACGCCGTGCTCGCCGCCCAGGTCGCGCGCGGTGATCTGAAGGCGTTGCGGCACACGGTCTGGCGCAGCGCGGGACTGGCGCTCGCAGTGGCGCTGCCGATCGTTCTGGTTCTCGCTTTTGCGGGCAACCGCCTGCTGGTGACGCTGGGCGGCGCGAGCTTTGAAGGCGGCACGGTCCTCTTGATCCTCATTGCCGGCGCGCGTGCCGCAGGGCTCGCAAGCGCACCAATGGCCTCGGGTCTGACCGCACTCGGACTGCCGGGCCGCTCGATGACCATCGGCCTCGTCACCAGTCTCGTGCTCTACCCGCTGCTGCCCGCGATGCTGTGGGCGTTCGGGGCCGACGGGGCAGGGTGGCACGCGCTGCTCCAGAACGGCGTCGCGATCATTGCGCTTGCGGTGCTGTTCCGCCGCGATGCGAAGGCCGACCCGGCATGACCCTGGGCGGGCTCCGCGCCGTATTCCTCGCTGAGCGCGCGATGCTGCTGCGGCTGCTCGTCGCGCGACTGGGCAGCGTCGAGGAGGCGGAGGACGCGTTGCAGGATCTGTGGCTGAAGCTGGAGACGGTGACCGGCGGCCCGATCGCCGAACCGCTCGGCTATATCTGCCGGATGGCGAACAACATCGCGGTCGACCGTCGCCGTCGCGCGGCGCGGCGGGCGGACCGCGACACCGACTGGCTGGAAACGCAGGCGACCGCCGACGAGCATCCCGATGCCGAACGCGCGTTGATCGCGCGCGAACGGCTCGGTAGGGTCGAGGCGACGCTCACCGGCCTGCCCGATCGCGTGGCGACCGCGTTCCGCCTCTACCGGTTCGAGGACCTGCCGCAGAAGGCGATCGCCGAGCAGATGGGCATAACCGTCAGTGGCGTCGAGAAACTGCTGCACCGCGCGTATCTGCGAATTCACTTGCAACGGGGCAATTCCGGTGCGGATATCCCGCAGGCAGGACGTCTCACTCATGAGGAGGACCAGCGCGATGGTCGATGAGTGGGGCAAGGACGGCGATTACGGCCCGGGTTACGGCGAACACGCCGCGGCCGAGGCGGTCGCGTGGCACATCCGTTTGCCGACTGCCGATGGTGGCGCATGGACGGCGTTTGCCGACTGGCTGGAGACTGACCCGCAGCATGCACGTGCCTATGACGCGCTGGCGGTATCGGACGCGGAACTGACCGACGCGCTGTCGCCGCCAGACTGGTCGCAAGCAATACCGCTGGTTGCCGCCAACGACGATCGACCGACACCGCGGCGGCGCTGGGTGCTGGGAACCGTCGGCGGACTGGCTGCGGCCGGGATCGTCGGCGTCATGCTGCCGCTCGAAAACCCATCGACGACGGCGGCGCGGATTATCGAGACACCGGCCGGGGTTCGCCGCAGCGTGACGCTCGCCGACGGCAGCCGTATCGACCTGAACGGCGGCACTAGGCTCGCGGTCGACGACGGCAATGCGCGGCTGGTCACGCTGGAACGCGGCGAAGCGATCTTCCGGGTCACGCACGACGTCGCCCATCCGTTCGTGGTCCAGTCAGGGACGATGCGGTTGCAGGACGTCGGCACCGTATTCAACGTCGCTCGCGTCGGTACGCATCTCGGCGTTCAGGTTGCTGAGGGTGCAGTGATGTTCCAGCCCGAACAGGAGCGCATCATGCTGACCGCCGGTGCGGCGCTGTCACACGTCGATGGCGGCGCACCGCGGATGTCGGGTATCGCGATCGACGACGTCGGCAGCTGGCGTAAAGGCCGGCTGGTGTTCCAGCAGACGCCGGTTCGGCTCGTCGCCGCAGCTTTGGAACGCAGCACCGGTACGGTCGTCCGCGTCGCTCCCGGACTGGCGGAAACGCGGTTCACCGGATCGATCGGCGTGGCGGGCGGTGCCGACAGCCTGATCCCGCGCGCCGCAGCGCTGATCGGCGCTCGAGCGGAGCATGCTAACGGCCGCTGGCGTCTGGTTGGAGGCCATGCCGGTCCGTAAACTCCGCCTGGCCGTATCGCTCCTCGCCGCCACCCTGATCACACCGTCGCTGTCTACGCCTGCTCACGCAGCGGAGCGGCGGGCGATCGCCGTTGCGCCGGGGCCGCTCGATCGCGCGGTCGCGGTGCTTGCGCAGCAGGCGGGCGTCGATATCGGCAGTGCGGAGCCTGGCTTGTCGCGGGTCATGACGCGGGGGGCAAAGGGTCGACTGACCGCGGCCGCAGCCCTTGACCAAATGCTCGCAGGCAGCCCGTACACCGCGCAGCGACTTGGCGGAGGCAGCTTTAGGATCGTTCGTCGCGCTGTCGTCCAGCAACCAGTTGCGCGCGGACGCCAACCGAAACCGAGACTCCCGCTGACGCCGCCGCCGGTCGAAGTGTCTCCCGAAATCATCGTCACCGCGACCAAGCGCGCGACGTCGCGACTACGCTTTCCCGGCGCGCTCACCATCCTGCGACCGGCAAGCACCGTGAACATCCGCAACGATGCCGCGAACGGCATGGACGAGGCGATCGCCGCGACGCCGATCCTGCAGAGCACGGCGCTTGGTGCGGGTCGCAACAAGCTGTTCATTCGCGGGGTCGCGGACAGCAGCTTCACCGGACCGACGCAATCGACCGCCAACGTCTATTTTGGCGAGGTACCGGTCGCCTATAACGGTCCCGAACCGGGGCTGAACCTGTACGACGTCGACCAGGTCGAAGTGCTCGAAGGCCCGCAGGGCACGCTGTACGGCGCAGGCGCAATCGGGGGGATCGTCAGGCTGGTGCCGCACGCGGTCGATCTGTCGGGGGTGTCGGCCAATGTGTCGGGCGGCGTCAGCGCGACCAAGTCGGGCGATCCAGGCGGCGATATCGCCGGGATGGTCAACATACCGATCGAGACGGGCGTCGCTGGCGTACGCGCGGTCGGCTACCGGGTCGTCGAAGGCGGCTATATCGACGACGTGCGCCGCGGCCTGCGCAACGTCAACCGCGTGGCGACGACGGGCGGACGTCTGGACGTGCGCGTCGTTCCGGCGAGCGGGTGGACGGTCGACGCGGGCGTCGTGATCCAGAATCTGACTGCCCCCGACCTGCAATATGCCGAGCGCGGAATGGGATCGCTCTCGCGCGCGTCCCTGCTGGCGCAGCCGTTCAGCCAGCAATATTTCCTCGGACGTGTCGTGGTCGACAGGCGTTGGGAGGACGGGCTGCACCTCGTCTCGGCGACCGGGTTCGTCCACCGCGATGCGGCGAGCCGGTTCGACGCCACGCGGCCGATCCGTCCGAACGCACCGATCGCCTATGACACCGACGAACGCAGCCGCTTGTTCTCGCACGAGACACGGCTCTCCCGCGCAAAGCCGAACGGCGCCGGTTGGCTGGTCGGCGTCGCACTGATCCACGCGCGCGACGCCTATGCGCGCAAATACGGCGCGCCCGACAACCTGCGCGACATCGTCGGCGTCACCAATCGCACACTCGACGCAGCGGTGTTCGGCGAGGCGGGGATCGCGATCAGCCCGGCGTTGACCATCACCGCAGGTGCACGACTGACGCATCAGCGCACCGACGGCGACCCGATCGCCAAGCTCAAGACGACGACATACATCCGCGGACTAAGTTCGACCCGACTTGATCCGACGCTCGGCGTATCCTGGCTGCTGACCCCGACGCTGGCGGCGTATGCGCGCTACCAATCGGGTTTTCGGACCGGGGGGATCACCGTGGCGCCGGGCGTCGGCCGCGTTACCGATCTCGTTAGCGATACAATCCACGTCGGGGAGATCGGCCTGCGCAGGGAGCGCCATGGACCGCTCGGGCTTTCCGCATCGATCGGTGCATCGCTGACCGACTGGCGGCATATCCAGGCGGATCTGGTCGACAAATCCGGTTTTCCGTTCACCACCAATCTCGGCAACAGCCACATCTATGGGCTTGAGGCGAGCGCCAACTGGGTGCCGCTGTCCGGCTTGAAGATCGACATGGCGATGTTCCTCAACGATACGCGTGTCGCCGATCCCGATCCGGCATTCCGTCGGCAGGTCGGCGCACGGCTGCCCAACACGCCGCCGTTCGCGGTATCGGGAAGCGTCGGCTATGAATGGTCGCTCAGCGCCGATACGCACGCCAGCGTCGACGCGGGTTGGCGCTACGTCGGCCGGTCGACCGTCGGGACGCAGGCCCCGCTCGACGTGTCACAGGGGGAATATGGCAGCACGCACCTCGGCGGTACGTGGAGCAGGAACAACATTCGTCTGACCGCCACCGTCGAGAATGTGTTCGACGTGAAGGGAGACCGCTTTGCGGGCGGCAACCCGTTCGCGCTGGCGGCGCGTAACGAATACACGCCACTGCGCCCGCGCACGTTCCGGCTGGGCGGCGCGATCGGCTGGTGATCGATCAGCGGATCGGTTGCAACGATCCGCCTTGCAGGTAGGTGAGGGTGACCGGCACGACCGTCGTGCCCGATCCGACCCGCACCTGGACGATCTTCGGATCGGGCTTGCGTGAGAACAGCATGTCGAACAGCGTGACATGCGGATTGCCCGACGCCCCGCCGCCGTCACTGCGGTCGGTCTTGTCGTTGGCGTTGATGTCGTGGCGCACGTCGACAGCATAGACGCCCGGCCGATCGACCGGCATGCAGATGGCGACCCGGCCTTCGCGCGGCGTCGGAACTTCGGTGCGCAACAGCGTCTTTTTCTTGTCAAAATAGGTCGAGGGCGCCCCCCCGAACGTGCGGACACGAACGGTTCCGGTGCGCGCCTTGAACCCCTCGACGATCACCAGCATCGCCGGATGGGTGCTACCCACTGTGCATTTCGCAGCGTCGGGACCGATCGGTTTCAAGGCGGCATTGGGCGTCATCGACAACGCCGCGAGATACAGGGCAATCATGGTTCGTGGCTTTCGGTTCTTTCGGATCGGGATGCAACGCCGGCGCGTCGTACCCCGGATCAGTGGATGTGCCGCTCGTTACAGGACTACCGCATCTTCAATATCTTATGGCGGACAGTTCGTATCGTTGGAGAGAACCTCGCGCATGTCGAACATGACGAATTTCTCACGGAACACGGTGGCGGCTTGAACGGTATTTCAGGTCTTGCTGCAGTGCTTTCAAGGATACCACCATGCGCTTCATTCCCCTTCTCGCTCTTCCGCTCCTCGCGATGACGGCGTCGCCCGTGTTGGCGAAGGGCTGCATCCGCGGCGCTGCTGCCGGCGGCGTTGGCGGGCATTTCGTCGGTAAGGGACACGCGGTTGCTGGTGCCGCCATCGGGTGCGTCGTTGCACATCACCACTACGCCAAGCAGGCACGCGCGCAGAAAGCCGCTGCCCGCACCCACGGCTGATGATCAAGGGTCGCGGACGGTACGCCGCTCGCGACCTTTCTCGTGGTCAGCGGCTATAGCGTCCGATCAACGCGCGCCGCAGCATGCGGTCCTCGAGCGAATAATAGAGTGCGATCCGGTCGCCTTCGGCGACGGTAGATGCCGCGAACGCGATATCGGTGGCCTCACGGCTCAGCGCAGGTGGCGGCACAAGCAGCGGTTCCAACCCGCGCCCCGTGACCCGCGAGAGATCGGGACTGAAGCTGATCCAGCCGATCCGCCACCGTGCATCATGCGTCGCGCCGTTGTAGAACATTACCGGGTCGGCGCCCTCAGCCTGCCAGATCGGCCCGGTCGACAGATGCCAATTGTCCCAACTGTCCTCGCGTATCCCGAACGGATCGGGCAGCACGGTCCACGGTCCCTTTGCAGTGGGTCCGCCCGCCATGCCGATCCGCGACGCGCCATCCGCGGCGTATTCGTAGAACAGCCGCCAGTCGCCAGCACTCGTCTGCACCAGCGTGGCTTCCTTGATGTTGCCCTCGCCCGGCGGCGCCTTGAGCACCAGATCCTCCTTGACCAGCGCCGTCAGGTCGCGGCCGGCGGCGAGGATCATGCAGCCCTGCGAGCGGTCCGCATCGACGCCGGTGTAGTAGATCAGATATTCGTGGTCGGGCGTCGTCAGGACGGTGGGATCTTCGCACCCACCCATGTCCTCCGCGCCGGGGCCGGGGGTTATCGCTAAGCCCGGATCCATCGTGAACGACAGCCCGTCGCGGCTTTCGCCGCGGGCGATGATCCCGGTCGGGTCGTGCGGTCCGAGCGGATGGGGAACACCGCGGACCATGATCCGGTAGAGGCCGCCTTCCTTCCAGACGAACGGGCTCATCAGATCCATGCCATCGATCACCGAATTGGCCGAGATCGCGACGGTGTCGAGCTGCTCGACCGCGTAGGTGACCATCACGCGTCTTGCGCCACGGTCAACGACAGCGCGCCGTCGATCGTCACCGTCGTGCCGGTGATATAGTCCGCGGCGGGGGAGAGCAGGAACGTCACCAGCGACGCCACCTCGTCGGGCCGTCCGGCGCGCTTCCACGGGATCGCGGCCTCTTTGGCGGCGAGCTCCTGCGGATGATCGAGCGCGGACTGGTTCATCGGCGTCAGGATCATGCCCGGCGCGACACCGTTGACCGCGATGCCCTTCGGCGCAAGTTCGAGCGCCAGCGTCGCCGTCAGTTGCGACAGGCCGCCCTTAGCGGAGTCATAGTCGACGCCGCCGGGTCGCGGCGCACGTTCGTGGATCGACGAGATGTTGACGATGCGGCCTTTGATGTTCTTGGCTTCGAGGGCGCGTACCATGCGGCGACAGGTGAGGAACGGGCCGTAGAGGTCGGAGCGGATCACTCGGTCGAACTGGGCCAGTTCCATATCTACCAGCATGACGCCGCTCATGTTGAGGCCCGCGGAGTTGACGAGCAGCGTAACCGTGCCGAACGCTGCTTCCGCCTGCGCGAACAAATGTTCGATCGCGGTTTCGTCGCCGACGTCGGCCTGGACGGCGATCGCACGGTCGGTGCCGCCGATCGCCGCGCATACAGCCTGCGCCGCCGCCGCGTCCTTGAAATAGGTGATGACGACGCGCGCGCCGGCCTCGCCGAGCGCCTTGGCACAAGCAGCACCAATGCCGGATTCACCGCCGGTGACGATAGCGATTTGATCGTTGAGGATGGTCATCCTTCCCCAACAGGCGATGCGACCCCGAGTTGCAGTAAATGGCGGGATGACGCGCTTTTCACCTCGTCGTCATGCAATCCGAAGTCCGCTGGTCAGTGCATCGAGCAGCGCATCAACCTTCGGGCTCAGTTGACGTCGCCGGGGCCAGACCAGATGCAGCGGAAGCCCCGCCGTCGCCAGTTCGGGAAGGACCTCGACCAGGTCGCCACGCGCGAGTTCGTCCTCGATCAACCAGGTCGCGAGTTGCGCGATACCGAAACCAGCCTTGACCGCGCCGACCTGGGCCTCCGCGCTGCCGAGGACGATCCGGCCATCCATCGCGCGCTCGTCGATGCGGCCAGCGCCGTCGGCAAAACGCCACTTGATCGTGCTGCCGTCGCCGCGACCGTAGAGGATGCAGTCGAACCGCGCGAGATCGTCCGCCGCTGCCGGTGTCCCGCGCCGCGCGAGATAGGCAGGGGCGGCGCAGATTATCACGCGCTCGCTGCCGAGATAGCGATGGCCGAGATTGTCCGCCCATGGCTCCGACGCGCCGATCCGGATCGCGACGTCGATGCCCTCCTCGACGATGTCGATCTTCCGGTCGGTGAAGGTGATGCTCGGGCGTAAATTCGGATGGCGTTCGGCGAAGGCGAGCAACAGCGGCATCGCCTGCATCCGCCCGAACGCGATCGGTACGTCGACCTTCAGCCGTCCGACGATCTCCGACCGGTGCGCTGCCAGTACCGCTTCGGCATCGGCAAGATCTTCGAGCACGCGGACGCAGGTCTCGTAGAAGGCGGCGCCGACGTCGGTCAGCGTCAGGCGACGAGTGGTTCGTTCGAACAGCCGGCTACCCAGCCGCGCCTCAAGCCTGGCGACGCTCTTGCTGACCGCGGAGTTGGTCAAGTTCAGCCGCACACCGGCCGCGGTGAAGCTGCCGGCGTCGGCGGTACAGACAAAAGCTTCGATGCCCTTGAGGCGTTCGGAGGGGATCATGCGACTCCATTCTGGAATTATTGTCCCGCCATACGCGAAAACATGCCGCAAGACGTCGCTTTTCGTCGCGCGTAGAGACGGCAGCTACAGGAGTTTGCCAATGTCGTCCCCCGTTCGTCCCATTGCTGCTGCGCCGCCTGGTGCCAAGTCCGCAGGGCATGGCCTTGCCGTGCTGCTGCTGGCGATCTCCGCGTTCGTCATCGTCACGACCGAGTTCATCATCGTCGGCCTGCTCCCGAGCCTGTCGCGCGACCTCGGCATCTCGATCACCGTCGCGGGGCAACTCGTGACGCTGTTTGCGTTCACCGTGATGCTCGCCGGCCCGTTCCTGACCGCGGTGCTGTCGCATTTCGAGCGCAAAAAGCTGTTCGTCGTGATCCTCGTGATCTTCGCCGCCGCCAACGCTCTCGCCGCGGCCGCGCCGGATATCTGGGTGCTGGGCGTCGCGCGGTTCCTGCCGGCGCTCGCCCTGCCGGTGTTCTGGGGGACGGCAAGCGAGACCGCGGGCGAACTCGCGGGGCCCGAGAAGGCGGGCAAGGCCGTCGCCAACGTCTATCTCGGGATTTCCGGCGCGATGGTGCTCGGCATTCCGCTCGGGACGCTCGCATCGACGGCATTCGGTTGGCGCGGTACGTTCTGGGGACTGTCGGGACTGTCGCTACTGATGGCAGTGCTGCTGCTCGTCGTGATGCCGACGCTGGCCCGCCCCGCGCGCGTCAAGCTGGCCGAACAGGCGCGCATCCTGAAGGACCCGTATTTCCTCGGCAACGTCGTGCTGTCGGTGATCGTCTTCACCGCGATGTTCACGGCCTATACCTATCTCGCCGACACGCTGGAGCAGATCGCGCACATTCCGGCGGGGCAGGTGGGCTGGTGGCTGATGGGCTTCGGCATCGTCGGTCTCGCTGGCAACTGGCTGGGCGGACAGTTCGTCGGCCGCGGACCGTTGCTGGTGACGGCGATCACGTCGCTGGTGCTGGCGGTCGGCATGGCGGCAACGACGTTGGTCGCGGGCTCGCATGCCTGGCTCGCGGTGGCGCTCGCCGTCTGGGGCATCGCCAACACCGCGCTCTACCCGATCTGCCAGGTCCGCGTGATGCAGTCGGCGAGCCACGCGCAGGCACTGGCCGGGACGCTCAACGTGTCGATGGCCAATGCCGGCATTGGTCTAGGCGCGATCATCGGCGGCTCGGTGATCCAGCATCTCGGGCTCGGCGCGGTCGGCTATGTCGCCGCCGCGATCGCCATCCTCGCGGTGCTCGTCACGCCGGTGGTCAACCGGTTGAAGACCCGGAGCATCGCGTAACGATCGGTTTTTGTGCGGGAATTAACGCACCCGTCTGGACCCCACATTCTGTCTCCGCGCGTTCGACCCTTCCGTCATCAGGAACCCAGCCATGCCCAAAGTCTCGACCACGACCGACTATGCAGAGCGCGATGCCAGCATCGTCATCAACAGCTACACGACGGTGCTGCGCCGCCCCCGCGTGCCGCACGAGGTCTTCGCGACCTATTGGCGCGACGTCCACGGTCCGCTGTGTTCGCGCATTCCGGGACTGGGCTGGTACGTCCAGAACCATCTGAACCGCGAGCAGGACGCGCATCTCTGGCCGGTGATCGACGGTATCGCGCCGTTTGCGGACTATGAACTCGATGGCGGGGTCGAGATCGGCTTCGCCTCGAAGGCGGATCAGGACGTGTTCAATGCCGCGAGCCACATCCTGTTCGCCGACGAACAGAACATGTTCGCCGCCACTGTCGCCTATGCGCTGCCGAGCGGATCGCGCACGCTGGTCGACCGGATCGCGGATCCGATCCCGAATGGCGACGACGGCTTCGACCGGATCCACGTCCATTTCGGCGCGGCGGGCGACGATGCGGACGCGTTTGGTACGTTCATGACCGAGTTTGCCCGGACGCTCGCCGCGGACCCTGCGGTATTGAAACTGCGGCTGCACTTGCCGGACCGCTACGACAACGCCGAACCCGCGCCGCCCGCACCCAACGTCGACCACCTCGTGCTGGCCGAGCGTGCGCTGATCGCGGTGATCGAACTGGCCTTCGAGAGTCCGCTCGCACGCCGCGCTTTCTTCGAGTCCGACATTTTCGTCGCCACGCAGGGCGCGCAGAAGGCGAACATCGCGCATGTCCAGGCGTTCGCGGTGAGCGGCGTCTACACCTATGTCCGCGACAAGCAGCTGACGACGGCCGGCCTGCGGGGCAGCCGTCAGGCGCAGTTGATCGAGCGGCTCGGCGCCAACAACCAGGTCGCGGACGACGTGCGTCACCTGATGCATACGGGCTCGACCGAGTAGCGGATCAGGCGTGCGGGAGGTCGTCGTTGATCGGCGCGCCGATGGTGACGCGGAGGCCGGGATCGTTGTCGGCCTCCTCGATCGTGCCGGACAGCCGCGCGACCATGGACATGAGCATCCGCGACCCGAACCGGTCCCGGAACTCGCCTTGCCCCGACCGCGATCGGCGACGATCAGGCGAAAGCGGTTGCGATGCTGTTCTAGCGCGATCGTGATCGGTCCCGATGCGCCGGCATAGGCGTATTTGTTGGCGTTGATCACCAGCTCGGTCAGGATCAGTCCGACGCTGACCGCGCGGTCGGTGGAGATCAGGATCGGCGCGAGTTCGAGTTCGATCTGGCCGCCCCATGACTTGTCCATCGTCGATTTGATCTCGGTACACAGGTCGCCGATGTACCGCGCGAGATCGACCGCCTGGACGTGCTCGTCCGAGTGCAGTCGGCGGTGGACCATCGCGACCGCTGACGGCCGTCGCTGCGCCTCCGCCAGGTGCGCGGTCAGCACGTCGTCGCCGACTGCCCGCGCCTGAAGGCCGAGAAACGCGGAGACGAGCTGCAGGCTGTTCTGGACGCGGTGATGGACCTCCTTGATGAGATAGTCCTTCTGCAGCAACAGGCTCTCATTGTCGGCGATCGTCGCGGTCAATTCGCGGTTCACCTCGAACAGGCGACGGTTCTGGCGCGCGTCGAACATCGTCCGCTTCAGCCGCCCGGCCGCCTCGATCTCGAACAACGTCCACGGTACCGATCGGCCGCGAACCGCCTCGCTCCAGCTTTCGAAGGAGGCGCGCGGTGTCAACGGGATGTGAGGATCGACGCCTAAATCCTTGTGCGGGTTGCCCGCCCAGTTCATCACCTCGATCTGCTCGGCACGAAACCAGATCAGGATCGTCGGCTCGTCGGTCGACATCGTCACCGCGAGAACGCCGCTGGCGAGATCCTGGAAACCGGTGGCTGCGGGCAGCTGTTCCGACAGCCGATCCGTCGAGAAGGGGAGCGCCCGGCCGAGATCGATGACATGATCGGCGACCGCGCGGATGTCGTCATGGCGCGGCGAGCGGCCGGCGACGAACAATTCGGTCCCGCGAACCGCCGCGAAACTGTCGGCGCCCAGCATCCGGCACATGTCGTCGCCCGCGGTCGCGAAGAAGCCGGCGAGCGATATGTCGCTGCCGAGCCGAAGCACGACCGCGTCCTCCGCGGTACGGAGGCGAATGCGCTCGCGGTAGAGCTCCGCATCCTCCTTCGCGCGGATCTGGCGGGCAAGGCTCCCGGCGAGCGCACGGCAGGCCATGCGGACATGCAGTGGTAGGAACTTCGGTGTCGGATGGTGGCAGGCGACAAGGCCCCACAGCGCGCCGTCGCGGACGATCGACACCGACGCCGACGCCGCGACGCCCATGTTGGCGAGATATTGTAGGTGGACCGGCGATACGCTGCGCAGCGCGAGATCGCTCATGTCGAGCGGCGTCGCGCCTGCTGGACGTAGCAATGCCGGTTCATAGGCGATGTCGGGAATGATGCGGACGCGGTTTCGCACGTACAGCGCGCGCGCCTGTTTCGGGATGTCGGACGCCGGGAAATGCTGGTTCAGGAAACTGCCGAGCGCGGGATCGCGGTCCTCGGCCAGGACGACCCCGGCGTCATCGTCGAGAAAGCGGTACAGCATCACCCGGTCGAAGCCGGTCAACTGGCGGAACGTTCTCGCCGCGCGCTCGCACAGTTCGCGTAAGCCAAACGCCTGTTCGAACGTTGCCGCGGCTTCCTCCATCTCCACCAGAACGTCGATCGGGGACGGCATCGCTAGGGGGGCGGGCTCGAGTTCGACGACGATGGTGTTCGATATGCGGTGTGCGATTGCGTCGAACGGCGTTTTGGTGCCGACCGCCCGCGTGAGCACAACCGTGCTGGCGTTGGGCTTGGCCGCGAGTTGCGCTGAGACGGGCTGGCCGAGAAGATCGTCGAGGTTCGCGCCGAGCCAATGCGGCGCAAGCAATTTTTCGATGTCGCCCGCGCCCGCCATGATCTTGAAGGTGCAGGCGTCGGCGACGAGGACGAGGCCGTGCGGCTGGATCGATCCTGGCCGGTGGATCGGTTCGCGGTCGCAGGCGGAAACGTCCGGGCCGTGCGATCGTGCACCGCCATCTATCGCCTCGGGTAGAGAACCAGGCATGGCGTGTGCAATCCAGACGGAGGCGATCCGACACCGTAATGGGCCGTATCGTTACGCTAACGATACAGAAGCCGTCGGTAGGATCTTGTCAACGACCTGGATCAGCCGGAGGTAGTTATTGCGTTGTCGATACCGAACTAGCGCCACAGTCTTGAGTTTCTATTATACGCTGGGATCGCTGGACTATCGTGCGAAGCAAGCGTCCATCGCCACGATCCGCGCTGCACCGTCGGTATGCGTGGCGTCACCTGGATAGTAGCGCATCGTTACCGCGAGCTTCGCCAGTTCGTCTCCGGTGAGCCAGCCCTGGATCTTGCCCTGTTGTACCGCCCAGCAATCGGCGGCGGCTTCGCCCGGCCCGAAGATCTGGTGCGCGCATTCGTGCGTGTACCAGAAGAGTTGCTGTGCGCGCGGCAAGTCGAGGACGCGCGGGTGGAGGATGATGCGACCCTTGTACGCGGCGGCGATGTCGTTGATCGGCTGGATCATCGTGTCGACCGGTCCGCAGGTCGCGCGGTAGCCGGCGAGCAGGAGCGCGCCCGGCAATACCACCGTCTGCGCGGCCGAGGGTTGCGGGATGACTGCGAGGAACGCCGCGGCGGCGCCGGCGAGAAGATTTTTGAACATGACTATCCTGGCCCCGCGAGGCGCGAGGACGAGCAAGAGCAGAATGGGGGACGTCGGTGGGTTGCGCTGGCGTTCAGCGCGCGACCCGCGAGCGGCTACCGAAAGCGCTCGGTCTCCCGGTTCTTGATCCGCTGCGAGACGCGCTGGTCCTGTGCTTCCGCGGCAACCGCCGTCGCCATCGCGCAGGCAGCGCCGCGCTGGAATGCGGCGGTCGAGCGCGGTCTATCCGCCAGGGGTGCGCGCGTGCCGGACCGCAGTCCCGCACCCACGAGATACCTCGTGTTCATGAATAATCTCCGCCGATGTCGTTCAATCGCGTCACCCAAGGCTCACGCCGGCAGCGGAGCGGGGGATGTTCCCGAACTCTTCGGTAGGTGCGACTTATGCGCATCCATGAGGGCTGCGGTTCGCGATGTAGTCGCGCAACCGGCCTAACCTATGTTGGTCGTACAGGATAAACGTCGGTTGTCTGATAAGGATGCACGTTGTACGAAACTTAACCTGCTTTATAGATCCAAGTCACAATCCATATCGTGATTCTTGTGAGTATTGCGGACTTGATGACTAATATTGAAAGCCTGGGCGCCAATTCGTACGCACGATCCACCGATCGTCGCGATGGTCAAAGCGAAGCGCTTGGCAGGGCGAACTCTGCCGAGCAGGTGCGCGATCGGATCCTGTGCTATCCCGGCGCGGTCCGGATGCCGGCGAACGGCATGGAGCTTTATATCGTTCGCGATTTTCTCACGCTCGACGAATGCGCCGCGGTGATCGCGCTGATCGAGGCCAATCGCGTGCCGTCGCCGGTCGTCGGCGATGCCCCGGTGTCTCCGCACCGCACCAGCGAGACGTGCTACCTCTATCCCGGCCCCGCGCCCGTGACCGCGGTCGAGACCAAGCTCGACCTGCTGACGGGACTCGAGCCGCGCTACGGCGAGGCGTTGCAGGGGCAACGTTACGCGGTCGGGCAGGAGTTCAAGCCGCATCACGACTTCTTCGATACCGAACAGCCCTATTGGCTGGATCAGGTGACGATGGGCGGCCAGCGGACCTGGTCGGCGATGACCTTCCTCAACGAACCCGAGGCTGGAGGGCGCACGAACTACCCGACCGCGGGGGTGATGATCGCGCCGAAAGCAGGCAACCTCGTGATCTGGAACAACATGGACGAGTATGGCGCGCCGAACTCGGGGTCGCTCCACCAGGGAATGCCGGTCGAGCAGGGCGTGAAGTACGTTCTGACGAAATGGTACCGCGAACGACCTTGGTGCCAGTGAAGTAGGCCCTCCTAATCCTCCCCCGCTAGGGGGAGGTGGCTGGCTTTTGCCAGACGGAGGGGGAGGAAAGGGCAACACCGGTTCCGTGTCCGCCCCCTCCGTCACCTGCGGTGCCACCTCCCCCTGGCGGGGGAGGATTAGCAAGATCCGCTACTTCTCGCTGACCGGAACCGCAAACACGCTTCGCAACGGCTTGGTCTCGGGCAAGATATAAACAATCCCAACCGTGCCGGTGAACAACGGCTTTACCACCCCATCGTAAAATCCCGGCGGCACGTTTACGCAGCCATATGAGATCCGGTTGTCGCTCGGTGTCGCCGATGCGAGCCGTCCGGCGCGATCGTCGACGCGGCGACCCTTGATCACGCGGTGCAGCGACAGCGCAGCATCATAGTCGATCCACAGGATATCCTGTTCGAAATCGCGCCCGAGCGAGGCCTGGAAGCGCCCTGCCGGCGTGGTGCGCTCGGCTGGCGTGATCGTCGCTAGCTTGCGCTGGCCGATACCTGGCACGGTGGCGTCGCCGCGCGCCATCCCGAGCAACGCCGGCGCCCGCCCGCGTAAATTGCCGCTGCCATCGAACGCGAGCACGACTGCATTCACCTTGTCGATCACGACGAACGGCAGCGCGTGATTGTCGTGCGACGTCGACACCCAGTTCACCGTGTCGCGCACGTCGTCGGACGTCGCCACGCCGCCGAAGCGGCCGGCATCGTCCGGCGAGGCGGTCGCGACAATAGCAGCCGGCACGGGGGACCCCGCGATGCCCGGTGCCGCCGCGCCGCTTGCAACGATGCCCCAGCCGAGCAGTGCCTGCCAGCGCGAAAACCAGCGAGCGGGCGCCGAGACGCCGCGCCGCGCGGTCCCGATCATCTCAATGACGCGCCTGCTTCCGCGGATAATTGGGCACGGCTGGCGTATTGGGCGGCGTAGGCTGCACGAACGGGCGTTCGACGACCGGTTGCACGACCTGCGGCGTTTCGGGTGTTTCTACGATCACGGTGCCGGGCCGTTCTGGCGTCGGATACGTCACGCCACCCTCGACGACCTCGATCGTCGGCGGCGTCGGGATACGCACCGTCACCGGCGGAACCTCCAGAAACGGCCGCGTAGCATTCGGTAGGTTCGGAACCGGGGTAACGGGCGGTGTCGCGGTTGGGGGCGGCGCGAGTACTGGCGGAGGCGTCGGCGTTGGTGCCGGTGCCGGTGCCGGTGCCGGAGCAGGCGCTGGTGCAGGGGCGGGCGCTGGTGCCGGGGCAGGCGCAGGAGCCGGAGCTGGAGCCGGAGCTGGAGCCGGGGCCGGAGCAGGCGCTGGTGCTGGAGCAGGCGCTGGTGCCGGGGCAGGCGCTGGTGCTGGTGCCGGAGCGGGCGCTGGTGCCGGAGCGGGCGCTGGTGCCGGGGCAGGCGCCGGTGCCGGTGCAGGCGCCGGTGCTGGAGCGGGCGCTGGTGCCGGAGCAGGCGCCGGTGCCGGAGCGGGCGCTGGTGCCGGAGCGGGCGCCGGTGCTGGAGCGGGCGCCGGTGCCGGAGCGGGCGCCGGTGCTGGAGCGGGCGCCGGTGCTGGAGCAGGCGCCGGTGCTGGAGCAGGCGCCGGTGCTGGAGCAGGCGCCGGTGCTGGAGCAGGCGCCGGTGCTGGAGCGGGCGCCGGTGCTGGAGCAGGCGCCGGTGCTGGAGCGGGCGCCGGTGCTGGAGCGGGCGCCGGTGCTGGAGCAGGCGCCGGCGCCGGTGCTGGAGCAGGCGCTGGTGCTGGAGCAGGTGCCGCAGCCGTGATCGTCCCGGTCGTCCGGAACCCGGCGACGCAGCACGAACTCGCCAGCGCATATTGGTTCGCGTTCGCGCCGGTCAGCGTGTAGCCGCTGAAGCTGACGCCGATGCCCGTGCCTTCGCCAGTGCTGTCGAACGTCGCGGTCGCATTCGGGCCGGCGACCAGCGATACGCCGGTCGGCGTCCCCGAGGTGCCGTTGGTGTTGAACCCGCTCAGCACCGCCGCATTGGTGCCGTCGGCGACCTTCTGCGCGGTCGGGAACAACAGCATCCGCTGGGTGATCGCGGCGCCCTCGGTCAGGACGAACTCGGTCGAGAAGTCGGTCGGCGTGGTGTAAGAGACCGGGTTGTAGTTGATCGACACCGGCGCCGCGGTGACGGTGGTCGGTGGCGACAGCGCGGAGAACACGATCGTGCCGCCGTTGACGCCCGGCCCGGTGCCGTCCGACCCAGCGATCAGCGTGAGGCCTACCGGCAGGCCGAGGCTCTGCGCCGGAATTGTCGTGCCGCGAGTCAGCGTGACCGCCGCATCGATCATCACGTCATGGCCGGCGCACAAGGCGATGTTGCCGTCGGTTGTCGTGATCGCGTGAAACACCTGCACGTTCCGCCCGGCGTTGAGCAGGATGCTGCCGTTGGTGGTGGTCAGGTCCGCGTTGACGTTCACGTCGCGACCGCAGCAGGCGACGATGTTGCCGTTGGTCGCGGTGATCGGCGCGTTGATGTTGACGTCGCGAAACGCGTTCATCGTCAGCGTGGTCGGCACGCCCGACGCGGTCCAGGCTACCGCGTCGTTGACGAAGATGTCGCCATTGCCGGTGGTCGTGTCGCCCGCCGCGGGGATCGTGCTGATCGTGATGCTGGTCGTCACGAGCTGCGCCGACAGCGTCGCGCCCGAGATGTTGCCGCCCGCGCCGATAACGTAATCCTGCGGATCGATCAGCCACATGCCCGTCGCGCCGGACCGCGCGAAGGTCGACACCTTGGCGCTGTCCGCAACGTTGACGGTCGCCGCCGACGTCTCGATGAAGCCGCCATTGCCGCCGACCGGCGCGCTGGCGTCGAGCGTACCGGCCAGGCCGACCGTGCCGGTCTTCATGTCGCCGAGCAGCATGATCGTGCCGCCGCGGTTCTGCAACGTGCGTGCCTCGACGATGCCGGTGTTGTTGACCGCGGTGTGGAGCAGATCGCCAGCCCCTTGCGCGGTCATCACGACCTTGCCGCCGTCGGCGCGAATCAGCCCGCCATTGCGGACCAGCGCGCCGACCGCACCCTTGTCGACCGCGACGTTGAGCAGCCCGTCGCCCGCAACGTCGAGCGTGATCGCCTCGCCGCCCGCCAGCACGACCGTGCCGAAATTCGCCTTGATCGTGCCGCCGTTACCGACGTTCGCGCCGAGCAACGCGACATAGCCGTTCTTCGCAGTGATCGTGCCGTCGTTCTGCACGCTCGCGCCGCTCGTGCCCGCGAAACTGTTCTTGCCCGCGAGGAAATCAGCGTCGGAAATGTTCAGCGTCGAGGCCACCAGCCCGCCGACGTTGACGTTGGCCGTCTGGCCGAACAGAATGCCGTTCGCGTTGACCAGGAACACCTTCCCGTTCGCCGACAGATTGCCGAGGATCACCGAAGGGTCCGAGCCGAGCACACGGTTCAGCGCAACCGAGCTGCTGGTCGGCTGCTCGAAGACGACGCTCTTGCCCTTGCCGATCGAGAAGGACTGCCAGTTGATCGCCGCGCGGTCGCTGGTCTGCGTCACGGTCAGCGAATTGGTACCGGTCGCGATGCTTGCCTGGCCCGCGACGACCTCACCGCCGGTCGGGAGCGTCTGCGCCTCGGCCGGACGCGCCGCCACCGTGCCCGCGAGGCTGAATCCGATCAGCCACGCGAACCGCGCAAGGCCGGTCGTGCCGAACAAGCCGCCGCGCTTGATGCGCGTGACGGTGGGAGCGGGGCGACGGGTGTTTCTGATCGACGAAGGGATGGGGGTCATGTGCGGTATCCTCGGTGGCGGCCGATGGCCGCTGAATTTCGGGGGGTGCTGGTGCGCTCAGAACGTCTTCGAGAGCTGGAACCAGGCGCGGCCCGACTTGTCGGGGGCCGACGTCGCGTCCTCGTCGCCGAGCTTTCGCGCATAGGTCGCCTTGGCGGCGATACCGTACGGTCCCGCCCAGCTCAGCCCGGCGCCGTATGCGCTGCGCTTCGCGTGGTTCGATCCGTCGAAATACGGGTGCTTGACGTAATCGACCTCGCCGACGTCGACGAACCCGAACAGCTGAAGCGCACCCGGCACGACCTGCGGCAGGGCCAGTCGCGCCTCGGCGGTGGCGACATAGCCCTGGTCGCCGTACGCCTCGCCCTCCGGATAGGCGCGCACCGCATAGGCGCCGCCCAGCTCCATCTTCTCGGAAATATCGAGGTTGCTGAACGCGATCTGCCCGCGGGCGGAGGCGAACAGCGACAGCGGCCCGGCGATCGTCTGCAATCGCGCGAAGCTGAACTGCACTTTCCCGTAGCTGCCGTCGGTGCGTGCGGTCAGCGCATCGACCGAGCGCTCATAGGCGCCGCGAATGTCGAGATTGCCGACCGAATAGCTTAGTGAATACGCGCTCCAGCCGCCACCGAGCAGCGTGTCGTGCTCGTCGCCGCTCAGTCCTGCGGTGACGACCTGCGCGCGGCGGAAAGTGGTGACGTCGACGATGCCGATCTTGTCCTCGAACCATTTCACGTCGCCACCGAGCGTCACGTACAGATTGTTGTCGCGCGACCGGATCAGCGGATAGCTCGCATAGACGCTGGCGACGTCGGCGTTGCCGCTGCCGTCGAGGCTGTCAAATTCCTTGCCGAGCGAATATTCGAGATGCGCGAACGCGACGCCGAGCGTGACCTGCCCGATCGGTGCCTGGTACGACGCGCGACCATAGGCCAGCCCCGAGAACGAGGTCAGCGCGCGCAGGCTCAGCACGTCGCCCGAGCCGGTCGGGTTGTTCCAGTTGACCACGCCGCCGACGCGGTAGGCGCCGGTGTAGCGGTTGCCGGCGTTGTCGGCCTCGACACTGCCGGTGATGCTCTGGCCGGGGGTGATCGCGACCAGCAGGTCCGACGTACCGACCGCGGTGCCGGGGCTCAGCGTCGATGATACGCGCACGCCGGGCAGGTCCGACAGCATCAGCAAGCGGCGCTCGAGCGGCGCGACCGCGACCGGATCGCCAACGTCGAGCCCGGCAAGGATGCCGTTCGCGACGCTGTCGGAAAGTCGTGACTCGTTCTTAACGCCGACCGCGCCGAAGCGTGCCTCGATGACGGCGATCGTCACTGCGCCGCTCCGTACGTCCTGTGCGGGCAGGTAGGCGTTCGCGACGAAGTAGCCGCGGCTGGTGTAATAGGCGGTGATCCGCGCGGCGAGCGTCTTCAGGTCGGACAGGTCGAGCTCGCTGTTCGGCGTGAACTGCGACGCGGCGATCAGGTCGGCCTCGGGAAACAGCGTCGCGCCGGTCACGCGCAGCGACCGCACGAGCGTCTTCGGGCCACCGGTCGCGGCAACGACGACGGGCGTCTTGTGCTCGAAGCCGAAGTCGGGTGCGGGCGTCTCGTTCAACGGTACGGGCGGGATCTGCTGTAGCTGTCCACCAGCGCCGACGGGCACCTGCGCCTGCGCCGATTGCGTCGAAATCAGCAAGGCAGCCGGGCTCACAGCCGCAAGCGCGGCCGCCCAAAGGGTCGACTTGTACATGAACACCTCGAAAGTCACCGCGGATGGAAGGCACGGGTCTCCCATCCGCAGCAGCGGGAGCCATGTTCAATGAATGTGGGGAGAGCGTCCGAAGCAAGGACGAAGCCTTCGAAGACACTGGAGCCCGATTATGATCGGGTCTCAAGAATCTGTATGCAAACAGGCGTCATGGGGCTGAAACGGTCCGTCGCGACGTTCGCAACGCTTGGCCTATTCCACCATACTTGATCTATGTATGTTACTAAGATCAATTAAAAGATAAATGTATGCTTAATTGATCATTAATTTACAACTATTGCAGTAGAGTAGCAGTCGTGGGCGTGACTGGGGCCTGTTACGTGAGCGTGTAGATGACGTTGACGTAAAGAGCAGGGGGATACTGTCAGTCGGGACGGTCGGCAGCGGTATGCTGTTGCTGGAAGTGGTTAGGCTGCCGCAGGCACGCGTCGTAATCGGCATCCCTCGCACGCGGGGACACGGTACGTCCGCCACCGATTGTTTCGCGGCCGTGGCGCATAGCGTGCCGCAGCTATCCTCGATCGTTCCGCTACCGCTTCACGGCAACGAGCAGGACCAACCGGTCGATCAGGAAGATCACGATCACCGACATGCCCAGGATCGGGAATAGTATCCCGGCGAGAATCAGGATGGCGATGGCGCCCTTGATCCTCGTCGGGGAGACGCGCGCTGGCGCGGCGAGGCGGCCCGTCGGGCGGCGCTTCCACCACATCACGACGCCGCTGATCACGAGCAGCACGATCGCGATGCACGTCGCCAACATCACGAGTTGGTTCGCGAGTCCGAAGTAATTGCCCATGTGCAGCTGGACGCCGAGCTCGATCGCCTTCGCCGCCCAGCCATAATCGGGGTAGCCGACCTCGCGGATCAGGGCGCCGGTCCAGCGATCGAAATACAGTGTACGCTGCCCCTGCGGCTGATCGGGATAGGTGTAGGCCGTATAGACGCCGGTCGGTCCGCTCGGCAGGAACAGGCGATACGCACCCGCGACGTGGTGATTGCGCGTCACCGAGTTTGCGATCCGGTCGATCCCGGCCACCGCTGCATCGTCGCGGACGGCCATGGTCATCTCGTGGCCAGAATGACCGGCATGCTCGGAAGCTGCCGTCGATGTTGGCATGGGCGCGAGTTCCATCGTCCACTGTGCTTCGCCGAGCGCGGTCTTCATCGGCACGCTCGCCGGGGCATTGTGGGTGCGGTTCGATGCCGGGTAGCCGATGCCGAGCGCCGCGGTGCCGCGGTTGAGCAGGTCGCCCTGGATGCCGGCCCAGGGGAGGCCGGTCAGCAGCAGGAACGCGATGAACGCGACGGACCAGACGCCGATCACCGCGTGCAGGTCGCGCCAGAACAGGCGCCCTCTCGCACCGAGCCTGGGATAGAGGATACCCCCGAACCCACCGCGACCGCGCGGCCACCACAGATACACTCCGGTCACGATCAGGACGAGCGCCCAGCAGGCGGCAAGCTCGACGATCCGATCGCCGACCGTGCCGAGCGTCAGCGATCCGTGCATCTCGTCGGCGAACCCTACCAGCGTGCGGGCGTAGATAGTCGAGCCGAGCACGCGGCCCGTTCCCGGATCGACGGCCACGCGGAGCGGCTCGCCGTGATCGGGGATGACGAAGACGACCGCCGAGCGGTTGGGCGCGCCCGGCAGGTCGATCCGGGTTGCAGCCCCCGGATGAGCCTTCAGCGCGGCATCGATCATCCGCGACGGCGGCACCTGCGTTGCATGGACCGCGACGAAGCGCTGCGCCGGATACAGCGCATCATCGATCTCGTCGTTGAACAGATAGATCGAGCCCGTGACGGCGAGGATCAGCAGGAAGGGGGCGACGATCAGGCCTGCATAGAAGTGCCAGCGCCACAGCGCGCGGTATGCTTTCGGATCGACCGAACCGGTGAATGCCATCTGGAAACCCCTGCTCAGAAATGCGTGGAAAGCGCGATTTCGACACTGCGTGGCGCGCCGATATAGACGTTGGTCGTCGGGTAGCCCGAATACTCGCCGTAGAACGCGTCGGTCAGGTTGCGGCCGCGGACCGAAACCGAGGCCTGCGGTGCGACCTGATAACTGATCGACGCATCGATTGTCGTATGCCTGCGGACGAAATAGCTGTTGGCGGTGTCGGTGTAGAAGCCGGACACGTGCCGTACGAACCCGCCGAGAGTCACCGGAATTGCCTTGATCGTATAGAGCGCCGAGCCGCTGACGGTGGTCGATGGCGTGTTGATCGGCCGGTTGCCGGCGCGGTCGATGCGGGCGCCGGCGATCAGTTCGCTTAATTGATCATATTGCGCATCGGTGTAGGCAGCGCCCGCCGATAGCGAGAGCGCGTTGGTCACCGCCGCGCCGATGTTGAGCTCGACGCCTTGGGACGATTGCTCGCCGCCTTGAATGGCTTGCTGCGGATTGTTCGGATCGCGCGTGAGGATGTTGGTCTGCTCGATCCGGTATGCGGCGCCGGTCATCGTCACCCGCTTGGCGAACGCGGAGGCCTTGAAACCGACCTCGTACGAGCGGCCCTTCGTCAGCTTGTAGGTCGTGTTGACGATCGACTGGAGCAGGATCGAGGATACCGGCGTGACCGCGGTCGTGTATTGGCCGTACAAGGTGATGCCCGGCGTAAGGTCGTAGGTGGTACCGATACGCCACGAGAACGGATCATAGGTCGGCGTGCCCCGCGTGACCGCGCCGTTCGCGTTGAGGTTGGTGATGACGCGGGTCAGGTCGATGTGATCGTACCGCGCACCGCCGACCAGCAGCCAGCCCGGGGTCAGGTTGAGCGCATCCTCGGCGAACACCGACGCCGTCTTGAGCTTCGAGTCATAAACGACGTTGGTCGTCGAATAGGCGGCATCGCTGGTCGGGAAGACGCCGACGATTGGCGCGAACGGATCGACGTTCGCGATCCGCACAGCCGCATTGCCACCGACCGGGCTTTGCTGGCGCGGGTTGACGAAGTTCGTGTCGTTATATTCGCCGCCCAGGCTGAACCGGTTGCGCAGTCCTGCGATCACGCTGTCGTTGGTGATCACCAGCCGCTCGTTCCAGAACTTGTGGTCGTGGTAGATCCGCTGGACCGACCGCGCGAAGCTGCCATTGGGGAAGGCGGCTGTGGGGGCGGTGAAGTTCTGATCGCCGCTCAGCACGAAGTCGCGCTTGGCGTGATACCAGGTGATGTCGTTCGCTACCGACCAGCCGCCGCCGATCGCATAATCGATCCGCGACCGCAGCGTCGTGTCGCGTGCGCCGGAATAGGCACCGTACGGATTATAGTTGCGACGGCGCAGTGCCTTGTCGAGCACCATGCCGTTCTGGCTACGCAATGCGTCACTCGGATCGCGCGCGACGGCGGCGGAGACGAACGGCAGCCCTTGATAGCTGCTGTCGTATCGGTCCTCGTAATGGTCGACGGCGAAGAGCAGGCTCAGGTCGGCCGACGGCTTGAACAGGATGCTGCCCGTCAGGCCGACCGAGCGCGTCGCATTGTCGTCGACGTCGTACAGGCTGGCGGAATGCATGTAGCTCGCGTCCGCGCGGACTGCGACGGTGTCCGACAGTTTCAGGTTTACGCCGCTGGCTGCGGTCACCGTGTCGAAGCTGCCGACGCTCAGCAATCCATCGAGGTGGTCGCCGTCGAACGTCGGCTTGCGGGTGACCTTGTTGATGACGCCAGCCAGCGCGCCTTCGCCGTAGAGCACCGAGGCTGGCCCCTTGATCACTTCGATCCGGTCGAAATGCCACACATTGGTATCGCGCTGGACCACGGTCGAGGTAGAAATACGGACGCCGTCCTGCAGGATCGAGACGGCGCCGCCCGAAAACCCGCGCAACGTCACGACCGCGGGGTTGCCGGGGACGTTGCCAGCGATCGCGCCGACGACGCTGTTGAAGGCCTCGCGCGCGGTGCGCAGCCCCTGCACCTGCATGTCCGCCTGCGTCAGCGTCTCGACGGTCGCGGGTGTCTCGCGCACCGACAGGCCGAGCCGGCTGCCGGTATCCGATTTGCGATCGAGCTTCAGCTGGTCGCGCTGGCCGGTGACGACGATCTCGGCCTTCTTGTCGATCGCTTCGTCCTTGTCAGACGCGTGGGCGGTCCCCGAGAACGCGACGATCGATGCCGACGCGAAGACTATGGTTTTGAACATGTGAATCCCTGCTGGACCCGTCCGCACATCGAGGTGCGGATCGGATACCGTCATCCCCGCGGACTTGCCGCGCGTGTCGAAACCGGTCCGCCGACGTGGTGGACCAGTCGAAGCATCGTGATCGCGCGCGGTCCGAAGACCGACGGATCACGCGGCGGGGAAGGGCGGGGGGCCTCGTAAGGGTGGCCGAAGATAGGCTCGCGCGGTGATCGGTACCGCGGTTCTCACGCGGAAGACGAGGCCGACGATGAACGCGATTGCGATCGCCAGCAGCACCGGATCGACCGCTGCCAGCGACGGCGCGGTCAGGCCGGAAAAGGCGCAGGGCATTTCCCGCTCCTGATGATCGGACTTGCCCGGATGATGCGCCATGCCCGGCATCGGCATCGCCATCATCGGTGCCATCACTTTCTGCGCGGGCGCGATGCCGCCGCAGATCTCGATCGTCACGCGCCCCCCGGAGACGACCGGCATGAACCCGGCGGGCACCAGGATTTTCATCACCAGCGCGCACGCAAGCACCCAAGCCGCCAGCTGGCGATGGTTCAAGAGAAGGCGACGGAGTGCTGCCACGACGCACGACTACGCGCTCGCGGTGGCGCTGTCACGTGGACGAAACGTCCCGTTAAAGCCTGGATCAGAAGCGTCTCAACCGCTTCCAGCCGAGCCAGATGCCGCTGACCGACGTCACCAAGCCAACCAGCGAGAACAGCCAGATCAGCAGGTCCCACGCCGGCCGGTGCCGCGTCAGTATGGTCAGATCCCATTTGTGCAGCAGGTCGAACGCCCAGCGGTATGTCCGCCTGCGTCGATCGATCCTGGCCAGCACGTCGCCGGTCGCGGGGTCGATATACAGCCACGTCGCGGCGGGATCGTCGAAGCGCAATCGGAGCATCGGCAGGCGAGGGAGACCACCGGAATCGTACCAATATGCGTCGGCCTCGGTCAACCGGTCGATCGCGACCGGCTGCGTGCTAGCGACGAGCACCCGTGCGGCGACAACGATCGCATTTGGCTTTGGTTGGGACGGCACGAGCGTCGCCGCGTCTAGGATCCGACGTCGACCATCCAGATACTCGAGCACCACGAGGGGTGTCGCCGCATAGTCGGTAATCCTCGCGCGGACGGCTCCCGCACCGACATGGCGGAGCCGGTCGAGGGAGACGGCCGGCATCAGGCCAGCGGCAGCGTAGGCACGCACCGCCCGCGCATCCGGTTCCGTACTTCGGAACAGGTGCCAGGGATCGACCGACAACCATCCGCTGAAGATCCACGCGATCAGGAAACCGCCGCCGACCAGCCCCGCGACATGATGCCACAGCATCCACCCGCGATAGGGCGTCATCCGCCCACCCTTGAACCGGCGTGTGCCGATGCGTGCGCGGAGGATACCGATCCAGATGCCCGCGAGTGCCGCGGCGATACACGGCCCCGAAACCCACGTGACAACCTGTCGCCAGGCGGCGTTGTCCTGGCGCAGCACGGTCGGATACAGCCAGTGCGGCACCGATCCCAGCCAATTCCAGAACCGCTCGGTCCGGTCGGTCGACTGGACGATCCCGCCGGTCGAAGACGACACGTAGAGATTGGTGCCGCCCTCGTCCTTAAATGTTGCTTTCCACAGCGGGCGATGTCGGTCGAAACCACCCGACACCGTCCACTGATCCCGCATGATCCGCTCGACATTCAGGACGTGTGCTCGCCCGAAACGGCTTGCGACGCGGACGGCATAAGCTGCGTCAGCCGGAGCCAGATGCCGGCCCTTGCTTGCGGGAATGGTATGCCGCTCGTCGTCCCAGCCCTGGCTTCGCCAGACCGGGACGCCGTCGCGCATCTCGAGCAACTGCTCTTGCGGCATTCGCCCCCCATCGAGCGGTGGCGGCACGGTCACGGCGGACCAGTCGATCGCCTCGGCTCTCGCCAGAGTCTCGGTTGGTGAGAGCGAAGGATAGGGCACGTACAGCATCACGAGGCCCGACCCGAACCACATCGCGAAGAACAGGCAACTGGCAATGCCGACCCATCGGTGCACGAGGTACAGCCACCGGCGCGCGAGCCTGCCGGCGTTAGAAACCGGCACGAAGCGACACGTCCAAGGCGCGTGGCCGCCCCAGCACCCATTGCTGCACGCCGTAGCTGTTGATCGCATAATCCTTGTCGAACAGATTGTAGACATGCACGTCGACCACGACCCGCGGCGTCACCGCGTAGGACAGCGTCGCGTCGACCGTCGCATAGCCCGGAATGCGGAAAACATTGGCGTTGTCGGAGAATCTTCGCCCGACATAGCGAAGTCCGGCGCGCGCCTGGACTGCCGGTGTCGCGGTCCAGCTAAGCCATAGGTTCGCTGTCGTCCCGGGGACGTCGGGTGGCGTGTTGCCCGCAAAACTCCTTTCGCCCGAGACGAAGTCGTCGAACCGCGCCTCCAATACACTACCGTTGGCATCGATCCCGAACCCTGCAGGCAAGTCCAGCGACACCGCGGCCTCGATACCCTTCGCGGATCGCTGCCCGACCTGCTCGATCGGGCTCGTCGGCGTCAGTTGCGACAACAGTCCTTTCTTGACGATGCGATAGGCGGCGATCGTCGCGGTGCCGCGGCCACCCAGGAACACGGCCTTGGCCCCCGCCTCGACCTGATCGCCCGTCGCGTTGCTGAACTGGACCTGCCCGGTGGTGTAGGTCGTCAGCGTCCCCAGCGGATCGACCCCGGTGGCATATTGCGCATAGAACGAGACCGTCGGGACTGGCTGATACACCGTCCCGACCCGCCATGTCGTGTTGCCTAGCCGCTTGTCGAGCGCGAAGCTTTCGGTCGGGACGGCGACAGTCGAGTCGATCGTCCAGCGCCGTATCCGATCGCACTCGTAGCGAATGCCGCCGACGATCGAGACATGCTCGCCAACCTTCAGCCGGTCCTCCGCGAAGATCGCATATTCGTTCGTCCGCGTGCGATACCGCGGCGCGATCCCCTGGGTGTCGACGATCACGCCAGGATCGAACACGAACGGATCGACCACCGAGACTTGCGGGTCGGCGCCGAAATTGTGCGAATAGGTGAGCTTGACGAGGTTCACATCGAACCCCGCGACGACATCGTTGGTCACGCCGTCCGCGATCCGCGTCTTGAGCGTAACGCCACCCTGGTCGCCCCATTGCGTCTGATCGTGAACGATCCCGGTCATGTCGGTGCGATAAATGCCCCCGGGCGTGGCGCGCACGTCATTCGCGCCATTGGGGCAGAAGCCGTCCGCCGCCAGCCAGCAATAGCTTTCGAGGTTGAGCCACTCGCGCTTGGAGGTGAGCCGATAGGCTTGGTTGCTGACGGTGAGCGTCTCGCTCGGCTGCCAATCGATCTGGAGGCTGGTCCGGTTGTCGCGGTAGCGGACATGGCCGTCGCGCGTGTTGTAGTTGCGGTCGCGATTGTCGTGGTCGAGCCGTCCGTCGATCAGCGGCGTGCCGAAATAGCGCATCGGGTTCTGGTTGCCATAATCATCGCGCACCGTGACGACGAGCCGATCGGTCGGTGCCCAGCGCAACGTCCCCGACAGCGCGTAGCTGCGCGACTGCCCGCGATCGACATATCCGTCGGACCGCCTGTAGCTGCCATCGACACGGTAGGAGAGATGCTCGTCGAGCGGTCCACCGGCACCGGCAGCGACGTGGAAACTGTCCTGCGATCCATAGCCGATCTCGCCGTCCACATCGGTGTGCCGTGTATTCGGCTTGCGCATCAGCACGTTGACCGCGCCGCCTAGCGCACCTTGCCCGTACAGGACGGAAGCCGGACCGCTGAGCACGTCGATCCGCTCGACCATCCACGGATCGCTCGGAAAGGTGATCGTGCCGGCCGCAGGAAAGAGGCGGATACCGTCGATCAGTTGCAACACCGAACCCTGACCGCTGAACCCGCGCGCGGCGAGCGCCGTGCCACCATTGCCGAGATTGGCGACGCTGGTGATGCCGGGCGCGCGGCTCGTCGCGTCGTTCACGGACACGTCGCCGCGCGCCCGGATCGTGTTGCCGTCGATCGTCGACAGCGTTGCCGGCGTTTCGAGCGGCGACAGGTTCAGGCGGCTGCCGGTCGAGTTCGGAACCGTAAGGTCGGCCTGATGGCGGCCAGTGACGAGGATATCGTCGGCGTTACCCGCCGAGCGATCCTCCCCAACCTGCGCGCTGGCCAGGGATGGTAGAAAGGTGACGAGCAACGACGCGGCAAACGCGGCGCACGGTGATGGAAACGACATATAAAAGCCCCCGAGGCGTCGGACGAACCGGCAGGGGCCTGTCACCGAGCACGAGGCTCGAACGTGCGCCGGCGAGCGCGCCACGAGCGGATTGCCCGAGCACGTCCAAGCGAACGGGACCAGTCGTGCCCGACGGACGCCATCGCGACCGGCACGCCTGCCCATGCGGTCCCCACCGCACACATCGTCGCTCAGACGGAGTACCGTGCCTCGGCCATCCCCTGGACTAGGCAAGAGCGACCACACGCCGGCAGGTCTCCTGGCTCACGGGTCAACGCCCGATGCACAACCTTCCCAGACCGATCGGTCCAGTGGCTGGTGGCCGGGGACTTTGCCCGACCACGCACGTGCATCACGCTCGCCGCTTACAGTTGCAGGGACAGCCTCGGCATCAGGTGGACGAAGCCACCCTCACCGCGTTCCCTATTAAGCTCCTCGCGGAGCACCGGTGCGATCATGCCGACCCATCCGAGAACGGGCCGACGGGCAAGGTGTAGCGTGACGTTCCGACGCGGGCAATCGACGATCGCGTAACGATCTTGGCGATCCGTCGACCTATCGTCGTCGCGTTGCGTCCAGGAACGCGGCGGGCCAGACGAGCGGGGCGTTCCAGTTGATCGCCACTTCGTTGACGGTGAACGCGCGGTAATCGTCGGTCCACCACGTTTGTGGTGCGCACCCCTTCATCGGGCCGGTGGGGGGGGGGCCGGATAGCGTCCGTCCGCCGCGGCGGCCCAGAAGCGGTGGTGCGGGTGCTGCATCGGACGCGTGCCGATGCCGGTGACGTAGGACCGGTCGAGCGGATTGCGGCCAAGGATGTAGTCGAGGCTCGCCACGACTGCATTGCGGTACGCTGGCTATCGCTGCGCCCACATCTCGGGATGCGCGTCGATATAGCCCGACAGGGCGGTCGTGATCCGCGCATCGTCGGCGGTCGACGGATGCGAATGGCATCCCGTGAACGCGAGCCCCGTGACGGGCACGAACGCGATATTGCGCTGCCCTTCCGCCTTCAAACGCGCGGCGACCTTGCCGACTTCCGCCGCGATCTCGCCCCCGGCCATGTCGGTTGCCCACAGGACGACATGTGCGTCCGGATCGCGGGCGCGGAGGCGTTTGACGAAGTCGACATAACGCAGCTCGTAATCGGCATGGAGCGCCTCGCGCGTCTTCCACGGCTCGCCGGGATGGAGCGGCGTGGTGAAGTCGTTGGTGCCGAGCGCGATCACGAACAGACGCGGGTGCCACGCCGGGTCGACGTAGCGCGTCGCCTTGTCGAACAGCGTGAAGGGATAGGCAACGGGAAGCGTGTCGGCCGCCATGCCATTGTAATTGCGGACGATCCCGCGGCCAGAGATGGTGTTGACCTGATAGTCCGCGCCGTACCGCCTCGCCGCGAGCGCCGGCATGGCTTGCGAGGTATCGGTGGTCGCCCACACCTCCGCTTCGGTGCAGTCGCGCTTGGTCGAGACGTTGCCATAGCCGACGGTGTGGGAATCGCCGATAAACTCGATCTGCCGCGCTCGGGCGGGGGCGGGCAACGGGCGCGTCCCGGACGCCGCGTAAAATCCGCCGAAGACGGTCGGTGCGGCCTGGCTCTCGCTGACGACGTCGACGCGTATTGCGTGGCGCCCGTCGGCGAGGCCGGTGACGCGGTAGAGGCCTGGCTTGGGCTTGAAGAGCGTCGTCGGGGAGGACCGTCCACCGTGATAAGCAGGATGACATCCCCGTCGCCGATCTTCAGCAGGATGCCTGCGCCCCGAAAATTCGTCTCGAAATAGGTGCCCGGCCATTGGCGTCGATAGCCGTCCGGCGTCCGCTCGACCCGGCCGCCGATATGCATCGGAAGCGCGGCACCGGGCTTGCTCGATACCGCGGTGACGGTGATCGGCGTCGCGACCGCCGATGTCGACAGCAGCGCTGCACCGAGCAGGCCCAGAACCGTACGCATACCATGTGCTCCAGTTCGATCCGACACGGCCGGCATCAGAGCGCCGCCATTGCTGCGGCATGCGCCCGGATCACGTTTTGCGTCGAGGCGTCGCTGTCGAACACGCCGTACCAACCCTGCGGCTCGTGCGGCGGGTCACCCATATAGCCGAGGTCGCCGCGCTGGAACCGGTGGTCGGCATGCGGTGTCCGCGCCTCGCCGTTCCACGCCCAGAAGTTCGAGCCCGTGAGTGGTCCGCCGGACCTCGCATTGGCTTCGATCGCCGCATAGATCTGGCGATAGAAGCGATCCTTATAGACCGTCGTGATGGTCGGATCATAGGCGGTCTTCCCGTCGCGCGGATAGCCGAACTCCTCGATCACCAGCGGCTTGCCGAGCGTCGTGGCGAGCCGGATATGCGCGTCGATATAGCCGGCGACCTTGGCCGCGCCCGCGTCATAGGTACCGGCGAGATCACCCGCGTCCATCCAGGTCCAGTTGTTGGGCCAGATATGCGTCGTGAGGTAATCGATCGACGGAGAACGGTGCGCGGCGAGCACGACGTCCTCGCGCTCGATCGAACCCTTGAGCCCCTCCGAACCGGTCGAGACGAGGTGGTTGGGATCGAGCGTCTTGATGTACCGCGCGGTCTCGTCGATCCAGCGGTAGAAAGCAGGCAGGTTGGGTATGGCCACCACGGCGCCACCGGCGGGGCGTGGCTCGTTCGCCAACTGCCACGCCATGATCGTCGGATCCGCGGCGTAGGCGACGCCCGTCACGGTGTTGGTCCGCGAGACGATCGCGCGGATATAGTCGCGGTACATCGCCTGCGCCTGGCCGTTGGCATAGAACGCGGTGTTCCAGTCGGCGAACGCGGGCCACGGATGCGCGGGGTCGTTCATGTTGATGAACTTGCCGCCGTTGACCCACGACAAATAGGTCATCATTCCGCCCGACCATTCCCAGAAGTTGGCCAGGTAGATCACCCCGGTCATGTCGCGCTTCGCCATCTCGGCGAGCGTCCAGTCGAGGCCCTTGAGCAAGTCTTCGTTATAAGTCGCGGTCTTGTCGCGGAAGCCGGGCGTAATAGAGTTCTTCAGCGGCGAGAGTTCCGCCGACCCGAGGATGCGGAGGTTGCGCACGCCGAGCGCCTTCAAGCGGTCGAGTTCACGGCCGAGACGCGCGCGGTTGCCGTATGCGGTCTCCGCGCCGAGCCACGCGCCGTACCAGATGTTGGCGCCAGCATAGCGGTAGAGCTCGCCGCCACGCCGAAAATGGGTTCCGTCGACCGTGACGAACGGCGATGCTGCGGGCAATCCAGCCAGCCGACCGTTGTTCGTGCAGCCAGCGGCCAGAGCAACGCCCCCCAGCAACGCCGCACGTCGACCGATCATCGCCTCGTCCACGCCATCCCCCCTTATACCGCCACCGCGTCGAGCGTCTCCGCCGGACGATTGATCGACCGGTCGGATTGCCCAGCACCAGAGCCCTCGTCTTTAGGTTTGCATGACGCGGCGCGCTACCGGGATTTATCATACTTGAAGTCGAACACGTCGGACGTTCGCGGCTGGGGGATGATGCACCTGCATTCCGTGCATCCCAATCGTACCAGAACGCGTTTGTCCTCTACCGTCTCGCTAGCCGAGTTAGGTCGCCATCACTGCCGGAGTTGCTCATGTCCAAGACCATCATCGCCGACCTGTTTGCCGAGACGCTGCACCTGGCGGGCGTAGAGCGGATCTACGGTGTCGTTGGCGACAGCCTCAACGGCCTGACCGACAGTCTGCGACGGCAGGGCAAGATCGAGTGGATCCATGTTCGCAACGAGGAGGCTGCGGCCTTTGCGGCGGGTGCGGAGGCGCAACTTACCGGTAAGCTGGCGGTATGCGCCGGATCCTGCGGTCCCGGCAACATGCACCTGATCAACGGACTCTACGACTGCAACCGGACGCGCGTGCCCGTGCTGGCGATCGCGGCACAGGTACCGAGCGGCGAGGTCGGCTCGAACTATTTCCAGGAGACGCGCCCGGAAGCGCTGTTCCGCGAATGCAGCGTCTATTGCGAGACGATCTCCGATGCCGACCAGATGCCGCGAACGTTGGAGACGGCGATCCGGGCGGCGGTCGGGCATCGCGGTGTTTCGGTCGTCGCGATGCCGGGCGATGTAGCGCTTCGGTCGACGACGGGCACGCTGGCGCGGTCGAAGGGCGCACTCTTGCCGCCGCCTTCGGTGACGATACCGGCGGAGGCGGACATCGCCGAACTCGCTGCGCTGTTGAACGGTGCGCAGAAGGTGACGATCCTGGCAGGGCGGGGGTGCCGCACCGCGCATTCCGAGCTCGTCACGCTCGCTGGCGTGCTTCAGGCGCCAATCGTCCACGCGCTGGGGGGCAAGGAGTTCGTCGAATACGACAACCCCTATGACGTCGGCATGACCGGGCTGATCGGCTTTGCGAGCGGCTACGACGCGATGATGGCGTGCGACGTGCTGCTGATGCTCGGCACGGATTTCCCGTATCGGCAATTTTATCCGGAGAAGGCGAAGGTCGCACAGATCGACCTGATCCCGGAGAACCTCGGTCGGCGGACGGCGATCGATATCGGGCTGGTCGGCGATGTCTGCGCTACTCTTGCGGCGCTGATCCCGCGCGTGAAGACCGGGCGCGATGGCAGCTTCCTAAAATCAGCGATCGAGAATTACGCCGAGTCCCGCAAGGGGCTGGACGATCTTGCCAACGGGACGCCCGGCAGTGGCGTCATCCATCCGCAGCATGTCGCCCGTGTCCTCAGCGAGCAGGCGGCGGACGATACTGTCTTCGCCTGCGATGTCGGCACGCCGACCGTATGGGCTGCGCGCTACCTGAAGATGAACGGTCGGCGCCGGTTGATCGGATCGTTCAACCACGGATCGATGGCGAACGCGCTGCCGCAGGCGATCGGCGTGCAGGCGGCGTACCCGGAGCGGCAGGTCATGACGTTGTCGGGCGATGGCGGGCTGGCGATGCTTATGGGCGAGTTGCTGACCGTGCGCCAACTTGGTCTGCCGGTGAAGATCATCGTCTTCAACAACGGCACGCTCGGGTTCGTCGAGATGGAGATGAAGGCGGCGGGCCTGGTCGAGACCGGCGTCGCGCTCGACAACCCCGACTTTGCGGCGATGGCGCGGGCGATCGGGATCCACGGCGTGCGCGTTACCGATCCGGGGGATGTCGAGGCCAGCATCCGGGAAGTGCTCGCGCATCCGGGGCCGGCGTTGCTCGACGCCGTCACCGCGCGCACCGAATTGTCGATGCCGCCCAAGATTACGTTGGAGCAGATGAAGGGCTTCACGCTCTATATGGCGAAGGCGATCATCAGCGGGCGCGGCGACGAGGTGGTCGAGCTGGGCAAGACGAATGTCGGCTTGCTCAAACGTCTGTTCTGAGCGAGCTCAGATCGGTCGTTGCCGGGTCCGTCAGAGCGAAAGACGGGCCCGCGCTGCGCGGTATTCGCGTTCGAGACGATCGACGCGATCGGCAACGCTCTCGACCTCGGTGACCGCGCCGATGCCCTGGCCCGAGCCCCAGATGTCCTTCCACGCCTTGGGTTTGGAACCGTTGCCGCCGCCGAAGTCCATCGTCGTGAGGTCGCCCTCGGGCAGGTTGTCCGGGTCCATCCCGGCCGCCTGGATCGACGCGCGCAGGTAATTCCCGTGCACGCCGGTGAAGAGGTTGGAATAGATGATATCTGAGGCTTTGCCGGCGACGATGCCGTCCTTGTACGCCTGGTCCGCGTTCGCCTCGGTGGTCGCGATGAACGGCGAACCGATATAGCCGAAGTCCGCACCCATCGCCTGCGCGGCGAGGACGGCGTCGCCGGTTGCGATCGAGCCCGACAGCGCGAGCGGGCCGTCGAACCATTGGCGGATTTCCTGGATGATCGCGAACGGTGACAGCCGACCCGCATGACCGCCAGCACCGGCCGCGACTGCGATCAAGCCGTCGGCGCCCTTTTCGATCGCTTTCCGCGCGAACCGGTCGTCGATCACGTCGTGGAGCGTGATGCCGCCCCAGCCGTGTACCGCGGTGTTGAGATCCTCGCGCGCGCCGAGCGAGGTGATGACGATCGGCACCTGCCACTTCGCGCACGTCGCGAGGTCGCTTTCGAGCCGGTCGTTGGATTTGTGGACGATCTGGTTGACCGCAAAGGGCGCCGCCGGGCGATCGGGATTGGCGCGGTTATGCGCGCTCAGTTCCTCGGTGATCCGGTGCAGCCACTCGTCGAGCATCGCCTGAGGCCGCGCGTTGAGCGCGGGGAACGAACCTACGATACCCGCCTTGCACTGCGCGATCACCAGATCGGGGCCGGAAATGATGAACAGCGGCGAGCCGATGACGGGCAGGCGCAGGTTTTGTAGAATGGCGGGTACGGTCATGCCAGTTTTCTAGCGCAACCTATTCGCGCGCGCCAGAGCCGGTTTTGCCCTCCACCCCGGCCCTCGATACGGCGGGGTGGAGGGCAGGGTATCAGGCCATCTTGCCGATGACCTTGTCGAGCGTCAGCGGGTATTCGCGGATGCGGACGCCGCATGCGTTGTAGACCGCGTTGGCGATCGCCGCACCGACGCCGCACAGGCCGAGTTCGCCGATGCCCTTGGCCTTCATCGGCGAGGACTTCTCGTCGAGTTCGTCCATGAAGAACACGTCCTGCATCGGAATGTCGGCATGTGCGGGCACATGATATTCGGCGAGGTCGTGGTTGACGAAATAGCCGAACCGCGTGTCGACGATCGCGTCTTCCATCAGCGCGGCACCGACGCCCATCGTCATCGCACCGATCACCTGGCTGCGGGCCGATTTCGGGTTGAGGATACGACCGGCGGCGAACGCGCCGCTCATGCGGCGGACGCGGATCTCGCCGGTTGCCGAGTCGACGCCGACCTCGACGAAATGCGCGCCGAACGTGGCCTGCGCGTACGTCTTGGTGAGGTCGCCGAACTCGATCGAATCCTCCGCCGAGATGCCGGCATCGCCAGCAGCTTCCGACAGCGACACGCTGCGGTTGCCCGACTTCACCTTGCCGTCCTCGAACACGACGTCGGTCGAGTTGAAGCCCAGTTTCTGCGCGACCCGCTCGCGCAGCGCCATGCACGCCGCGTAGACGCCCGCGGTCGAGCTGTTGCCGCCCCACTGGCCGCCGGAGCCCGACGAAGCCGGGAAACTGCTGTCGCCGAGCAGGACGATGACCTTGTCCATCGGCACACCCATCATCTCTGCCGCGGTCTGCGCGATGATCGTGTAGCTGCCGGTGCCGATGTCGGTCATGTCGGTGGCGACGGTGACGACGCCCTTCTTGTCGATCCCGACGCGTGCGCCCGACTTCATCGTGACGTTGTCGCGGAACGCCGACGCCATCCCCATGCCGACCAGCCAGCGGCCGTCGCGAACTTGCCCCGGGACGGGGTTGCGCTTGTTCCAGCCGAAGCGTTCGACGCCGGTCTTCAGACAGCCGACGAGGTCGCGCTGCGAGAATTGGCGCGACGGCTTTTCCGGATCGACCTGCGTATCGTTGATGATCCGCAGCTGGACCGGGTCCATCTTCAGCTTCTCGGCCAGTTCGTCCATCGCGGCTTCGAGCGCGAGCAGGCCGACCGCCTCGCCGGGTGCACGCATCGCGTTGCCTTCGGGGAGATCGAGCACGGCGAGACGCGTCGCGGTCATGCGGTTGGCGCCGGCGTAGAGCAGGCGGGTTGCATTAGGCGCGGTCTCGGGACCACCGCCGGGGAGATCGCCCGACCAGCTCTCATGCGCGATCGCGGTGATCTTGCCGTCCTTCTGCGCACCGATGCGCAGGCGCTGGATCGTCGCCGGGCGGTGCGTGGTGTTGTTCATCACCTGCGGACGCGCAAGCGCGAGCTTCACCGGACGCCCGCCGATCGCACGCGAGCCGAGCGCCGCCATGACCGCATCGCTGCGGACCCACAGCTTCGAGCCAAACCCGCCGCCGACATAAGGCGACATCACGTGGATACTTTCCTTCGGCAGCAGCAGCGTCTCGCTCATGTCGCCGACCGCCCAGTTGATCATCTGGTTAGACGTCCAGAGCGTGAGCTTGCCGTCCTTCCACGCCGCGGTGGTGGAGTGCGGCTCCATCATCATGTGGCTCTGGTCGGGCGTGGTGTAGCGCTCGTCGAGCTTGACCGGCGCCTTGGCGAACGCACCGGCGAAGTCGCCGACGGCGGTGTCGGGCGTGCCGCTCTTGGGCTTGGTCGCCGAGGATTGCGATGCGGCGAGATCGAAGCGTCCGGCCGTCCGCGCGTAGTTGACGCGGAGCAGCTTGGCACCGGCACGGGCCTGCTCGAACGTCTCGGCGACGACGACCGCGACGGCCTGGTCGTAATGCTGGACGTCCGGGCCAGCGAGCATTCGCGCCGTGTGGTTCTTGGCTTTGCCGAGCTTGCCGGCATTCTGGTAGGTGACGACCGCGAGCACACCGGGAGCGGCCTTCGCGTCGGCGTCGTCGATGCTCTCGATCCGGCCTTTGGCGATCGCCGAGCCTACAATGTATCCATAGGCGGCGTTCGGCGCAGCATCGTTGCGCTCATACGCGTAGTGCGCGGTGCCGGTAGTCTTCAGCTTGCCGTCGACGCGATCGAGCGGCTTGCCGAGCACCTTCATCCGGTCGGTCGGATTCGCCGTGGCGGGGGTATCGAACTTCATGGGCGTCAGGCCTTCGCTTCTTCGAACACGGCGCCGATGGTGCGTTCGACCAACGGCAGCTTGAACGCGTTCTGTGATGTGGTGCGGGCGCCGGCGAGGACCGCCGATGCGGTCGCCTTGGCGCCATTCGGCATCTGAGCCTCGGCCGCTTCGACGCGCCACGGCTTGTGAGCAAGACCACCGAAGGCGAGACGCCCGCGGCCACCCGGCTGGATCACGGCAGCGACAGAGATCAGCGCGAACGCGTACGACGCGCGATCACGTACCTTCTGGTAGATGTGCGTTCCGCCGATCGGCTTGGGCAGCCTGACCGCAGTGATCAGTTCACCAGGCGCCAGCGACGTCTCGATGTTCGGTGTGGTACCCGGAAGGCGGTGGAAGTCCGCAATCGGAATCGCGCGCGTCTGGCCCGCGGCGTTCACTGTCTCGACGGTTGCATCGAGCACGCGCATCGCGACGGCCATGTCGCTCGGGTGCGTCGCGATGCACGCGTCGCTCGTGCCCATCACGGCAAGGTTGCGGTTGAACCCGCCGATCGCCGCGCAACCGCTGCCGGGCTGACGCTTGTTGCAGGGCTTAGTGGTGTCGTAGAAATACGGGCACCGTGTCCGCTGGAGCAGGTTGCCCGCAGTCGTCGCCTTGTTGCGGAGCTGGCCCGACGCGCCGGACACAAGCGCGCGGCTGAGCACGCCATAATCCTTCCGCACGCGTGCGTCGGCGGCGAGGTCCGTATTGCGGACGAGCGCACCAACGCGGAGGCCGCCGTCGGAGGTCGGCGTAATCTTGTCGAGGCCGAGGCCGTTGACGTCGATCAGGTGCTGCGGCGTCTCGATCTGCAGCTTCATCAGGTCGAGCAGGTTCGTGCCGCCCGCGATGAACTTCGCGCCTGGCGTGCGGACTGCAGCGCTGGCAGCTTCCTTTGCCGAGGTCGCGCGCTCGTAGGTGAAGGCCTTCATGCGGTGCGCTCCGTACCGGCGACGTCGTGGATCGCGTCGATGATGTTCGCATAGGCACCGCAGCGGCAGATGTTGCCGCTCATCCGCTCGCGCAGTTCGTCGGTGGTCACCGTTGGCTGAGCCGAAATATCGCCAGTCACGTGGCTGGGGATGCCCGCCTTGATCTCGCCGAGCGTCGCGACGGCCGAGCAAATCTGGCCGGGGGTGCAATAGCCGCACTGATAGCCATCATGCTTGACGAACGCGGCCTGCATCGCGTGCAGCTTCTCGGGGGTGCCGAGGCCTTCGATCGTCGTGATCTCTTCGCCTTCGTGCATGACCGCAAGCGTCAGGCAGCTGTTGATGCGCCGACCCTCGACGATGACCGTGCACGCACCGCACTGACCGTGATCGCAGCCCTTCTTGGTGCCGGTAAGCTTCAAATTCTCACGCAGCGCGTCCAGAAGAGTGGTCCGCGTATCCACGGTGATCTTGGTCGTGCGACCATTGACCTTGAGCGTCACGGGCATAGTCGGCGGGGCCGCTTGCGCCGTACCCTGCGTCTGAGCCTGTACGGCGGGCGCCGCAACCAACGTAGCCGACGCAACACCGCCGGCGATCACGCTACGGCGCGACACCGGAAAACCTTCATCCTGATGCATATCAAATCCCTGTATCTGCTAGCGTAACGGGCGAGAGCGGGCAAAGTTGCGCTGCTTCACAATTGGTTCCGTGAATGTTACGTCATAAAATCTGCGATAGGGTATTGAAATGCGGACAATTTCTTCCAGCGTGTCGGTGCGGCTGTATCATCTCGACGACAGCGGCGAGGGCGGGGCGGCAACCACGCTGTTCTATGGTCCACTCGGCGAGGCCCTGACGATCGCAGCGCAGCAGGAAGAGGATGTGCAGGCGGGGCTGTATTTGGCCACGGAGAACGACGTCGTCGCGTATCTCGATCTGGAGGAGTAGCGCCGAGGTAGCGACGGCTGTTTGCATGCGCCGCACTAGATTTCACTACCCCGGCGAAGGCCGGGGCCCAGTTGGGAGGTATGTTTAACGGCGGGCTGCGATCGGTTATTGCCACCTTTCCAACTGGGCCCCGGCCTCCGCCGGGGTGGCACTCTATTAATTGGTTCGGTTACGTCCCCGGCGTGAACCCGTCATCCCGATCCGGCGGGGTAGGCGCATGCACCTCGCTACATATCGAACGAAGCGCACCCTTCATCCCCTCCTCGAACGTTGGATGGTAAATCGGCAGGTCGAGCACTTCGGTCGCGGTCCATCCGCTCTGGATCGCCCACGCGATCAGATGCGCGCTATGCTCGACCGCAGGCCCCGCCATCGTCGCACCGGTCAGGCGCCCGTCGCGGCGATCAGCGTAGAAGCGGACCAACCCGGCATTGCACGCCTCGACCTTCGCGCGGCCCTGATCGTCATACGACGCGGTACCGATGACAGTGTCGGCATCGTCATCCTTGGCGATCTTGCCGATGACCGCGACGTTGGGATGCGTAAAGGTGATCGCGAACGGCACGGTACGCTTGCCCGGCGTCACCTCGGGGTAGCTCGCCGCGTTCCGCCCCGCGATCATGCCCTCCGCCGACGCCTCGTGCAGCACCGCGCGGTCATGGTCGGCGTCGCCCGCAATGAAGATCGGTGCCGTGCCGCACTGCATCGTCTCGAGGTCAAAGTCCGGCATGCCATGCTCATCGAGCACGAGGCCAGTCGTCTCCAGTCCGATACCCTTGATCCGCGGCGGCCGCCCGGTCGCAACGAGCAGATAGTCGAAGCGCTGCTCACTCGATGCGGAACCACTCCAAGCCAGCTTGACGCCATCGCCGTCCGGCTCGACCGTCAGTTCGACACCGAGCAGGATCGGCATCTCGCGCTCCAGAATCGCGTGGTAGGCCTCGGCGACGTGGGGGTCCTTCAACCCGCCGATCGTCTCGCCCGTGTCGAACACCATCGTGTCGACGCCAAGCCGTGCCATTGCTTGCGCCAGTTCGAGGCCCAATGCGCCCGCGCCGATGACGCCGAGCGACTTCGGAAGGTCGTTGAGATCGAAGATGCTTTCGTTGGTCAGCACGCGGTCGCGCACCGCGTCGAACATCTCGGGGATCGCAGGGCTCGATCCGGTCGCGATCACCACCGACTTCGCGTGTACCTCGCGGCCGTCACTCAACGACAGAATCGTCGCACCCGCAAATTTGGCGCGTGCTTCGATTTTCACCTCCTCGGGCAGCTTATCGATCGATTTCTCGACACCCGCGACGAACGCATCACGTTCTTTCCGAACCCGCGCCATCACCGCTACGCCGTCGACCTTGCCCGACGCGTCGACGCCGAACACCGACGCGTGCTCGACCGCGTGCATCGCGTTACCGGCCGCGATCAACAGCTTGGAGGGCATGCATCCCACGCTCGCGCAGGTCGTGCCGCCGAAGCCTTCGTCGATCAGCAGCGTCTTGGCGCCATTGCGTCGGGCGCTGCGCTCGGCGGCGAGGCCGGCGGTTCCGGCACCGATGATTGCCACGTCGCAGGTCAGCTTGGTCATAAGTCTCTCCGTTGCCGGAGAATTCCGGAGCCGCGGTCAACGAAACCTTCGATGCCGCCCAGCCGTTCCGCGCTGCAGCACATTCCTAGTCGAAGGACGCTCATGTTAACGCTCCACCACCTGAACTACTCGCGCTCGATCCGCGTACTCTGGCTGCTCGAAGAGCTCGGCATCGAATACGACCTCGTAAAATACGAGCGTGACGAGAATTTCCGCGCGCCGTCCGCATTGAAAGCGATCCATCCGCTCGGCAAGGCGCCGGTGCTGGTCGACGATGCGCTGACGCTCGCCGAGAGCGCGCCGATCCTGTCGTACATCGACGAGCGTTACGGTGACCGCCGCTTCTCGCCGCCGGTCGACAGCGATGCCGCCGCCGTGCACGACGAGTGGCTGCAATATGTCGAAAGCTCGGCGTCGTTGCCGATCATGATGACGTCGCTCGGCAAGCGGATGGGCGGTCTGCCCGACGGCCTTGCCAAGTTCACCGGACCCGAAGTGACCAAGACGCTCGACTATATCGGCGCGGGGGTTGGCGATGGCCCGTATCTGATGGGCGAGCAGCTGATGCTGGCCGATATCCAGATGTGCTACATCCTGGCGATCGCCGAGAGCGCCGGATTGCTCAAGGAGCACCCCGACGTCGCGGCGTATCTGGATCGCCTGCGCGCCCGCCCGGCGTTCATCGCCGCGACTGAAATCGGTGGCCCGCTGATGCCGGCCCGCCGCTAAACGCGATACGACAGGGGGTAGCGGCCGCGTTACCCCCCGAAGCTGCGACCACCAAAGCCGCCGCCGAAGCCACCGCGCGAGATCACCGAACTGCGCGACTGGACGCGGGCAGGGGCTCTGGCGGTTGTCGGGGTGAAGGCGTCGGAGCCTACGCGGGTGCGGCCGGTCACATAGTCGCGGTTGATCCGGCCACCTGCGCCGCCATAGTAATTGCCGTCGCGGTCGCGGTACATCGGTGCGCCGCGGTTGCCGAAGCCGCCGTTGAGCGCCTGCCCGACGAGGAAGCCGGTGAGCAGCGGGGTGAAGAAACTGCCGCCATTGCCGTTGTTGCGTGGCTCGCATTGCGCGGCGCCATATTGCTCCTCGCACGTCTGGCGGTCCTGAAACCGTGGCGCGGTCTTCGCGGCATCGGCCTTGGCCTGTTCGAACGCGGTGTCGCACTGGACGGCGGACAACGCGCCGGCCGCACGGCATTCAGCCACCGACGCGTAGCTCTGCGCCTCGACGGGCTTGCCGCCGACATCGCCATCGCAGGCGGTCAGCGAGATGCCCGATCCTGCGATCAGGCTGGTGAGGACGATCGATCTGGAACGCTTCATCGCTATGCCTCTCAGTTCGTCATGCAGGCGGCGTTGAGGATGCCGACGCACAGCGAGATACTGCCCATATAGGTCGCCGCCGCGATTTCACCGCGGACGATCCGGTCGTTGAAGTCGCGCATCACGAAATGCTGGACGATCAGGAACGTCACGATCTGGATCACGCCCGCCAGCAACGCCCACACCGCGAACTCGAGCAGCGATACGGTATGCGTCAGCGCGGATGCGAGTGGCAGGACATAGCCGAGCAACGCCGCGCCGAGCGTGATTGCCGCGGCGGTGTTGCCTTCGCGGATGAGCGACTTCTCGTGATACGGCGTCGCGACCTGATAGACGATCTTGAACAGTATTGTGAACGCCCCCGCCGCGACGAACGCGATCAGGAAGGCGAGCGCGCTGGCGCCGAAGCTGTATTGGTCGATCATGCTGGTTCCCCCGAAGCCGTTAGCGGCAGACGCTAGGCGCGGAACTCGCCGAGTTCCAGTGCCACGCCCAGCATGATCTCGAACGAGACGTCGCCGGACTCGGTCTCCATGTCGATCGCCAACAGCAATTCGCGCCCGTCGTCGCCCGGCAGGTCGCGGCTGAACAACATGCAGGTCTGGAAGATGCGGCGGTCGACGATCCCGTCGCGGTCGTCGTGGAGCTCCTCCCAGAACGTCACGGGCTCCTGCTCGCTGGCTTCGGGGCCGAACCATGCGCGGCTGTATTCCGGCAGTCCCTCGGCGGTGAAGGTGCGCGCCTTGAGCCGGCTTTTCCACGCCGGACGCTCGGCGGCCGACGACGGGTAGCTGCTGTCCCACGGTGCGAACAGCGTGACGTCCGTCACGTCCTGCCCGTCGCGGTCGTTCGACACGGCCTGGAACATGATGTCGTCGTCAGTGTAGAACCGGTGGACGAAGCCGCCCTCGTTGAGGTCAATCAGCCCCTGTGCGACGATCACCAGCGTGTCGCGGTCGAACGGAAACAGCAGTTCCGACCCGAACCGCCGCCACGCCAGCGGATCGACCGTCACCGTCCGCCCCAGCGTAACGTTGCGGACGACGGGTAGGGCGTTGCCGTCAAGCGCTGGCTTGCGGCCGAACAGGCGATCGAACATGCAATCCTCGCGTCTCTGTGGTTGGCGTGCCTCTTAGGCCAAAGCGCGGGCCGTCGCAAAGCGCCATTGGCGTGCCCTTCGCCTGCGCCTATGTGTCTGCGCGAGCGACAAGCACGGGAGTTCTTGCATTGACCGACATCTGGACCGTCCGCAGCCTGAAAGCCGCGCTCGACACGTCCGAGCCTGCGAAAGCCGGCGAATTCACCGCACGAATCCTGGAGGGCGCGGACCCGGTGCTGCTGGTGACGATGCACCATCACGGCGAGCTCGAACTGTTCGTCAACGTCAGCGAGGCGCAGATCGCGTGCTCGACGTTACTGTGGCCGTGCGACGAGCAGGAGCATCCGCTCGCGTTCAACACCTTCCTGCTGAAATCGCAGAAGCTGGTGCCGCTGTCGAACTTCGGGATCGGCACGGTCGATGGCCGCGACTATTACGAGCTGTTCGGCGAACTCGCGACGTCGAGCCGGCTCGATACCGTGATCATCGAACTGCGCACGCTTGCCGAGAATGCGATCGATGCGGCCACCGACCTGCGCCACGCGCAGATTCCCGCCGCCTGAATTGATACAAACGGAGAGACTGGCATGGCCATCTGGAGCAAGCTTTTCACCCTCGGTCGCGCCGGCGCGCACGAAGCCGGAGCCGCGGTCGTCGATGCGAACGCGCTGCGCATCCTCGACCAGGAAATCCGCGATGCCGACAAGGCGCAAGGCAAGGCACGCGACGATCTCGCCGGGCTGGTAGCGCGTCGTCGTATCCTCGAAACCGAGGTCGAGAGCTTCCGTGCTCAGGCGACCAAGTACGAGGCGTCTGCGCGGATCGCGGTCGAGAAGGGCAACATGGATCTCGCGCGCCAGGTCGCGCAACGGATCGCCGACCTCGAGCAGGACATCGCGCTGAAGTCCCCGCAGGTCGAGGACATGCGCGCCGCCGAGGAGCAGATCCATACCGCCGTCGCGCAGACCGATCGGAAAATCGAACAGCTCCGCCGCGAGGTCGAGGTCGTCAAGGTCAACGAGTCGGTGCAGAAGGCGCAGGCTTCGGTCGCGTCGGGCAGCATGGGTGCGGGCAACAAGCTCGGCTCGGCGGCGGACAGCCTCGCGCGTATTCGTGAACGCCAGGCGATCCGCGGCGAGCGGATCAAGGCTGCAGGCGAACTGGAAGACCGCCGCACCGGTGCCGATCTCGACGAGAAGCTGCGGCTGGCGGGCATCGGACCGGGACAGTCGTCGGCGGATGACGTGCTCGCGCGCCTGACGGCACCAAAGACGCCGCAGGTCGGCCAGACGCTGCAGATCGAGCAGCGCGACGACTCCAAGACGTCGGACTCCTGATGCGCCGGATCGCGGTCGACCCGCGCGGCGACTGGCGCGAACGGGCCGACGCGATCGGGTTCGTCTATCACGACACGGATGGCGAACCCTATTGGGACGAGGGTGCGGCCTACAGCTTCACGCTGGCGGAGATCGAGGACGACCTCGAACCCGCCGCCGAACAGCTGCACGCGATGTGCCTCGATCTGGTCGACGAGGTGGTCCGCGATCAGCAGCTGATGGAACGTTTGGCTATCCCGCGCGAGCAGTGGAACTACGTCGCGGAGACGTGGCGGACGCGCCAGCCGTCGCTTTATGGGCGGTTCGACTTCGCCTATGACGGGACCGGGCCTGCCAAGCTCTATGAGTATAACGCGGACACGCCGACCTCTGTGTTCGAATGCGCGACGTTCCAGTGGATGTGGCTCGAGGATCTGCTTGCCAGCGGTGCGTTGCCGGCCGGAACGGACCAGTTCAACAGCCTGTTCGACAAGCTGCGCGAACGCTTCCGCGCGTTGTTCCCGAGCGGCGGCTTCGTGCACTTCGCCGCGGACGCGTCGGCGATCGAGGACCGCCAGACGGTGCGGTTCTTCGAGGATCTGGCGTCGCAGGTCGGGATCGAGCCGAAGTTCGTCGAGATGAAGGACATCGGCCTCGCCGCCGACGGCCGCTTCATCGATACCGACGGCTTCGAGGTGCAGGCCGCGTTCAAGCTGTATCCGTGGGAGTTCATGCTTCGCGAGCCCTACGCGCCGAACCTGTCGCGCGCCGACGTGCGCTGGATCGAGCCGGCGTGGAAGTCGATCCTGTCGAACAAGGGCATCCTGCCGCTGCTGTGGGAGCGCCATCCGGAACATCCGAACCTGCTGCCGGCGTTCTTCGACAAAGATCCCGCCGCGAAGATCCTCGGGCCGAAATATGTGCGCAAGCCGCTGTTCTCGCGTGAAGGCGCCAACGTCGAGGTGATCGGCGATAGTGGCCACGCCGTGCTCGACCAGGGCTACGGCGCAGAGGGCGCAATCCGCCAGGCCTATGCACCGCCGCCGGTTTTCGATGGCCGGCATCCGGTGATCGGCGCATGGATGGTCGGCAACGAAGCCGCCGGGATCGGCGTTCGGGAGGACGACACGGTCGTGACGCGCAATCTCGCGCGGTTCGTGCCGCATATCATCGAGGCGAATGGTGACTGACGCGCCAGAGTTGCCGCCACTGCCGCCGATGGAGCGGCTGGTCGAGCTAATGTTCGATGCAGCCCGGACGGGGCGTGACGAGATGATCCCGGCGCTGCTGCAGGCGGGCGTCGATATCGAGGTGACCGACGCCAAGGGCTACACGTCGCTGGTGATCGCCAGCTACAACGGCCAGGCCGAAGCCGCCGCGGCTCTCCTCGCAGCAGGCGCGCAGGTCGACGGCGCAGCAGATGCACGCGGCAACACCGCGCTGATGGGCGTCTGCTTCAAGGGCTATACCGAGATCGCGCAGATCCTGCTCGACGCGGGCGCCGACGTGAACCGGCGCAACGGCGTGGGTCAGACCGCGCTGATGATGGCGGCGCTGGTAAACAAGACGGCGATCATCGACCTGTTAGTGGAGCACGGCGCGGATGCGACGATTGTGGATGCGGCGGGAAACAGCGTGCATTCGCTGGCGGTGTCGCAAGGTAATGCAGCGTTGGCCGAGCGCTTCGCAACGACCAACTAGCCCCCCATTTGTTCACCCGCGAAGGCGGGTGCCCAGACTGGGCACCCGCCTTCGCGGGTGAACAAGCTTACTGCACTTCGTTAGCCATCGACCTCGAGCGCGGCTCCGGCATGCGTCTTTGGCAAAACCGCCCCGACATGCGCCTCGCCCCGAGCCTCTGCCAACCGCATCTGCCGCTCGCGCTCCGCATACCCCGCCCGCTGCGCCTCATCCCGTGCGTCATAGCACGCCGGGCAACTCACCCCCTCGACATATAGAGGCGAAGCACGGTCCTCCACGCTCACCGGCATCCGGCACGCATGGCACAGCACATGACTTCCCAGCGCTAGACCATGTCCAACCGCAACCCGCTGATCGAACACGAAACATTCCCCCTCCCACAGGCTTTCCGCCGCGGGCACGGTTTCCAGATATTTCAAGATGCCGCCCTTGAGGTGATACACCTCGTCCAGCCCCTCGGCCTTCAGGAACGCAGTCGACTTCTCGCACCGTATCCCCCCGGTGCAGAACATCGCGATCTTCGGCGGCGGGCCGTCCCCGACCAATTCGTCACGATGCTCGCGAAACCAAGCCGGAAAATCCCGGAACGTCCGCGTCTGCGGATCGACCGCGCCGGCAAACGTCCCGACCGCGACCTCATAGTCGTTGCGCGTATCGATCAGAATCGTCCCCGGCTCGGCGATCAGTGCATTCCAGTCCTTCGGCTCGACATAATGGCCGACGCCCGTCAGCGGATCGATCGTCGGTTCACCCATCGTCACGATCTCGCGCTTCAGCCGCACCTTCATCCGGTGAAACGGCATCGTCTCCGCGCGCGATTCCTTGACGTCGAGGTCGGCACATCCCGGCAACGCGCGGATATGCGCGAGTACCGCGTCGATCCCCTCTTCGGACCCCGTGATCGTTCCGTTGATCCCTTCGGCGGCGAGCAGCAGCGTCCCCTTCACCCCGTTCGAGCAGCAGGCGAGCGCGAGCGGCGGCTGGATCGCGGCGATGTCGGCGAACGGCGTGAAGCGGTACAGCGCCACGACGCGAATGGGCATGGTTTCGGTCATCGGTTCATCGTGCAGGGGAGGAGATGCGCTCCCTTAGCGCAAGTCGCCCGCCGCGTCAGCCTGCGGTGACGATCATCCCGTCGACTACCGCGACCGGCCAAGGCGTCAGCCGCGTTCCCCCGCATGGTCCGCCGACGCACGCGCCGTTGTCGATCTCGAACAGCGCGGAATGCCAGCTACACGCGATCAGGTCCCCGCGCGGCGTGAGATACTCGTCGAGCACCTGCGCGAGCGGCAGTCCCATGTGCGGGCAGCGATCGACATAGCCGAACACCGCGTCGTCCTTGCGCACGACGAACCCGTGGAAGCGGCCGGCGCGCATCTGCAGCACGAAGTTCCGCGCCTTGCCGTCCACGATCGCGTCGAGCGGCGCGAGCTTGATCCCGGCCGGCGTCGCGATCAGCCGTTCGCCGTCGCTCATGCGCGGTCCGCGTCCGGTTGCCGATCCGGATGCGCGGCGGCGAAAGCGGGGAGAGCGCGGGCGTTCTCTGCCGCCGCCTTGAGCTTCGGGTAAGGTGAGAGATCGACCGCAAACCGTTCCGCGGAGTAGACCTGCGGGACGAGGTGACAATCGGCGATCGTCGGTGTCGTCCCGAACGCGAAGCCGTCGCCATGCCGCGCGATCTGCGTCTCGATCGCGGCGAAACCGTCGCCGATCCAGCGTGCGATCCAGCGGTTCACCACAGCCTCGTCCACTCCGAATTCGGTGCGCAAGGCGTTCAAGATACGAAGATTATTCACCGGATGAATGTCGCACGCGATCGTCGCGGCCATCGCACGGACGATCGCCCGGCCGTTCGCGTCGCCAGGAAGCAGCGGTGGATCGGGGTACGTCTCCTCGATCCATTCGAGGATCGCGGGGCTTTGCGTCAGGACCGCGTCTTTGGTCTCTAGAGCCGGCACGAGCCCCTGCGGGTTGAGCGTGCGGTAGCCAGCCTCGCGTTGCGCGCCTTTGCGAAGGTCGTGCGTGACCTGCGCATACGCCACGCCCTTCAGCGCCAGCGCGATGCGAACGCGGTAGGCGGTGGTCGAGCGCCAGTAACCGTGTAATGTCAGGCTCACTTCGGCAGGATCGCCTTGGGGAAGTCCGACCAGACCGCATCATAATCGAGTTGCGAATGCTCGAGCGCATAGGCGGTCGGCTTGTACGGCCAGCAGCTCTCCAACATGAACGCCATCGTCCCGTCGATCTTGTGCGGCTTCAGGTCGGCCGCGCTCGCACCCTGCCAGCTCGCCAGATCCGGCCCGTGGCCCGACATGAGGTTGTGCAGCGATATACCGCCCGGTGCGAACCCCTCGGCTTTCGCGTCATATGCGCCGGTAATCAGGCCCATAGCCTCGGACATGACGTTGCGGTGGAACCAGGGCGGCCGGAACGTACCCTCGGCGACCATCCAGCGTGGCGGGAAGATCACGAAATCGGCGTTCGCGCGACCGGGCACGTCGCTCGGCGAGGTCAGGAGCGTGAAGATCGATGGATCGGGATGGTCGAAGCTGACCGTGTTGATTGTGTTGAACCGCGACAAATCGTAGCGCCACGGCGCCAAGTTGCCGTGCCACGCGACGACGTCGAGCGGCGAGTGATCGAGCGTCGTGGTCCACAGCGACCCCATGAACTTCTGAACCACCTCGACCGGCTCGTCGCGGTCCTCGAACCACGCGACCGGCGTCTCGAAATCGCGCGGGTTGGCGAGGCCGTTGGCGCCGATCGGGCCGAGATCGGGCAGACGGAACAGCGCGCCGTGATTCTCCGCGACATAACCGCGCGCTTCGCCATCGGGGAGTTCGGCGCGGAAGCGCACGCCGCGGGGGATCAGCGCGATCTGGCCGGGGGCGATGTCGATACGGCCGAGTTCGGTCAGCAACCGGAGCAGTCCGGCCTGCGGCACGAACAGCAGTTCGCCGTCCGCATCTATGAAAACGCGCGTCGTCATGTCGGCGTTGGCCGCATAGACATGGAGTGCCACGCCTTCGAGATCGGCGGGTTCGCGGTTGGCGAGCATCGTCGTCATGCCGTCGATCAGATCGGTGCCAGGAGTGGGCGCCTCGATGGGATCCCAGCGCAGGCGGTTGGGCGCGAGCGGCGCATCGGTGGTGCCGGGCGCAAACCGCTTGGCGCCGGCGTAGCGCTCGAACGGGGGATGCTCCGCGGTCGGGCGCATCCGGTAGAGCCAGCTGCGGCGGTTCTCGTGGCGCGGTGCGGTGAACGCGGTACCGGAGAGCTGCTCGGTATAGAGGCCGAACGCAGGGCGCTGCGGCGAATTGCGGCCGATCGGCAGTGCGCCGGGGATCGCCTCTGTCGATACGTGGTTGCCGAAGCCGGGCTGATACGCCGTGTCTTCGGTCTGGCCGGCGGTCTCGCCTGCGGCATTGGTCGGCTGGTGGATTGTCATGGCTTCCTCTCCGTCACCTGTTCCGATCAACGCCCGAACCGCCGGCCGTTCAAACTCTTACCCCTCTCCCCTCGGGGGAGAGGGAGGGAGACGCGCACTTGCGCGGCGGAAGGGTGAGGGCACGTGCTGGCGTAGCCCGTGCCCTCACCCTCGGCGCTAGCGCGCCTATCCCTCTCCCCGAGGGAGAGGGCTTAGAACTTACGCGTCGACCGTTATGACCCCGCGGCGGATCTGATCCAACTCGATCGACTCGTACAACGCCTGGAAATTGCCGTTGCCGAAGCCCTCATTCCCCTTGCGCTGGATGATCTCGAAGAAGATCGGCCCGAACATGTTCTCGGTGAATATCTGGAGCAACAACCCCTCCTCGCCGACATTGCCATCGATCAGGATGCGGTTGCGGCGCAGGCGCTCCAGGTCGTGGCCGTGGTTCGGCACGCGCTTGTCGACCAGCTCGTAATAGGTCTCGATCGTGTCCTGCAGCTTGACGCCGCGCGCGCGCAGCTTCTCGACCGTCTCGAAGATGTCGTCGGTGGTCAGCGCCAGATGCTGGATGCCCTCGCCGTTGTAATCCTTGATGAATTCCTCGATCTGGCTCTTGTCGTCCTGGCTCTCGTTGAGCGGGATCCGGATCGCACGGTCGGGGGCGATCATCGCCTGGCTGAACAGACCGGTCGCCTTGCCCTTGATGTCGAAATACTTCTGCTCCTCGAAGCCGAAGATCTGGCCGTAGAACTCGGCCCAAGTCCGCATCTGGCCACGCTTCACGTTGTGCGTGAGGTGATCGAGCAGATCGAGCCCTACGTTGTTCTCGGCTTCGGCTTCGGCCGCGCCCGGCACCGCATTCCAGTCGTCGTACAGGCTGCCGGCCGCGCCGTGCTTGTCGACCAGATACAGCAGCGAACCGCCGATCCCTTCGAGCACATAGCTGCCCTCGCCGAGCGCGCCCATGCTCGCATCGGCCGCCTTGGCGCCGCGGGCGAGCGCCGCGTCGAAGGCTTCCTTGGCGTCATGAACGCGGAACGCCATGCCGCTCGCCGACGGGCCATGATCCGCGTGGAATGCCGCCGCATGACCACCGTCCTCGCGGTTGAGCAGCAGGTTGATGCGGCCCTGCTTGTAGCGCGTGACGGCCTTGGTCGGGTGAATCGAGGCGGCGACGAAGCCGAATTGCTCGAACTGCGCGGCCATCCGGTCGGGATCGGGCGACGTGAATTCGGCGAACTCGAACCCGTCGAGACCCATCGGGTTTACGTCCATATGGTCCATGATCACATCCTGACAGTTGGTATCCGTTGTTACCAATCTGGCGGGTTGAACAACTGGTGTCAATCGTTACGATTTTGATATGCCCAACTCCGATGCCACTCGCGCACTCGTCCTGGACGATTTCATCCCGTATCGCCTGTCGATCACCTCGAACCTCGTCAGCGAGGCGGTGGCGGATACGTATGAGGCGCTGTTCGGGCTGACGATCCCGGAGTGGCGGCTGGTGGCGGTGGTCGCCGAGGCGGATGGAATCACGCAACAGCAGGTCGGCCAGCAGACCCGGATGGACAAGGTCACGGTCAGTCGCGCGGCGATCGCGCTGGTCGAACGCGGGCTGATGCAGCGGCATGCGAACCCCGAGGATCGCCGCTCGCATCTGTTGAAGCTCACAGGTGATGGTCACACGCTTTACGCCTCGGTCGCGCCAAAAGCGCTTGATCTGGAGCGCCGGATCTTCGCCGGGTTCTCAGGCGCAGAGGTGGAGCAGTTCGTGGCGATGCTGAGACGGATCGATGCGGTGACGATTGACCTCGTTCAGGACTCCCATGGCGGCGTCGGTGACCAGAGGCTGCGCAGGTAATCGAGTAGTGCAGCGGTACCCGACGACACCGGGCCGCGCGCATGGACTGCATAGATTCCGACGTCCGCAGACCCGGCCAGTTCCGGCAGGATGCGGACGAGGCGGCCACTCGAAAGGTCCGCGCTCACGTCCCACAGCGAGCGCAGCGCGATGCCGACGCCAGCCAGCGTGAGTTCGCGCACGACTTCGCTGGAGTTGGTTGCGACGTAGCTCGGGCGATCGATCGTAACGTCGCCATCTGGTCCGGCCAGGCGCCAAGGCATCTGGCCCTTCGCTGCGAGCAGGCGGTGTTCCGTAAGATCGGCCGCGTCGCACGGCGCACTGTAGCTCGGAGCAGCGCACAGGACCCGACGGGTGTCGGCGAGGCGATGGCCGGTCAGGCTTGGCGGCACGGCTGGGGCGATCCGGATCGCGAGGTCGAGCCGGTCGCCGATGACGTCCGAGAAGCCGTCCGACAGATCTAGGTCGAGTTCGATTGCCGGATACGCGTCGAGGAACGGCTTGAGGTGCGGCGCGATGTGGAGGCGGCCGAACGACGTAGGTGCGCTGACCCGTAGTGGACCGGCCGGCGTATCCGTGCGGTCCGACACCCGCGCCTCGGCGTCGCGGATCGCGGCGAGGATATCCACCATGTCGCGGTGATAGGCGGCACCCCGTGCCGTAAGGTCGAGGCGGCGAGTGGTCCGGTTGAGCAACCGCACGCCAAGCCGTGCCTCCAGCCGCGCGATCCGTTTCGACACCATTGCTGGCGAGATACCCATCGAACGCCCCGCCGCACTGAGGCTGGCGGTGCGGACGACTTCGGCGAAGAGGACGATGTCGGGATCCATTCGTTCTCCAGGCGATCAACAGCTTTCGGTTTATAGTGTCTAGTGGCGAAGGTGGCGGGCGTCTATCATCGCAGCAGAGTATAGGAGAGCAGCATGGCCGAGATGATCAAAAAGGCAGGCCTGAAGGTCGCCGCATCGCTCGTGGACTTCATAGAGACACAGGCGTTGCCGGGGACGGGTCTCGACGCCGCCGCGTTCTGGCAAGGCGTGTCCGATATCTACGCCCGGTTCGCGCCGGAAAACACCGCGCTACTCGCTGTTCGCGACGACCTTCAGGCCAAGATCGATGCCTGGCACGAAGCCCGCGCCGGCAAGCCGATCGACCAGGCCGAGTATCAGGCTTTCCTGCGCGCGATCGGCTATCTGGTCGACGAGCCTGCGCCGTTCGCGGTCGCCCCGACCAAGGTCGATGCGGAGGTCGCCTCGCTCGCCGGCGCGCAGTTGGTGGTGCCTATCCTCAACGCGCGCTTCCTGCTGAACGCGGCGAACGCGCGGTGGGGGAGCCTGTACGACGCGCTCTACGGCACCGATGCGATTCCCGGCGCGGCGTCGGGCAAGGGGTATGACGCCGCCCAAGGCGCGCAGGTAATTGCCTGGGCGAAGGCCTTCCTCGACGATGCCGTGCCGTTGACGAACGGGTCGTGGACCGACTGGACCGGTGGCACGCCGCAGCTCGCCGAGCCGAGCCAGCTCGTCGGGCACGAAGGCGACAATATCCTGTTGCGCCACAACGGCCTGCACATCGAACTGGTAATCGACTCCCAGCATCCAATCGGCCGCGACGACCCTGCAAACCTCGCCGACGTCGTGCTCGAATCCGCGCTCAGCACGATCGCCGATCTCGAGGACTCGATCGCCGCAGTTGATGCGGAGGACAAGGTGGCCGCCTATGCCAATTGGCTCGGGCTGATGAAGGGCGACCTGACCGCCAGCTTCGACAAGGGCGGCCGCACGGTCACGCGCTCGCTCGAACCAGACCGGCAGTACACCGCCCTCAACGGTAGCGCGTTCACGCTCCCCGGTCGCAGCCTGATGTTCGTGCGCAATGTTGGCCATCTGATGACAACGCCTGCGATTCTGCTCGCTGACGGCGGCGAGGCGCCCGAGGGTATCCTCGACGGCATCGTCACGTCGCTGATCGGCCTGCACGACCTGAAGAGCACCGGCCCGATCCGCAACAGCCGCGCGGGCTCGATCTATATCGTCAAACCGAAGATGCACGGGCCCGACGAAGCCGCCTTCACCAACCGGCTGTTCGACGGAATCGAAGACCTGCTCGGGCTCGCGCGCCACACGATCAAGGTCGGTGTGATGGACGAGGAGCGCCGCACCTCCGCCAACCTCGCCGCCTGCATCGCCGCGGTAAAGGACCGCGTCGTGTTCATCAACACCGGCTTCCTCGACCGCACCGGCGACGAGATGCACACGTCGATGCGCGCCGGCCCGATGATCCGCAAGGGCGAGATGAAGGCGTCGTCGTGGATCAAGGCGTATGAGGATCGCAACGTCCAGATCGGCCTCGCCTGCGGGCTCAGCGGCAAGGCGCAGATCGGCAAGGGCATGTGGGCCGCGCCGGACCGGATGGCGGACATGCTGGAGCAGAAGATCGCGCATCCGATGACCGGTGCGAACACTGCCTGGGTACCGTCGCCGACCGCCGCGACGCTGCACGCGACGCATTACCACCGGGTCGACGTCTTCGCGCGGCAGGCGGAAAGAAAGGCCGAGCCGATCGCCTCGCTCGACGCGCTGCTGACGATCCCCGTCGCGACCGGGCATAACTGGCAGCCGGACGAGGTTCGCGAGGAGCTGGAGAACAACGCGCAGGGCATTCTCGGCTATGTGGTGCGCTGGGTCGACCAGGGCGTCGGCTGCTCGAAGGTGCCGGACATCCATGACATCGGCCTAATGGAGGATCGCGCGACGCTGCGGATCAGTTCGCAGCACATGGCGAACTGGCTGCTTCATGGGATCGCTACGCCCGAAGAGGCTGACGCGGCGCTGCGGCGGATGGCGGCGAAGGTGGATGCGCAGAATGCGGGCGATCCGCTGTACCGGCCGATGGCGGGGCGGGAGGACGAGAGCCTTGCGTTCCGAGCCGCCCGGGCGCTCGTGTTCGATGGTCTCACGCAGCCGAGCGGCTATACCGAGCCGCTGCTCCACGCGTTCCGCGCGCGGGCAAAGGAAAGGGACGCTGCCTGATGCCGCTGTACGAGATCGAGGGTAAACGACCGACGCTGGCCGACGACGTCTGGGTGGCGCCATCGGGCGACGTCATCGGCGACGCACGGTTGGGGGAGGGCGCGAGCGTCTGGTTCGGTGCGGTGATCCGCGCGGACAACACGCCGATCCTCGTCGGCGCGCGAACGAACATCCAGGAGGGCGCGATGCTGCATTCCGATCCCGGTGCGCCGCTGACCATCGGCGAGGGTTGCACGATCGGCCATCACGTGATCCTCCACGGCTGCACGATTGGTAACAATGTGCTGGTCGGGATGGGCGCGACGATCCTCAACAACGCGGTGATCGGCGACGATTGCCTGATCGGTGCGAACGCGCTGGTGACGGAGGGGAAGGTGTTTCCGGCCGGGAGCCTGATCGTCGGCGCGCCAGCCAAGGCGGTCCGCGAACTCTCCCCGGAGGCGATTGCGGGGCTGAAGATGTCCGCGGCGTCGTACGCGGCCAAGCAGCGCATCTACGCCGACGGCTTGAGACTGGTCGAGGTATAAAACCCTCCCCCTTGCGGGGGAGGATCGTGAAGGTGGGACCCTTAGAAGCTCAGCCGGCCACCGAGCGACAGCACGACGGCCGACGCATCGCGCAGTGCACCGGAGGTCAGGATGTTCGTCTGTGCGGCGGTGCCGACATAGGCGGCAGTCCTGCGGTCGATCGTGGTGTTCTCGAAGTCGACATATTGCGCGGCGGCATCGAGTGCGATGCGCGAGGTCAACTGGTACGACCCACCCGCCGCATAGGTCCAGCGGTCGGCGTCGGGCACGCGGGCATCGCGCAAGCCGTCCTGCGTCGGAGTCTTGGTGCGCTGGACACCCGCGCGGATCGTCGCCTTGGGGGTGACAGCGTAATCGAAGCCGCCTGCGAGGCTCCAGCTGTCCTGGTAGTTTTCAGGGATCGCGGTGTTCAGCGGGGCACCGAGATCGATCGTGTCGAACTTGCTCCAGTTGTACGCGACGACCTGCGCATTGAGCGTCAGCGCGTTGGTGGCACGGATACGACCGGCGACGATCACCTGGCCCGGCGTGTTGAAGCTCGCCTTGGCGCCGTCGATCGAGACGTTCGAGCTCGCCAGCGGGCCGACCAGCCCCGTGATGTTCAGGCTGCCCTTCAGATTGTGGCGGATGCTCGACTTGTAGCTGACGCCGACGGTCGCGAAGTCGTTGTGCAGCTGAACGCCTGCAGTCCAGCCGAAGTCCCAGCCGTCACCCTTCAACTCCTGGAAGCCATCGGGCAGCGCCGCAGACAGGTTGGGGAGCGCGTTGTTCAGCGTCGCATCGGTATATTCGACGTTCAGCGCACCACCGACACGGAGCCAGTCGGTCACCGCAACGCCGATCGACGGCTGGATGTCGATCGTCCGCAGCCGCGTCTTGTCCGCGCTATAGCGTGCCCAGCTGTTCGCCTCGTAATTGGTGGTGAAGCTGAACGGCGACGTCACCGCGACGCCGATCGCGATCCGGTCGGTCAGCGGATAGGCGATCGCGCCCGACGGAACGACACCCTTGTTGATCGGATCGCTCGACGTACCGTTGCCGCCGACCGGCGCGTAATTGAACCCGGTTGGACGGCCGGTCGTGGGCGAGAAGGTCGGGCGGCCGATGAGCGTGCCGGTGTCGACGACGTCGCCCTTGGGCAGGATCGCGCTTGCGCTCAGTGTCGCGCTACCATCGCGGATACCGGCGATCGCGGCCGGGTTCCACCACAGCGAGTCAGGACCGGTATCGGCGCCTTCGCCCGAGAATGCGCGGCCTGCGCCGCGCGCGGACTGCGCCTGGAGATAGAAGGCGTCGGCGTAGGCTGTGCTGGCGAAGCCGAAGGCGGAGACGAGTGCGGATACCGCGAGAAGCGGAGCTTTGGTGCGAAGTATCATGGGTAAGGTCCTGAAAGCTATACTGATAATAGGGAAGAGGAAGCCGCGCCTCAGCGCACACGCGTCCAGGTCTGGGTTTTGCAAAGCGGGAAGAAAACGCAGCCGCGCAGCTTGAGCTGGTTCGCACCGAGCGGCGTGATCTTGCCGCTATAGGTCTTGCCGTCCTCAGCATTATAGACCTGACCGCTGCTCCACACGCCGTCCGAGTCCGACTTGAACCCGCTGAGCATCTGCAGGCCCTGGATCGGGCGACTGCGCAGCGCGGTGTTGGAATTGTTCGCGTCCTTCATCGAAGGATTCGCGCGCAACGCGTCGGAGGTAAGGATCTTGCCACAGATCGACGGGCCGCAACGAGCGATCTCGACGATGGCGTTGTGCGTCTCGGTCTTCCAGCGGCCAATGACGGTCTCGGGCGTGGCAGACGCGCCGGCGAGCAGGGCGGTGGCGATCAACAGGGACATCTTCTATCCTCTCCTAGTGTCGTTTGGCGCGCCGTATGCGTACGGTCGCTAAAATCTCGTAAAGTCGGCGACGTTACCGCGACCTCGTTGCCGTATACGGCAGTTATCGGTCCCGACTAGAATTGTACGAAGACAAGTCAAGTCTTCTTACTGATTTCGGGCGGTGAAAAAGTGTTCATGCGCACGGTGTGCCCCCGGACAGGCGGGGGCCCAGGATCACGAACGCAACGCTGCTTGACCCTGGGCCCCCGCTTTCACGGGGGAACAGTCTTAGTTGCGGAGTGGTTTGCCAGTCTGCAGCATGTGCACGACTCGCGCCTGCGTCCGCGGATCCTTCACGCTCGCCATGAACGCCGCGCGCTCCAGGTCGAGCATCTGATCCTCGGTCACCGTATCGACCAGATCGGCCTCGCCGCCGGTCAGCACCTCGGCAAGACGATCCGCGACGACGAGGTCGTAGTCGGTCGCCATGCCCTTCTTGTGGAAGTCCGCCACTGCCATGTTGAGCCCTGTCCGGCCGCTTGCGCCCGCCAGGCGGAAGGTCGGCTTCTCCGGCGCGACATAGCCGTCAACCAGCGACAGCGCCTTGGCTTTCGCATCCGCGAGCAACCGGTCGCGGTTCATCGTGATGCCGTCGGCCTTGCGCAGGATCATCATCTCCTTCGCCTCCGCTGCCGACTTGGCGACCTGCGCGGTGGAGACCGCCTGGAACACCTTGGTCAGCACTGGCATCGGGCCGTTCGGCAGCGTGCGCGACTTGGTCCAGCGATCGAGCATCTCGCCATTGCCGCCCCAGCCGGGGACAAGGCCGACGCCGCATTCGACGAGCCCGGCATAGGTCTCGGCATGCGCCTGCACCGCGTCCGAGTGGAGCAGGATCTCGCAGCCACCGCCGAGCGCGAGGCCGGCGGGTGCGCTGACGACCGGGAAGGGGGCGTATTTAAGCGCCTTGTACGCCTGCTGCCCGCCCGAGACGCTGGCCTCGACCATGTCCCAAAGGCCTGCCCCGACCGCGAACATCGCCGCGCCCAGGTTCGCGCCCGCCGAGAAGTTCGCCGCCTCATTATACACCACCAGCGCCTTGAAGCGCTCGCGTACGACCGGGATCGCCTCGTTGATGAGCGCGACGACCTGATCGTCGAGCGCGTTCATCTTGGTGTGGAACTCGAGCGCCGCGACGCCGTCGCCGACATCCCAGAGCGACGCCGACAGGTTCATCATGATCGGCTGCGAGCGAAGCTTGATGTCCTCCAGCAATTCGACGCCGTCGGCGCGCGGCACGTCGGCATACTCACCGCCAGCCGTGAGGTACTGACGCTGGCCGTTCTCGACGCGATAGAACGGTCGATCGCCCGCGGTCGTCAGGATCGCAGGAACGTCGCGACCTTCCTCGGCGAGGCGCGCGGCGAGCACGCCGGGACCCATCCGGTCGATCAGCTCGAACGGCCCGTATTTCCAGTTATACCCCAGCTTCATCGCGTCATCGATCGCGACGACATCGTCCGCCGCCTCGCCGACGAGCATCGCCGCGTAGGACAGCGTGTTGCCGAGGATCGACCACGCATAGGTGCCGATCTTGCCCGGCTCCGCGATCAGTGCGGCAAGGTCCTTGCCGGCCTTGCCCGGCAACTCCGCCGGCTTGGCCTCAGGCCGATACTCGCCGGTCGCTAGGTCCAGCGACAACTTGGTCCGCGTCGCCTTGTCGAAGCGGTAGAAGCCACCCTTGCCCTTGCGGCCGGTGAACCCTTCCGCGATCATCTTGTCGACCAGCGGCAGCGGACGCACCGTATCGAAATACGGATCGCCCGCGGGGAGCGTGGAGGAGAGGCTCTTCGACAGCAACGGCATCAAATCGACGCCGACGAGGTCGACGAGCCCGAAGATCCCGGTCTTGGGCACGCCCATCGGACGGCCGCCGATCTGGTCGGCTTCCTCGACGGTCAGCCCCTGGTCCATCGCCGCGTTGATCGCGATCGCCAGCCAGTAGGTGCCGATGCGGTTGGCGATGAAGCCCGGCGTGTCTTTCGCCCGGACGATCCGCTTGCCCATGAAGCGATCGACGAAATCCTCGACCTTCTCCGCGACCGCGACGTCGGTTGCCACGCCGCGGACGATCTCGACCAGCCGCATGTAGCGCGGCGGGTTGAAGAAGTGCGTGATGAGGAAGTCGGCCTTGAACTGGTCCGAACGCCCCTCGACGAGGTTGCCAAGCGGGATCGTCGAGGTGTTCGACGACACCGCTGTGCCAGGACGCTTTAGCGCTTCGAGCTTGGCGTAGAGCGCCTGCTTGATATCGAGCCGCTCGACGATTGCCTCGACGATCCAGTCGCACTCGGCGACTCGGTCGAGGTGATCGTCGATGTTGCCGGTCTCGACCAGCTTGGCCGCGCGCTTCGACATGAAGGGGGCGGGGTCGGTCTTGAGCATCTTAGCGACCGCGCCCTTCGCCACCGCATCGCGGTCGCCGCCCTCGGGCAGGTCGCGCGGTACGATATCGAGTAGCAGCACCGGGATGCCGGCGTTGGCGACTTGCGCCGCAATGCCCGCGCCCATGACGCCTGCGCCAATGACGCAGACCTTTTTCACAGCATCGACCATCATGCGCGCTCCAGCACCGTAGCGATGCCCTGACCGCCGCCGATGCACTGGGTCGCCAGCGCATAGCGGCCGCCCTCGCGCGCCAGCAGCGCGGCCGCCTTGCCGACGATCCGCGCGCCGGTCGCGCCGAGCGGGTGACCGATCGCGATCGCGCCGCCATCGAGGTTGATCGTCTCGTCCTTCAGGCCAAGGTCGCGAATGCAGGCGATCGCCTGGCTCGCGAACGCCTCGTTGATCTCGACCACGTCGAGGTCGGCGACGGTGATCCCGGCACGCTCCAGCGCCTTCTTCGACGCACCGATCGGGCCGAGCCCCATCGTCTCGGGCGCGCAACCCGACACGCCGATCGACTTGATCCGCGCGAGGATTGTCAGGCCGTGCTTCTTCGCGAACTCCTCGGAAGTCACCAGCACCGCGGAAGCGCCGTCGGTCAGCGGCGACGACGTGCCGGCCGTGACCGAACCCTCCGCGCTGAACGCAGGCTTCAGGCTGGCGAGCGCTTCAGTGGTCGTGCCGGCGCGGATCGCGCCGTCCTGGCTGACCGGGCCCGCCTTGGTCTGGATCGTCACGATCTCGTCGGACAAGCGGCCATCGGCGCGCGCCGCGGCGGCCTTGTCCTGGCTCTTGACCGCGAACGCGTCCTGTTCGGCGCGCGTTATCTGGTAGTTGCGTGCTACGTTCTCCGCAGTCTCGCCCATGCCCATGTACGCGCCGGCGCTCTTCTTCGCGAGCTCGGGGTTGGGGAGGGGGTTGTAGCCGCCCATCGGCACGCGGCTCATCGATTCGAGGCCCGCGCAGATGAACGCCTCGCCCGCGCCGACCGCAATTTGGCCGTAAGCGATGTGGATCGCGCTCATCGACGAGCCGCAGAACCGGTTGACCGTCATGCCGCCGACCGAGATCGGCAGGTCGGCGATCTGTGCGATCAGCTTGGCGACGTTGAGGCCCTGCTCGCCCTCGGGGAACGCGCAGCCGAGGATGATGTCCTCGATCTCGGCGGGATCGACGCCGGTCTTGTCCAGCAACCCGCGAATCGTCTGCGCGGCGAGATCGTCCGGACGGACGCGGGCGAGCTCACCCTTGCCGGCGATGTGGAACGGCGAACGGGCGTACCCGGCGATGACGACGTTGGTCACGATGATCCTCTCATATTGCGGTCGACCCGGTTAACGCTTGCGGGTTACCCTTAAGGTGCGATACCTCACCTTTACGTCAAGGTGAAGCGGCCGACAATATGGCTTACGCACACTGAGCAATGGAGAGCGAGATGCAGGACACTTCCGGGGGCAAGGCGATCGGCGTTCCGTTGCTGGGCGAGCCACGGCTGCTGGGCGACATGCTCGACCTGTCGGTGCAGCGGTTCGGGTCGCGCAACGTGCTCGATTTCATGGGCCGGACGCTGACCTACGCCGAGCTAGGCAAGTCGGTCGATCGGGCGGCGCGCGGGCTCCAGGACATGGGTGTCGTGAAGGGCACGCGCGTCGCGCTGTGCCTGCCGAACACGCCCTATTATCCGATCCTGTTCTTCGCGATCCTCAAAGCCGGCGGCGTCGTCGTCAACGTCAACCCGCTCTATGTCGAGCGCGAGCTAGCGCATCTGCTCGAGGATTCGGGCGCGACGATCATCGCCACCTGCGACATCGCCGAGATCCACGCGCGCGTGCTCAAGGTCGCGGGGCAGATGGGCGTGAAGCACGTCATCACCTGCCCGATCGCGGGCGCGCTGCCGACGGTGAAGTCGATCGCCTACCGCATCTTCAAGCGCGCCGAGATTGGTCATGCGCCCAGCGACGCACGGCATTCGACGTTCGATGCGCTGCTGAAAGCGAAGGGCGCGCCTGCTCCGGTCGCTGTCTCCCCGGACGAGGTCGCGGTGCTGCAATATACCGGCGGCACGACCGGTGAGCCCAAGGCGGCGATGCTCAGCCACGCCAATCTCGTCGCGAACGCCGATGCGATGGTCGTGTTCGTCGGCGGCGAGCAGCCGCATCAGGATCGCGTGCTTGGCGCACTGCCACTGTTCCACGTCTTCGCGCTGACCACCGTGCTGACCTATTCGATCCGCACCGGCGCGGAGATGATCCTGATGCCGCGGTTCGAACTCGGAGCGCTGCTGAAAACGATCGAGCGCACCAAGCCCAGCTATTTCCCCGCGGTGCCGACGATCTACGCCGCGATCACCACCGCCGCCGAGACGCAGAAGATCGACTTGTCCTCGATCCACGCCTGCATCTCGGGTGGCGCACCGCTGCCAGCGGAAGTGCGGATCGCGTTCGAGGCGGCGACCGGCGCCAAGCTGTGCGAGGGGTATGGTCTGTCGGAAGCCTCGCCGATCATCACCTGCAACCCGATCGATGGCCTCAACAAGCCGGGCTCCGCCGGGCTGCCCTTTCCCGGCACGACGATCGAGATCCGCGACCGCGAGGACCCGACCCGGCTGCTGCCCGTAGGTGAGAATGGCGAGATCTGCGCGCGTGGGCCCCAAATCACGCAGGGATACTGGCACAAGCCCGCCGCCACCGCCGAGTTGTTCGCGGATGGCGCGCTACGCACCGGTGACGTGGGCCACCTCGACGCGGACGGCTATCTGTTCATCGTCGACCGGATCAAGGATCTGATCCTCGCCGGCGGGTACAACGTCTATCCGCGCGTGATCGAGGAGGCCTTGTACGAACACCCCTCCGTGCTCGAAGCCGTCGTCATCGGCGTCCCCGACAAATACCGCGGCCAGGCGCCCAAGGCGTTCGTGGTGCTGGCCGAAGGTGCGGTCGCTACCCCGCTCGAACTGCGCGATTTTCTCCGCGACAAGATCAGCAAGATCGAGCTTCCCCGCGAGGTCGAAATCCGCGACAGTCTCCCCAAGACGCTGATCGGCAAGCTATCCAAAAAGGAACTTGTCGCTGAAGAGACCGCAAAAGCGGCGGCGTCGGAGGCGAGGGGAGTGGACGCGTGAACGACCGACAGGACGATCTTACCGGCATACAGGAAGTCTCGCGCATGCTCGGCGTGAGCGCGCGAACGCTCAGGTTCTACGAAGACAAGGGGCTGATCGAGCCCTGCCGGATCGGCACCACGCGCGTCTACACGCGGCGCGAAGTCGCCCGGATGCAGCTGATCCTGCGCGGCAAGCGGCTGGGTTTCACGCTGCGCGACATCGAGGAGTTCCTCGACCTCTACGACGCCGATCCGCAGCATGTGGAGCAGATGCGCGCGCTGGCGGAACGATGTCGCCAGCGGATCGATCTGCTCGATGCGCAACGCGAGGCGATCGTGCAAACGCGGGATGAGCTTGAGAAGATCGAGCAGGAGGCTCTCGCGCGGATCCCGGCGGGAACGGTTTAAGGCCTGCGGGACGCGGCACCCCTGAAATTGCACCACCCTTTGAAACTGCCCCACCCCGGCGAAGGCCGGGGCCCAGTTGGAAAGGTGGCAATAACGAAGCGCAGCGCCAATCAGCAACGTCCCCCAACTGGACCCCGGCCTCGGCCGGGGCGGGGCACATTGTGCAGATCGAGGAGCGTGTAAAATCCTCCCACGCCAGGGGGAGGTGGCTGGCACTTGCCAGACGGAGCGGGCGGACAGGATAACCGCTGTTCCGAGTCCTCCCCCTCCGTCACCTTCGGTGCCACCTCCCCCTTGCGGGGGAGGATCGGAAGTTCGCCTGGCTTAAAGCCCCACGACACCCCCGTCGTTTTTCGTGATCACGATCGTCGCAGACCGCGGCCGTGACGGGGTCGTCACCGTCCCCGCCTGGTTAGCCGGCCAGCTGCTCGTGATGTTCGTCGGCCCGCCATTCTCACCCGGATGTTGGATGTTAACGAACAGTGACCGCCCATCCGGCGTCGTATGGATACCGGTGATCTCGCACTCCTTCGGCCCGACCAGGAAGCGGCGAAGCGCCGCCCCAGGTGCCTTGCCGACGCGCGTCGTCACCGAGCCGGTCGCCGCACCGATCGTGTTGGTCAACGTCCGCGTGCCGCCATCGTTGACGATCCCCGGCACCGAGGCGAGCAGCATGCAGTTGGTGACGTCCGTGAATGCGCCGTCATCCGTCTCGATCCACATCACCGGTGCGATCGTCCCCGAAGCATTGCTCGGCAGGCCGAACCACAGGCCGTCCGGCGACGAGAAGTCGTTGGTCGCATCGAGGCCCGACAGGTTGATGTTGGTCGCGTCGAGATCGCTACCCGCACCGAAGGCATAGATGTCCCAAGCGAACGTCGTTGCCTCGGACGTGTCACCGGTCTCGCGCAGGCGGATGATGTGGCCGTTGGCGTTACCCGTGGTCTGGCCGCCCGTGGTCTTGGGATCGACATAGGCGCGCGGGTTGGGGGCGTCCGCGGTAGCCACCGTCCGCGACGAGTTGTTGGTGAGCGTGCAATACATCTCGCCGGTTGCCGGGTTCACCGCCGTCCACTCCGGCCGATCCATGCGCGTCGCACCCAGAGCATCCGCGGCCAGTCGCGTGTTGATCAACACATCGACCTGGCTCGAGAACGGATAGGCTGCGTTGGCCGAGGTGAGGGGCCCCTGGCCGAACACCAGCGGCAACCACTGACCGCTGCCGTCCGCTGCGAGCTTCGCAACGTAAAGCGTTCCTGCATCGAGATACTTGTCACCGATCGCGAGGCGGTTCGCCGCCGTTGCATCCGCCGCAGACCACGGCGTCGCCGACACGAACTTGTAGATATACTCGTTCTGCGCGTCGTCGCCCATGTAGAAGGCCGGCTTCACGCCCGCGATCGTCCGGCCGATCTGGCAGCCCTCATGGTTCATGCGACCGAGCGCGGTCCGCTTGCGCGGCGTCGAAGCTGCGTCGAACGGATCGATCTCGACCACCCAGCCGTACTGGAAGATCTCGTTACGGAAATCGCCCGTGCCATCGGCAGGCGCGCTGACCTGTGCGGTGATGTTCCAGCGCGAATAGATCGTGCTGGTCGTGTCCGCTGGCGTGACCGTCGACCAGCCATAGTTACCGCCGGTGTTGCTCTCGCCCTTGCCGTAGCGCGTCAGCGAGGTGTTCGCCTTGACGCCCACCGGGCCAGTTGCCGCGCGCCGCGCCGCGTCGCCGACTTCGCGCTTGAAATATCCGACCCAGTTCTCTTCGTTTGTCAGGTACGTGTGCCAAGGCATTGTGCCGTTGGCACAATTGTTGATCGTGCCGCGGCCCGTGGTGGCATCCGGCGAGTAGCGCGTCTTGAGGCTGTCGGCGCCGCGCACCGGGCCCGAGAAGCTCATCGGCGTCAGTGGTGTGATGCGACGGTTGAACGACGAGGCGGTCGTGTAGCTCCAGGCGGCGGCGCGGTTGACCTCGATCACCGACACACCGTGGCACTCCATCTCCTTCAGCGCTTCGGCTTCGGGACGGGCGCCTGCGGTCGTGGTCGGGCCGTTCGGATGGAGATAGGCTTGCGTGATGTTCTCATGGTTGAGCACGAGCAGGCCGCGGGTGTTGCCGTTCGCGTCGGGCGTTCCGGTGGCGGACATGCCGAAATAGCTCATGCCGTCATGATGATCGCCCGCGCGCTTCGAGAAGGTCGCGTCGGTGCCGTCATTGGTATAGGCGCCGACGCCGCTGCCGATCGGATCGCCCAGTCGGTACAAGACCGTCACCGCGTAACCCGCAGGCACGGCAACGACATCCGCAAGGCTCTTCGCAACCGCGGTGAAGCCCAGCGAGGCCGCGCCGACGGTCACGCTGGTGTTAGCGCTGACCGAACCGCTGGCCGATACCGCGGTGAACTGGAAGCTGAGGACGGTTCCGGCAGCAGCACCCGGTACGACGAAGGTCGCGGTGGCGGTCGAGGCACCGGCTAGCGTGACGGCGGGGCCGGCGGTCTGCGTCCAGGTCACGCTGTCGACCTGGCCGATCGCTGCACCGGTCAGCGTCGCGACGCGACCCGCGGTCGAGCTGCCGCCGGCGGTCGCCGTCACCGTGACAGGGCTTGAGCCGTTGCCGTCATTGTCGTCGTCGCAGCCGGTCAGCAACATGCCGCCGAACACCGCCGCGGCGGTCGCGGACATGCCGCCCATCAAGGTCTGGCGACGCGAATAGCGCGACTCGATCAGGTCGTTGATATGCGGATTGGCGGTCGGGTTGGTGTCGATATCGCCGTCGGTATAGATGGTCTCGAACGTCATGCTTGGTCCCCCCGGGGATGGTTGCGTGGTGTGTAACGATGCGTGAGAGTTAGAATTTTGCGCCCAGCTCGACGCCGTAGAAGCGTGGCTCGCCGGCGATGTAGGTCGGGATACCGAAGCCGCCGCCGGTGTTGCCCGCGTCGATCAGGTAGCGCTTGTTGGTCGCGTTCCGGACGAACCCGCCGACACTGTAGCGACCTTGCGCGAACTCGACCCCGGCGCGAGCGTTGACCAGCGTATAGCCGGGCGTGCTGATGGCCGGATTGTTCGGCAGCTCGAAGAACGCCTTTGTGCGGTAGGTGACGCTCGGCGTGGCGTAGACCGTCGCGCCGCCGACCGGCAGGCGGAGGATCACGCCGCCCGACGCGGTCGTGTCCGGCTGAAGGCGGAAGCGGTTGCCAGCGAATACGCCGTTCGCCGCTTCGTCGCCGATGCCGCCGTCGATATACGCAAATGTCCCGAATACCGAGAGATACGAGGCGAGCTTCAGATTGCCTTCGAGTTCGACGCCGAGGTTCTTGGCCGACCCGGCGCTCTGCGTCGTGGTCACGCCGTTGTTCGTCACCGACACCTGGAAGCCGTCATAGGTCTGGTAGAAGACCGATGCCGCGCCGCTGAACGGGCCGACGCGACCCTTGATGCCGCCTTCGTAGTTCCAGACGTTCTCCTGCGGCACGACTTGCAGGTTGGGACCGACGCCGAACGCGGTGCGCTGCGCGGCGAGCTGGACTACCGGCGAGCGGCGTCCTTTGCTGATCGTCGCGTAGAGATTGACCGCGTCGTTGAGCTTCAGCAGCGCGTTGAAGCGCGGCAGGATCGCGGTGAAGCTCTTCTCCGCAACGAACTTATTGCCATTGGTGTTGGCCGTACCAAGCAGGCTCGACTGGATACCGAGCGCTGCCAAGATTACCGAGTTCGGCTGGACCGACGAATAGCCCGACTGGCGATCCTCGATCAGGATGCGCGCGCCCGCGGTCAGTTCGAGCGCGGGTATTGGAATGTACGTTGCGTCAGCGAACACCGAGTAGGTGTCGTTGTTGCCGTAGTTCGTGAACTCCGCAGCGTAAGGTATTGCCGTTGCACGACCACCCGTAAGCGCTGCGGTTGCGCGCGTCGCGGTAACCGTGCCGTTCGGTGCAACACATCCGGTCCCGGTCGGGATGCCCGCGCCGTTCAGCGCCGAGCGGATCGGGGCGTAGGCGGGCGTGACCGAACAGGCGAGGTACGTGCCCTCTTCGGTCGCGAACGGGACGCGCTGGAAGCCGTTCTCGAAGAATGCGTTCCAGCCGACCGAGGCGCGGTACTTAGGCCCTTCGAAAGCAAAGCGGCTCTCATGACTCCACTGGTCGCCCTTCGCGTCCTCGGCGAACTCGAGATACGCGGCAGGGCCACCATCGGCGTCGAACACTTCGAGCGCATCGAATTTGCGATACCCGTTGACGGTGGTGAAGGTGATGCCCGGCGACACGTCCGCGGTGATCGTCAGGTTCGCGTCATAGACGTTGCGGTCGAGACCGAGCTTCCGCGCGCCGAGAACTGCGGCGCTGTACGGCGAGCCGGAGAGTTCCGCGTAGCCATAGTCACCGGTCTGGCCGCCGGTCGGGGCGTGCGCACGGCTCTTGAACGCGGTGCCGGGGTTGCGCTGTCCGTCATAAGTCAGGACGAGGTCGGCGGTGATGCTGTCGCTCGGGCGATAGCGGAGCGAACCGCGGATGCCGCGCTGGTCCTGGCCGTTCAGATCGTCCTGGTCGACGCCGCCCTGGTTCTGGTTCGGCACGTTCGCGTCGCCCGCGATGTTGCGGACGTAGCCCTTGCGATATTTATACGCGAAGGCGATGCGGCCGGCGAGCACGTCGTTGCCTGCATTCAAGAAACCCGACACCTGGGTGCGGTCGAAATTGCCGTACGTGCCGTTGATCGCGCCCGATACGCCAGGCTCTGGCTTGGCCGAGACGAGGCTGATCGCGCCGACCGCAGCCGCAGTGCCGAACAGGGTCGCCTGCGGACCCTTCACGACTTCGATCCGCGAGAGGTCGAACAGGTCCTGATACGCGCCGCGCGAACGGCTGATGTCGATGCCGTTGTAGTAGAGCGTGACGCGCGCGCCCTGCTGCGACGAGCCGTTGTCCGACGTGATGCCGCGGATCACGAAGCCCGGGTTGTTGGCGCTCTGCTCCTGGATCTGGAGACCGGGAATATAGGCAGCGACCTCACTCAGCGAGTTGACGCCGATCGACGCCATGCGGGCGCCGGTCAGCGCGGTGACGGTAATGGGGACGTCTTCGATCCGCTGTTCGCGCTTCTGCGCGGTGACGACGATCTCGTCGTCCGACGTTGCGGCCTCGGTTTCGGCTTGGGCAGTGCCTGGCGTGCCGGCTTGTGCGAGCGCCATGGTCGAGCAGGTCGTGGCGAGCGTCGCAACCGCGAGCCGCGTGAAGATACGTGTCATTAAGTCCCCCGTGTCGTTGCCGTCGCACTACGGGGGCGAGGTGACGTTTCGATGGCGTCTTCATGAAAGCAAAATGACTATTCCGTAACGACGCTGTCACATCGTTGCCGCCGGGGTGTCTTCGATCGTGGCTAGCAGGCGGGCAACAGCCGTTACGAAAGCCCGAGACGATGACGATCAACCGCCGCGATGCGCTCAAGTATGCCCTGAAACTTACGGGCTCGGGTGCGACCCTCGCGCTTCCCGCGGTAGCGACACAAGCGGCCGACGCGGCGAAAGCGCGCTTCGATCACGGGGTGGCGAGTGGTGATCCTTCGGTCGACGGCGCCATTCTTTGGACGCGGGCGACACCGGTCGATGCGGCGCAGGCCGGCGACATCGCGCTGACCTGGCACGTCGCGGAGACCGAAGACGGCAAGCCGATCCGCTCGGGCACGGTCAAGGCCCGCGCGGCGCGCGACTTCACCGCCAAGGTCGAGGCGACCGGGCTCCAGCCGGGCCGCGAGTACCGCTATTGGTTCGATGCCGCGGACGGCACGCGCTCGCCGGTCGGCCGGCTCCGGACGCTGCCGAAGGGCAAGGTTGCCGACGTCGTGATGGCGGTCGTCTCGTGCCAGCTCTACGCGGGCGGGCTGTTCAACGCGTATGACGCGATCGCCAAGCTCGACCGGCTCGACGCCGTCCTGCACCTCGGCGACTATATCTACGAATACGGCGTCGACGGGTACGGCGCGGACATCGCCAAGAAGATCGGCCGTCTGGTCGAGCCGCGGCACGAGATCGTCAGCCTCGCCGACTACCGGATGCGCCACGCGCAGGTGAAGCGCGACGTCGACATGCAGGCCGCCCATGCGCGCGCTGCGTTCATCTGCGTGTGGGACGATCACGAGGTCGCCAACGACGACTGGATGCACGGTGCCGAGAACCACGATCCCAAGACCGAGGGCGACTGGGACGCGCGCAAGGCCGCCGCGATGCAGGCGTATTTCGAGTGGATGCCGATCCGCGATCCCAAGCCCAGCCAGCCTTGGGCGGCGATCAACCGCAGCTTCGATTTCGGCGATCTCGCGACGCTGGTGATGGTCGAGACGCGGCTGCTGGCGCGCAGTCATCAGGTCGTTTCGAAGGGCGAGGCGATCACACCCGCAGAATACGCGCCGATGCTGGCGGAACGCGCCCGGCCCGAACGCGAACTGCTCGGGCCGGCACAGCTTACCTGGGTCGAGAAGACGATGGCGGCGTCCGTGTCGGCGGGGAAGCCGTGGCAGGTGCTGGGCAACCAGATCGTGATGGCGAAGGTCGCTGGTCCCGACATGGAGCGGCAACTCGGACCGGTGAAATTCGGCGAGACGATGGCGAAGCTGCCGGCGATGTGGCGCGAGCGACTGGCGGCAGGCATCGCTTCGTACCGTGCCGGCATGCCGTTCGGCCTCGACAGCTGGGACGGCTATCCGCCCGCCCGCGAGCGCCTGTACGCGGCGTTCCGACGTGCGAAGTCGCGGCCGATCGTGCTGTCGGGTGACAGTCATGCCGCCTGGGCGAACGATCTGCACGACGACGCGGGCAAGCTGGTCGCGGTCGAGTTCGGCTGCACCGCGATCACCAGTCCGTCCTACGGTTCGTTGTTGCCGGGTATCGGCACATTGATCGCCGACGCCAACAAGGGCGAAGTGCGGTTCTGCGATCAGGACGCCAAGGGCTTCACGCTGCTGACGCTCACGCATGAGCAGGCGACCGCCGATTTCGTGACCGTGTCGACGGTGTTTGCCAAGCCGTTCACCCAAGCGACGGTGAAGCGGTTTCGTGCGCTCGCGGCTCGGCCCGAACTGCCGCTGGAAGAGATTGCCTAAAACGATCCTCCGTTCGAAGAGGAACGGAAACCGGTCGCCGATCGCCAGGGTTACCGCTGACAATCAAAGTTTTTCCGCCGCAAAGTTCAATCGACTGTCAATTCCCATCCGTCCGGGGGATATTCATTCCATCGGACGGAGATGGGAATGCAGCGAGAGGCTTCGAGTTCGACGGTAGGATGGCCGACCGTCCTTCTGGCAGGTATCGTGTACGGCGGATGGGTGGTCGCGACGGCGTGGCATGTGGTCATTCCGACGCCGTTGCTGGTGCTGATCGGCGGGTGGCTGCTCGCTTGGCAGGGATCGCTGCAGCACGAGGTCATTCACGGGCATCCGACGCGGATCCGCTGGATCAACGACGCGATCGGGTTCGCGCCGCTGTCGCTGTGGCTGCCATACCGCCTGTACCGCCGCAGCCATGTCGCGCATCACCGCGCGGAGGTCATCACCGATCCGCGGCATGACCCTGAGTCCCGCTACCGCGTGCAGGCGCGTGGTCTCGCCGCGGTCCTCGGCCGGCTTCAATCGACGCTTCTCGGTCAGATGATCTTCGGACCTGCGATCTCGGTCGGCCGCTTCTTCCTACAAGAGTCCCGCCGACTTGCGCTCGAACCGGCGCGCGTCGCGCGCGATTGGGCACCGCACCTCGTCGCGGTCGCACTGGTGCTCTGGTGGCTCGGTCATGTCGGTCTTGGCCTCGGCCGTTACGTGCTGTGCTTCGTCTATCCGGGCATGGCGCTGACCATGGTGCGCTCCTATGCCGAGCACCGCGCCGATCTCGCAAGCCCCGGTCGCGCCGCCAGCGTCGAGCATGGCGGGCTGCTCGGGCTGCTGTATCTCAACAACAATTTGCATGCCGCGCATCACGAGCGGCCCTCGCTCGCCTGGTACGACCTGCCAGCGTACCACCGACATAACCGAGCCCGTTTCGCGGAGGCGGGGGCACCGATCTATCAGGGGTATGGCGAGATCGTACGGCGGTTCGCCTTCAGCGCGCATGACGACATGATCCACCCCCTCCACCGCGAGCCCGTGTCTTGACGGGCCGGATCGCCTCGCTCGGGATGTACGATCACCCCGCGCAGCATGATGCCAACGACCGGCTGTGGTCGGCGATTGCCGCTGTCCTGCGCGAACGCGGTGTCGCGGAGGTGCCCGATCGGCTCGATCGAACGCGTTACGTCCATGCGATCTGGCGTGATCCGGCGCTGCTGTTCGGTCAGGCCTGTGGCTATCCGTTGATCGCCGATCCGACGCTGGATCTGCGCGTGATCGCGTTCCCGATCTACGCCGGGCGAGAGAGTGGCAGCGTGATCGTGGCGAGAGCGGACGATTCCCGCGGGTCGGTCTCGGCGTTTCGCGGTAGTCGCGCGGCCATCAACGATCGCCAGTCGAACACCGGCATGAACCTGTTCCGCGCGACTATCGCGCCGTTTGCGGGGCAGGGGGCGTTCTTTGCCGAGGTGGTCGAAACCGGAGCGCATCGGGCCAGCATCGTCGCGGTCGGGACGGGCAAGGCGGACCTCGCGGCGATCGACCGCGTGACCTATGCGACCATCGCACGGTTCGAGCCGGCGTTGGTCGCGCACCTGAAGATCGTCGCGCCGAGTCCTGCATCGCCGAGCCTGCCCTTCGTGACCGCCGCCGGGACCGACGCCGCAACTTTGGCGGCATTGCAAAGTGCGCTTGATCATGTCGCAGCCGATCCCGATCTGGCGGCGGTACGCGAGACGCTGTTTCTCGCCGGGATCGTACCGGCCGAGCCGGACGCGCTGACGCCGATATCGACACTCGAAGCCGAGGCCGTCCGGGCCGGCTACCCCACGCTCCGCTGACATGAAGGACAAGGCCGTGTCATCAGTATCCGACCCGATCGACCTCGCCACGACGATCGACGAACTGCGCAGCGCGCGTCGCGCCTGGCGGCAGGAACAGGACGGCCGGCATAGCGTCGCGCGCTTTCCGTCGCTGGACGAGACCGGTCGCGCGCTCGACGATCTCGTCGCGGCGCTGTTTCCCGGGCGGCTCGGCATGTTCCCAGGTCCGGTCGAGCGCGAGGATGCGTTCGTCGAGACGCGGCTGCGACAGTCGCTGGAACGGTTGCAACGGCAGGTCGAACGCGAATTTGCCTATTGGCAGGAAGAGGCGGTGCTGTCGTTCGACGTCAGCCATGCGAGCATGATCATCGGCCTGTTCTGCGCGGAACTCGGACCCATCCGCGAACTGGTCGACGACGACGTCCGCGCGGCGTTCCTCGGCGATCCGGCGGCCCGCAGCGCGGACGAGATCCTGATCTGCTACCCCGGCATCGTCGCGATCCTGTATCACCGGATCGCGCACGCGCTCTACGGCCTCGGCGCTCCGATCGTCGCACGGATCATCTCCGAACTCGCCAACAACCGCACCGGTATCGATATCCACCCCGGCGCGACGATCGGCCGCAGCTTCTTCATCGATCACGGCACCGGCGTCGTGATCGGCGAGACCGCGATCATCGGCGATCGCGTGCAGATCTACCAGCACGTCACGCTCGGCGCGCGCAGTCCGCTCGGCGTGACCGACGTGTCGGCGCGCGAACGGCTGGCGCGGCATCCGATCGTCGAGGACGACGTCGTGATCTATGCCGGCGCGACGATCCTCGGCCGCGTGACGATCGGGCAGGGTGCGACGATCGGCGGCAATGTCTGGCTGCTCGAGGACGTGCCCGCGGGGAGCGTCGTCGCCCAGCCGACCGCTGTGATCCTCGCGGGCGATGCCGCCGACCAGTTGCACGAGACGCTGAGAGGGCGCGCCGCATGATGCGCTTCGCCTGCTGTCGGCGAGAGGATGGGCCACCGAAACCGGTGATCGGCGTGTTGTGTTGCAACGAAGTGGTCGATCGTCCGATCCAGGCGGTCGCCACCCGCTTCGTCGAGCCGCTGGTGCGCTATGCCGGCGCCACCGTCCTGCTGGTGCCGGCCGTGGCGGATGCGATGGACGCGCGGGCGTTGGCCGGACGGCTCGACGGCCTGTTGCTGACTGGATCGCGGTCTAACGTCGCAGGTGCGCGCTATGACAAGTCCGATGCGGCCGACGATGCGCTCGATCTGGACCGCGATGCGGTGGCGCTCGAACTCGCGGGCCGGATGATCGAGGCAGGGCGGCCGGTGTTCGGCATCTGCCGCGGGTTGCAGGAATTGAACGTGCTGTTCGGCGGTACGCTGACCGATGCGCTGGACGATGGCCATCACCGATCGACCGACGACGCGACCGCGTACGAGACGCTGTTCGACCATGTCCACGACGTGAGACTGCGATCGGGCGGGATGCTCGCTGCCGCGATCGCCGAGCCCAGCATCTCGGTCACGTCGGTTCACCGCCAGGGTATAGATCGGCTGGGGGAGGGGCTCAGCGTCGAGGCGCATGCGGTTTCGGACGGGCTGGTCGAGGCTTTCTCGGCGCGCCCATGCGGCGGCGACGTGCTCGCGGTCCAATGGCATCCCGAATGGGACGTTGCAGCCAGCGCATCCAGCCGCGCATTCTTTTCACTTATCGGCCAGTCGCTTGGGACCTATCGGGACCGATGACTGCGACCGCTCGTTTGGTTCGCACGGAGATCGTCGCAGAGCGATCCACTAACAGGGACACTATCATGACTGCTTATCGTACCGCGTTGACGCTCGCCGCCTCGACCCTCGCCTTCGCCAGCGCGCATGTTGCTTATGCGCAGGACGTGCCCGCGCAAACAGCGACCGCGCCTGCCGCAGACCCCGCTGCGGCGCCCGACACGGGAGACGATATCATCGTCACGGGCACCCGCGCGGTTGGTCGGTCGCGGCTCGACAGCGCGTCGCCGGTCGACGTGCTGAGTTCGGCCGCGATCCAGCGCCAGGGGACGACCGAACTGGGCGCGGCGCTGTCGGCAATCGCGCCGTCGATCGATTTCCCGCGGCCGTCGGCGGTCGACGGCACCGACGCGATCCGCCCGGCAACGTTGCGCGGCCTTTCGCCCGACCAGACGCTGGTGCTGGTCAACGGCGTGCGCGGCCATACTGCGGCGCTGCTCAACGTCGGCGGGTCGGTCGGGCGCGGCTCGGCTGCGGTCGATCTGAATACGATCCCGACAGTGGCGCTCGATCGTATCGAGGTGCTGCGTGACGGGGCGTCCGCACAATATGGCTCGGATGCGATCGCCGGCGTCGTCAACCTGCGGCTGCGCGAAGCCCGGTCGGGCGGTGGCATGACCGTCAATTACGGCTTCTACAACACCGATATCGACACCGCGCGCGGCAGCCGCGGCACGAACGGCGAGCATGCGCTGACCGTGTCCGGCTGGCAGGGCATCGGCTTTGGCGAGGACGGCTTCCTGACCGTTTCGGGCGAGTATCTGGATCGCCAGGCGACCAACCGCGCCGACTTCGACACGCGCGCGCTGGTCAAAATTCCCGGGACGCCGGGTCGTGTGACCGGGCTCTTCGGTGATCCCAAGGTCGAGCAATACAGCATCTTCGCCAACGCCGGCACGACGCTGACCGGCACGTGGAAGCTGTACGGCTGGCTCGGCTATCAGGACCGCGACACGCGCAGCGCGGCCTTCCCGCGATTGCCGCTGCAGTCGGACCCGGTAGCAGTCGCGCGACTGGAGCTGGCAGGACTTTCCGATGGCTTCCTGCCGCTGATCAACACCAAGTCGCGCGACATCAACTCGGCCATCGGCATCAAGGGCGTGGTCGCCGACTGGAACGTCGACCTGAACGCCAGCTATGGCCGCAACAAGATCGGGTTCCGGACGCTGGACTCCGCGAACTACGCCTATGGCCGCACCACGCAGCGCGACTTCTCCGACGGTGCGCTGATCTACGACCAGTACATCGTCGGGCTCGACGTCGATCGCAAATTCGACGTGTTGCAGGGCGTCAACGTCGCGTTCGGGCTCGAAGGGCGCCGCGAGGGGTTCAAGATCCAGTCGGGCGAACTCGCATCCTATGGCTATCCCGCCGATAGGACAGTGACCGGCGCATTGCCGACCGCACCTCCCGGCGCGCAGGGCTTTGGCGGATTCTCGCCGGACAACGCGATCGAGCGGAGCCGTCGTAATGGCAGCGTCTATCTCGATGTAGAAGCGCAGGTGACGGACAAGTTGCTGCTCGGGCTCGCCGGACGCGGGGAAGACTATTCCGATTTCGGTTCGACCGGCACTGGCAAGGTCTCCGCGCGCTATGACTTCGCGCGCTGGTTTGCATTGCGTGGAACGGCGTCGACCGGCTTCCGCGCGCCGGCGCTTCAGCAACAGTATTTCACCTCGGTCGCAACCGTCATTCAAAACGGAAACCCAGTTCAGACCGGAACCTACCCATCGGTAAGCCCTATTGCAGCTAGGCTTGGAGGTCTTCCGCTCGAGCCTGAGAAGTCGACCAATTTTTCGGTTGGTACGGTCTTTCGGTTCGGCGGGTTCGACCTGACCGTCGATGCGTACCGCATCCGCATCCGCAACCAGATCGGTCTTTCCGAAAACATCACCACGTCGCCGACCCAATCCGCTGCGGTCAATGCGCAGATCCTCAGCTTGCTAGCCGGATCCGGGGCAACTGCAGCGCGGTTCTTCGTCAACGGCATCGCCTCGACCACCAAGGGCATCGACGCCGTCGCGCATTACCGCCTGCCGACCGATGCTGCTGGGACGTTCGACCTGACGATCGCCGGCAACGTCAACGACGTGAACGTGACGCACGTGCCGACATCGACCTCGACGCTCAACCCGGCACCGACACTGTTCGCCCGCAACCGCATCGAATCGCTGGAGAACGGCACGCCGGGCGAGAAGGTGACCGGATCGATCGACTGGTCGCTCGACCAGCTCGGCGCACTCGCCCGTGTCACCTATTATGGCGACGTGACTCAACCCGGCACGACCGCGGCCGGCGACGTGCACAGCGGCAAGCACCTGATCACCGATTTCGAACTCCGCTACCAGGCGAAGAAGGGCGCACAGATCGGCCTTGGCGTCAGCAACCTGTTCGACGTCTATCCCGACGCGACGAGCATCGCGAACAACCCGACCGGGGTCATCGGCTACCCCTATTACTCGCCGTTCGGGTTCAACGGCCGCTACGTCTACGCCCGTGCAGGCCTGAGCTGGTGATTAAATCATAGTAGTACGATAGGGTATTGCGTTCGGTCGCATCGCTGGGTAGCTTTCGGTTCCAGGATCGACTTCGCGCGTTGCGGTCGTAATTCTGCACTAGTCATCACGGAGACCATTCGATGAAGAAGATCACGATCGTGCCAATGATTGCAGTCCTGGCACTTAGCCTCGCCGCTTGCACGAAGCCCGCAGCGACCGAGAACGTTACCGACATTCAGTCGAACACGGTCGTCGAAGAGCCGGACGCGAATCTTTCCGCGGTGGACGGTATCGAAACGAGCAACTCGGCCGATCTCGAGAACTCGGTCGATACGAATTCGAGCGGCAACGCGCTCTGATCGATGACTTGAAATTGTAACAGATGGCTTGGTATGGTAATCGAGCCATCTGTACGAAGACTCGAAAGGCGACGTACTTTCCGTTTTAGGGGAGTCGTCGCCTTTTGTATTTTTGAGCGATCTAAGTACGTTTTCTGGCCGATGCATTTCGACGCAATTTATACTCTACTCACCGAGGGTGATGAATAACTCTATTCCTATTTGATAAGTGGGTATTACAACGGGGCAACGTCAAGGCGAAGTGAAGCTCCCTAGACGGAACCTAGTGGTCCAGCGGAGCCCTTCTGCTGGGCCACTATTTTTGAGCGCGAGGTTTGGAAGAGTTCGCGGCGTGCCGGCATTTGGCAGGGGCCGTATTCTCGAGTATTCGCTATTAGTCAGCTGGTCTTCGGTACCGCGTTGGATCGGCGTCCGCGCCAATAGCGGATCGCGGTCATCACCACCGCAACAACGACTGCGAGGATCGCAACGCCCGCCAACTTGTGCTTCGGCATGATGCTGTGGACCGCGTCGAGCAGCGTATCCCCGAACAGATAGCCGATGCCGGTGAACATCACGCCCCAGACCACCGCGGAGATCGCGTTGAGCATCATGAACGTGCGTGCGGGGACATGCGACGTGCCGATCGCTATCGGGCTGATCGTGCGCAGGCCGTAGAGGAAGCGGAAGCCGAGGATGAAGACGGTCGGATGGCGTTCCAGCGTGTCGAGTGCCTTGGCGAAGGCCGGCTTGGCGGCGATCTTGCGGACGCGGGCGGTGTCGCGGTAGCGGCGCCCGGCGAGGAAGAAGAGTTGGTCCGCGGCGAACGATCCCGCGACCGCCGCGGCGGCGCTGCCCCAGAGCGGCAAGAGGTGCTGATGCGCCAACACGCCGCCGGTCACGACCGCGGTTTCGCCTTCAAGCCCCGCACCCAGGAATATCGCGGCGAGGCCGTATTGGGCGATGAGCGTTTCGATCGACATCGCTCGCCCTTGCCGCAGCGCGGAGTTCTCCGCCAGTATCATTTATCCGCCTCGCTACAGGCGGTTATCGACGTCGATGCGGGCTGCTATCGACCGAGATAGTCCATCTTGCCGATCGGCACGCCGCGCATCCGTAACAGGGCGTAGGCGGTCGTGATGTGGAAATAGAAATTGGGCAGCACGAACCCGAGCACGTAGTTCTGCCCCGTAAAGTCCAACGTCCGGCTGGGCGTGACGATCGTGACGACAGCGTCTTCCTTGCCGTCGATCGCCTCGCGCGGGACGCCATCGAGAAACGCAACCGTTGCGGCGATGCGCTGCTGCAGCGCTGCGAAACTCGTTTCGTCGTCGGCCATCGCGATCGTCGGGACGCCGCCAAGCCGGACCATCGCGCCCTTGGCCGTATCGCTCGCCCGCTGGACCTGCGCGGTCAGTGGCGCCATGTCGTCGATCAGGCGCGTGCCGAGCATGTCCGCCTCGGCAATGCCGTGCTCCTGTGCATAGGCTTCGCCCGATTTCAGGATCGCCGAAAGACTGGCGAAACCGCGGCGAAACGCGGGGACGGTGAGGTCATAGAGCTGGGTCATGCACGCAGGCGTAGGCGCGCAATCACGTCCAGTCGAGGAGGAACGCGGCGAGCTGGCTCCAGGCGGGCTGCTTTGCCGCGACGCCGATCGTGTGCAGCGGGCTGCTGGAGGGAAGCGCGACGACGCTCGGTCCAGCAAAGTTCGGTCCGAGCAGCTTCAGGCCCTGCTTGAGCGCGGTGCCGCCGTTGAAGGCGACTGCGCGAAGCTTCGGTAATCGGCCGATGAGCGCGACGATGTCGTTGCCTTCGGCGTCGAGGATAGCCGCATCGCTGCTTCCCGCCCGCCGCGCCGAGCCGATCACGTCCCACAGCGCCACGCCGCTCGCCCGCAACGCCGCCACCCGATCCTCATAGTCGAGCGTGACGAGGTCGCAGCCGACGACCGGCGACATCAGTTGCCAGAACTGGTTCTGCGGATGCGCATAATAGCGCTGCGCGGCAAGCGACCGGTCGCCCGGCAGGCTGCCCAGAACCAGAACCCGCGCTTTAGAATCGAAAACCGGCGGAAACGAGTGCTTGAGCGACATTAAGATCCCCGGGCTGCCACGACCGCAAGACTATGCGATACGCCGGTTATAACCTAGGGTCGGTACATATGGTCGCACCACGCGCGGTACGATCACAGGAAGGACTGCCACTTGGCACTGAACGGACAACTACCGGCGCTCGCACGGACCGGTATCGACGGGCTCGACGACATTCTGAATGGGGGGCTGACACCGGACCGAATGTACCTTGTCGAGGGTACGCCCGGCACGGGCAAGACGACGCTCGGGCTCGGCTTCCTGCTCGCCGGCGCATCGGTGGGCGAGGCGGGTCTGTATATCACGCTGGCCGAGACCGAAGTCGAGTTGCGCGCGGTGGCGCAGACGCATGGCTGGTCGCTGGACCCGCTGACGCTGTTCGAGATGGTACCGGCCGATGGCCTCGGCGAAGACCATGAACAGACGTTGCTGCATCCGAGCGAGGTCGAACTCGGCGAGACGATCCGCGACGTGATGGCGAAGGTCGATGAGCTTCGGCCCAAGCGCGTGGTGATCGACAGCCTGTCCGAACTGCGCCTGCTCGCGCAAAGCCCGATCCGCTATCGCCGCCAGATCCTCGCGCTCAAGCACTTCTTCTCGACGCGCGCCTGCACCGTGCTGTTCCTCGACGACAAGAGCGGATCGGGCAGCGATCTCCAGTTGCACAGCATCGCGCACGGCGTGATTTCGCTCGAACAGACCTTGTCAGGGTTTGGCGCGCAACGTCGACGCCTGCACGTCGTCAAGATGCGCGGCGTTCGGTATCGCGGCGGCTATCACGACTTCGAGATCGAGCGCGGTGGGCTGTGCGTCTACCCGCGCCTCGTCGCGTCCGAGCACGTCATGAAATATTCGGACGAGGCCGTTTCGACCGGCTCGACCGAACTCGATACGTTGTTGGGTGGCGGCCTGATTCCGGGCACCGCGACGTTGCTGACGGGGCCTGCCGGTGTCGGCAAGACGACCGCGTCGGTCCAGTCGGTGATCGCAGCGCTGGAGCGAGGCGAGCGCGCGGCGTACTTCCTGTTCGACGAGCGCTTGCCGACGTTGCTGAAGCGCAGCGCGTCGCTCGGCATGGACCTGATGCCGTTCGTCGAGAACGGGCAGCTCGAGCTGCGGGCGATCGATCCCGCCGAGATGTCGCCAGGCGAGTTCTCCGGCGCGGTGCGGGCCGCGGTCGAGCAGCACAAGGCGAAGATCGTCGTGATCGACAGCCTCAATGCCTACCTCCAGGCGATGCCGAACGAGCAGTTCCTGATCCTGCAGATGCACGAGATGCTGACGTATCTCGGTCAGAAGGGGATCGTCAGCCTGCTGATCCTTGGCCTGCACGGGATCACCGGAGACGTTCGCTCTGACGTCGACCTCAGCTATCTGTCCGATACGATCGTCCAGCTCCGCTATTTCGAGGCGCACGGCGAGGTGCGGCAGGCGATTTCGGTCATCAAGACGCGTACCGCACGGCACGAACGCACGATCCGGGAGTTTCAGATCGGTAGCAACGGATTGCTGGTCGGCGAGCCCCTTCGCGAATTCCAGGGCGTGTTGACCGGCGTTCCGACATTCTCGGGCGAAGGAAAGACGTTGATGGCCAGTCGGATGGGGATGCAGGACTCGCGCGTCTGACATGGACGATCGCGTCCTGATCCTGGCGCCCCGCGGGCGCGATGCGGCAATCGCGTCGGACCTGCTCGGGCGGAATGACATCGTCGCCTATGTGTGCCGCGATCAGATGGACCTGATCGCCGAACTCGCCAAGGGCGCGGGCGCGGTGATGCTGACGGAGGAAGCACTCGCCACCGAGGAAGTCGCCCCGCTGGCGGAATGGGTCGCGGCGCAACCCAATTGGGCGGATATCCAGTTCGTCGTGCTGGCCAACGGAACGCGGACGCCGCGGACGCCGCGGGCCACGCAACGCCTTACCGATCTTGGCAATGTCCTGTTGCTGGAGCGCCCGCTGCATGCCGAGGCCATGCTGGGTGCGATCCGGTCGGCGCTCACGGCGCGACGTCGGCAATATGAGTTGCGTGATGTCGCGGTGACGCTCGAACGCGCGGTGCTCGACCGGACCAGCGAGTTGCGCACCGCGCGTGAGAGCCTGGAGATCGCGCTCGAAGCTGCCGGCATGGGAAGCTGGGACATCGATCTGACGACCGGTGAGTCTCGCCGGACGCTGCGGCACGACGCGATCTATGGCTATCCGGACGGCCGGCCCGACTGGACCATGGAAACCTTCCTGAGCCATATCGACGTCAAACAACGCGGCACCATTACGCGCGCGATGACCGAGGCGACGAGAACCGGCGTGATCGACGTCGAGTACCGGATCGACGCGGCCGACGGCGCGTCACGGTGGCTGGTCGCCAAGGGGCGGGTCCAGTATGACGATGCCGGCAAGGCCGCGCGGATGACCGGCGTGGTCTCCGACGTCACCGATCGCAAGGAAGCCGACGCGCAGCTTGCGCAGGCGCAGAAGATGGACGCGATCGGTCAGCTGACCGGCGGTGTCGCGCACGATTTCAACAATCTGCTGACCCCGATCGTCGGCAGCCTCGACCTGCTCCGCCGGCGGCACAAGGATGACGAGCGTACGCAGCGGATGATCGGCGGCGCGTTGCAGGCAGCAGAGCGCGCCGCGACGCTGACCCAGCGACTGCTCGCGTTCGCGCGGCGGCAGGCGCTGCAACCGCGCGCCGTCGATATCGGCGCGCTGATCGACGGGTTGGTCGACCTGATGCGGCGCTCGCTCGGGCCGTCGATCGCAGTGACGCTTGAGATTCCGCGGCATTTGTCCTCGGCGCGCGTCGATCCCAACCAGCTCGAACTCGCATTGCTCAATCTGGCGATCAACGCGCGCGACGCCATGCCCGGCGGTGGCAAACTGACGCTGACCGTTAGTGAGGTCGTCGTCGACGATCGCAACATGGTCGGCCTTGCCCCGGATCGCTACGTACGGATCGCTGCGATCGATACCGGCGTTGGCATGGACCGCGCCACGCTCGCCCGCGCGACCGAGCCGTTCTTCTCCACCAAGGGCGTCGGCAAGGGCACCGGGCTGGGGCTCTCGATGGTCCACGGCCTCGCCGCGCAATCGGGCGGCACGCTCCGCCTGACGAGCGAACCCGGGTCCGGCACGACGGTCGAACTGTGGCTGCCGGCAACCGAGGAAGCGGCGACCGAGACGGTAGAGAATACCGCGGAGCCGGTCATCGCGCGGCGTGCGGCCAAGGTGTTGCTAGTGGATGACGAGGATCTGGTACGTGCGGCGACCGCCGACATGCTGCGCGACATCGGCTATGTCGTGGTCGAGGTCCCCTCCGCCAGTCAGGCGCTGTCGGCAATCCGATCCGGCGTGGATGCGGACATCCTCGTCAGCGATTATCTGATGCCGGGGATGACAGGTGGGCAACTCATCACCGAACTCTGGTCGTCGGGCAATCGCATCCCGGCTTTGCTGGTGACCGGCTATGCCGCGGCGGGCGAGGACGTGCCCGAGGGGGTCACCCGTCTGTCGAAGCCGTTCCGCCAGACCGATCTCGCCGCGCGGGTCGACGAACTGCTGCGCCAGTCGCCGCCGGGCCGCCCCAAGCTCCGCGCAGTCGAGTAAGATCGGACCGGGGGAACGCCACCCGGTCCGATCTCCTGTCGGACTTTAGAAGCCCTTCTTCAACGATACGAAGAACTGGCGTGGTGCGCCGGCGAGCAGCGTCTGGTTGTCGCCGCTGGCGGTGAAGCCGTTCGACCCGATCGTAGAAATATACTTCTTGTTGGTAAGGTTGGTGACGTTGCCCTCGATCGCGACACCGTGGAGCGCGCCATCGCCTTCGAAGCGGTAGCCGATGCTGGCATCGACCAGCACGCGGCTCGGCACCGACTGGTCGTTGAGGTAGGTGAAGTAGCGCTTGCTCATGTAATCCGCGCCGACCCGGCCGGTGAAGCCCGACTGTTCGAGCACGATCTCGCCCTTGACCATGTGCTTGGGCGTATCGACGACGGTGTCGCCCTTGCGGACCTGGACCGAGCCGGAAGCGTCGGTGACCGTGTCCTGATACTCGGCGTTGGTGTAGGAATAGCTCGCGAACAGCGAGAGCGGGCGGAACACGCGGTAATTGGCGGAGACTTCGGCGCCATACGTGCGCACGCTGCCCGCGTTGTTGAGCGTCGGCGCGTTGCCGAGGATGCCGACACCGTTCGCAAAAGCGAGCAGGCGGTTCGAGAAGTCGACATAATAGCCGACCGCCGAAGCCTGGAACGGTCCGCTGTGGAGGCGGACGCCGCCCTCCGCGGTCTTCGAGCGCTCGGGCTTGAGGCGGCCGCGGACGGCGTTGAAGCCGGCCTGCGTCGCCGCGAACGGTCCGGTCGTCGCCGATGACACGAACGCCCGCATGTTCTCGGTATAGTCGGCAAACACTTCCGCCGCCGGGGTCAGCTTGAACAGGATACCGGCCTGTGGCTGGAACCAGTCCTTGGCCGAGATACGGCCGACCGAGAGCGGCGAGCTCGTATCGGGCAGCATCGTCGCGCTGTTGACGACATACGCGCCCTTCCACCCGGCGTTGACGATCAGGCGGTCGTTCATGAGCTTCAGCGTGTCCTCGACATGATACTGCATCGTATCGGTGCCGTATTTGCCGTCCCACTGCGTCGCGTACGAGTTCTTCTGGAACTTCAGCACGTCGCGGTTGGGCTCCGCGCTGTCCGTCATGCCGTAGAAACGCCGCGCCTGCGTGAAGGTGTTGGTTTCCAGCCAGCCACCGATCTCGAAGGTGTTCGCGCCGGTCTCATAGGCGATGTTGCTGAGCGCTCCACCGCGTTTGATGCTGTACTCCGTCGTGCGGAAGCCGAGCGGGCTCGGCGCCGTAATCGCGCTGCCGTCCTGGTTCAGCGCGCCGGCCGGGGTAGGCGAATACGGCGTGATCCACGACCCCTGGCCCTTGTTGTTATGATAGTAGCCGGTCGTGGTCATGGTCAGCTCGGGCGTCAGGTTCGCGTCCAACGTGACGCCGCCGAGGTAATCGCGCCGGACGCCACCTGCATCGAAATACGCATCGTCGACCGTGCCAAACCCGGTCGGGAAGGTCGTGCCGGTGCCGGCCCACGGCGCGACGAAGCCAATCGACGAACCGTTGTTCGCCTTCGTATACGTCGCGAGCGCACCCTGGTTCTGGTACGTTTTCGCGATCTGCAGCGCGAGCGGATAGTTGTCGGCGATGTTGTCGTTACGCAGGCCGCGACGACGGATGATGTCGTAGCTGAGATCCTGGTAGTCCTGCTCGCGACGATCGGAGAAGTTCAGGAACGCGGACAGGCTGCCGAACGCACCCAGATCCTTGACGATCTTGCCGTTCGCCTGATGCTGGCGCTGGACGCCGTCGCCCTTCCACTTGTCGGTGGTGAGGTAGCCGTAGCTGAGATAGCCCTTCAGCCCACCGCCGAGATCGCCGCTGTCGATACGCGCATAGCCGCGGTACGTGCTGTCGGAGCCATAGGTGCCGCCGCCGGTAACGTTCGCGGTGTCGCGCGGCTTGTCGCTGAAGAACTGGATCGTGCCGCCGAGATTGCTGGTCGATGCGGTGCCGAGCGCACCGGCGCCCTGTGCGACTTCGGTGCGGGCGACGTTCTCGGAGATGATCGCGCGGCTGATGTGCAGGCCGTTGACGTTGCCATAGCTCATGTCGCCGAGCGGCACGCCGTCGAGCGTGAAGCCGAGCTGGTTCTGGTTGAACCCGCGCAGCGAGATGCGGACCGCCCATTCATACGCGCCGAACGGGTCGGATGCCTGGAAATTGACGCCGGGAAGCTTTTCGATCGCCTTCAACGGGCTCGAACCGGGGGTGAGGCGCGCGAGATCGACGGCGCTGACGCTCTGCACCTGGCGGCTCTGGCCGAAGCCGAGCACGACGATGTCGGACGACGTCTCGGGCGCCGGATCGGCTTGGACTTCTGCCGGCGCAGCTACCGGGGTTTCCGGTGCGGACTCCGGGGCGGCCTGGGCAAACGCGGCAGGCGTGGCGAGCGCCGCGAGTGCGACACCGGCGAAAAGCGACGATATGGTCTGCATGATGTCCCCTGAAGCGCGACGGCGCTCAGCGGCCCTTTGCCGATCGACGTGACGCGTCGGCGACAGATCGAAGACGATTTCGAGACGGTCGGCGATATTGTTACGGTAGTGACCCGAATGCCTCTCCTAACGGGAGAGAGAAGGGGCCCGCGGCTACTTTGCCGTGGGAAGGGTGAGGGCACTTATGATAATCATGCCTGCATTCACCCCCGCATCATCCCCGCGATTGTCTTCGCCGCCGCCGCACCATAAGGAGGCTTAAGCCCGGCAAGCTTGGCCACATCGAGCTTCGATTGCTTGTAGACAGCCCGCGCATGGCTGAACGTGCGGAAGCCGTCGATACCGTGATACGCGCCCATCCCCGACGGCCCGCTGCCGCCGAAGGGAAGGTCCTCCATCGAGACGTGGAAGATCACGTCGTCGAGCGTCACGCCGCCCGAAATCGTCCGGTCCATCACGCGGCGGCGCTCGGTGTCATCGGTGCCGAAATAATAGAGCGCGAGCGGCCGGTCGCGGCGGTTCACCTGCGCGATCGCGTCGTCGATGCCATCGTAGCGGCGGATTGGCAGGACCGGGCCGAAGATCTCCTCCTGCATCACGATCATGTCGTCGGTCGCGTCGCGGACGATGTGCAGCGGCATCTTCCGCGAGTTGGCGGCGCCGAAATCCTCGTTGGCGGGGTTCACGACCTCGACCGTCGCGCCCTTCGCACGGGCGTCGGCGATCCAGTCGGTAAGCCGCTGGTGGTGACGATCATTCACGACCGACGTGTAGTCGGCGTTGGCAAGCAGCGTTGGGTACATCGCACTGGCCGCCGCCTTGATGCCGTCGACGACCTGCGCCTCGTTTGCGGAGGGCACGAGCAGGTAATCGGGCGCGAGGCAAATTTGCCCCGCGTTCATCATCTTGCCGAGCGTGACGCGTTCGGTCGCCCGCGCGATATCCGCCAATGCGCCAAGAATGACGGGCGACTTGCCACCGAGTTCCAGCGTGACGGGCGTAAGATTATCGGCGGCAGCGTGGAGGATGTGGCGACCGATCGCAGTCGCACCGGTGAAGATCAAATGGTCGAACGGCAGCGCGGCGAACGTCTTCCCGACATCCGCACCGCCCGAGATGACGGCGAATTCGTCCAGCGCGAAATACTTCGGCACGAGGTCCTCGAACAGTGCGGCCGTCGCGGGCGTATACTCACTCGTCTTCGCCATCGCGCGATTGCCCGCGGCGAACACGCCTGCGAGCGGCGCCATCAGGAGATTAACCGGAAAATTCCACGGAGCGATGATGCCGATGACACCCTTGGGCTGATATTCGACCCACGCCCTCGCCCCGAGCAGCCCCAGTGGAAACTGGACCGCGCGCCGCTCCCGCCGCAACCACCGATCGAGATGCTTCGCGGCATGCGCGATGGGCGCAAGCGAAGCGCCGATATCGGTGATCATAGTCTGCTCGCGGCTACGGTGTCCGAAATCCTCCGATACCGCGTCGCAGAACGCCGCAGCATTATCCCGCACCATCGCCGCCGCACGCTTGAGCCGGTCGAGGCGCACCGCTCTGGTGACGGGCAGCTCGTCCATAAACGCATCGCGCTGGCCAGCGAGGATAGTCTGCATATCGGTCATTGGCGGTCCTTCAAGGCACGAGCACGATCTTACCGACATGCGTGGCGGTTGCCATTGCGGCAAAGGCATTCCGCCAATCGGCCAGGCGGTAGATGGCATGGACGCGGGGGCGGAGGCGACCTTCGCCTGCCATCGCCCATATCGCATCGAGGTTCTCTGTACCGAGCCGCGGGAAGCGGCGGGCGTGTTCACCGGCGCGTACGCCGATGACGGCAAAACCCTTGATCAACGCGATGTTGGTCGGGAACGTCGCGATCCGGCCCGAGACGAACCCGACGACCATCAGGCGTCCGCCGAATGCGATGCAGCGGGTCGACTCGTCGAATACGTCGCCACCCACGGGATCGACGACGATATCCGCGCCCCCGCCGGTCAGGTCGCGCACCGCGTCGCGAAAGCCGGGCGCGGGCAGGGTGGCGACGGCCGTGTAGGTGTCGGCGACGACCCGCAACTTTTCCAGCGAGCGCGACGTGGCGATTACGCGCGCACCCAGGGCTTGCGCGAGATCGACCGCGGCAAGCCCGACCCCGCCGGTAGCACCGTGGACCAAAACCCAGTCGTCGGTCGCAAGTGCGCCCAGACGGACGAGCGCCACATAGGCGGTCAGGGAGGCGACGCCGATCGAGGCTGCCATCGCATAGTCTAGGCGCGGGGGAATGAGGCGGGCGGCGCTGGCATCGCACGCGACGATCTCGGCGAACGCGGCGAGCCTCGTGCCGCACACCACCCGGTCACCGGGAGCGAAACCGCTAGCTGCATCGGCCTCGATCACGTCGCCCGCGACTTCCATGCCCGGCACGAACGGGAGCGGCGGTTTCAGCTGATACTCGCCGCGCGTCATCAGCAAGTCCGGATAGTTGAGCGAAGTCGCACGCATGCGCACGAGCAACTGGCCCGGCGCCCGCATCGGCTCTGCGACGTCGTCGAGCGCTACGCCCGACAGGTCCGCCGCCAGCGCCGAGACGCGTACCGCTTTCAAGCCCCCACCGGCAAATCCCGGAACGCCTGGTCCTTGTCGACGCGGATTTCACCGGGGAGGCCGAGGACGCGTTCGGCGATGATGTTCTTGAGGATCTCGTCGGTGCCGCCGGCGATCCGCAAACCCGGCGCCCACATCGTCGCGGCGTGGAACGCGCCTTTAAGCGGGGTCAGCGCGGGGTCGGATATGATGCCGTATTGATCGCCCGCCTCGACCGCGGTGTTGCCGATCGCCTGCAACTGGTTGGCGGCGACGATCTTGCCGATCGAGCTTTCGGGACCGGGGACCTGACCCTTCGACAGCGCGGTGATCGTCCGCATCCGAGTGTTGCGCAGGCCTTCGGATTGCACCCACCAGTCGGCGAGCGTCTGGCGAAACGCGGTGTCCTTCAGCAGCGGACCGTCTGCGCCGTTGGCCTGGGCGGCGAAGGCGAGAATATCCTCGGGGCCGACGCCGCCGCTCGTGCCGATCGCGAGGCGTTCGTTCATCAGTGTGAAGAGCGCGACTTTCCAGCCGCCGTCTACGGGGCCTAGGCGTTGCGCGTCGGCAATCCGGACGTCCTCGAACCAGACCTCGTTGAAGCTCGATCCGCCGGACATCTGGTGGATCGGGCGGATCTCGATCCCCGGCGCCTTGAGGTCGAGCCAGAACATCGTCAGCCCCTGGTGCTTCGGCACGTCGGGGTTGGTGCGGACCAGGACGATGCCATAGTCGCTGTAATGCGCGCCCGAGGTCCAGACCTTCTGGCCGTTGATCACCCAGTCGTCGCTGCCGTCGGCATTTTTGGCGCGCACCGCACGCGCACGGATCGCGGCGACGTCGGAGCCGCCGGCGGGTTCGGAGAAGAGCTGCGACCAGATCTCGTCACCGCGCACCGCGGGGCCGACGAAGCGGTGCTTGGTCGCGTCGTCGGCATAGGCCATCACGGTCGGCACGCACATGCCGAGCCCGATCGTGAAATAGCTGCCGTCGACCGCATGCTTCGCCTCTTCCTGGCCGAAAATGACGCTTTCGATCGGGGTGCCGCCGCCGCCGCCCCATTCCTGCGGCCAGGTGATGCACGCATAACCGCCGGCCGCTTTCCGCGCTTGCCACGCCTTAGCCCTGGTCATGTCGTCGGGGTAATGGCCGGCGTCATGTTCGGCGATGTGCGCGTAGAGCCACGCGCGCGCCGCGGCGCGATAAGTGGCTTCGGCGTCGCTGTCCTTGAAGTCCATGTGCTGCTCCGATCAGGCGGCGTTGCGCATTTCGAGTTGGCCGACGAGGCGTTCGCGCCACGCCGCGGGTGAGCCTGCGACGAGCGCAAGCTGGCGCGATCGGCGGTAATAGAGGTGGCAGTCGGACTCCCAGGTGAAGCCCATCCCGCCATGCGTCTGGATGTTCTCCTTCGACGCGAACCAATAGGCGTCGGACGCGGCAACGCGCGCGGTGGCGGCGGCGAGTGGCAACTCCGCAGCGTCCGCGTTGAGCGCCCACGCGCCATAATACGCGTTCGAGCGCGCGAGTTCGTTCTTGACGTACATGTCGGCGAGTTTGTGCTTGATCGCCTGGTAGCCACCGATTTGCCGGCCGAACGCGTAGCGATCGAGCGCGTAGCCTTTCGCCATCTCAAGACAGCGATCCGCGCCGCCGAGTTGCTCGAACGCGAGCAGGACAGCGGCGCGATCGAACACCGTCTGCATAGCGGCAATGCCGTCGTCGCTGCCAAGCTTTTCGCAAGGCGCATCGTTGAAGGAGAGGCGGGCGGCGCTGCGGGTCGGATCGAGCGTTTCGAGGACTTCGGCGGTGACGCCAGCGCCCTTCTCGACGAGGTAGAGCCCATCGCGTGCGAGCACGATAATCAGGTCGGCGACATCGCCATCGGTGACGGGAATCTTCTCGCCGGTGAGCTTGCCGCCGGAAACGCTGGTGTGGATCGAGCGTGCGGTGACCGGGCCGGCACCTTCCGAGGTGGCGAACGCGCCGATGACGTCGCCCGCCGCGATCCTCGGCAGCCATCGGACTTTCTGGGTGTCGCTGCCGTACAGCATCAGCGCTTCGGCGACGAAATAGACGGTCGAGGCGAACGGGATCGGCGCGCAGGCCCGCCCGAGTTCCTCGGCAATCGCGCAGAGTTCGATATGGCCGAGGCCTAGTCCGCCGAACTGCTCGGGGATTGCTGCACCGAGCCAGCCTTGTTCGCCGACCGCTTTCCAGAGATCAGCGTCATAGGCGTTGGCGGCATCGTCGAGCACTGCGCGGACCCGGTCGCTGCCGCAGTGCGCGGACAGGAACTTGCGCGCTTCGTCCTTGAGAAATTTCTGGTCGTCGGAATAATCGAAGTTCATGCGGACTCCTTAGGCTTCGCCCAATATTCGTCGCGGAGCAGGCGCTTGTAGAGCTTGCCCGTCTCGTGCCGCGGCAGCGTGTCGCGAAAGTCGATCCGGCGCGGCGCTTTCACATGGCTGAGGTTCGCGCGGGCGAAGGCACTGAGTTCGGCGGCGAGCTGCACGCGATCCTCGGACGGATCGGCGGGACAGACGATCGCCACCACCTGCTCGCCCATCTCGTCGTCGGGCGCGCCGATCACCGCGACGTCGGCGACCTTCGGGTGCGTGACGAGGAGGTTCTCGATCTCAGCCGGGTAGATGTTCACGCCGCCTGAGATGATCATGAAGCTCTTGCGGTCGGTGAGATAGAGATAGCCTTCCTCATCTAACCAGCCGACGTCGCCGAGCGTCGTCCAGCCATGCGCGTTGGCAGCCTCAGCGGTCTTGGCGGGATCATTGTGGTATTCGAACGCGCCGCCCCCCGCGAAATAGACGTCGCCTTCGGAACGCGCGGGGAGTGCGTTGCCGTCCTCGTCGCAGATCATCGTCTGCGCGGTGAGGTTGCGGCCGACCGAGCCTTGGTGCGTCAGCCACTCCGCGCTGGAGATCGCGCAGAACCCGTTGCCCTCGGTGCCGGCGTAATATTCGCCGATGATAGGGCCCCACCAGTCGATCATCGCCTGCTTGACCGGCAGCGGGCAGGGGGCGGCCGCGTGCCACACCGCTTTCAGCGACGACACATCGTAGCGAGCGCGGACTTCGGGCGGCAGTTTGAGCAGGCGGATGAAGTGGGTCGGCACCCATTGCGCGTGCGTGACGTGGAACCGTTCGATCGCGGCGAGTGCGGCTTCCGGGTCGAAATGCTCCATCACGACGACGGTGCCGCCGACCTGATGCACCGCCATAGACCAGCGCAAAGGCGCGGCGTGATAGAGCGGCGCGGGCGAGAGATAGACCATGTCGGGCGTGAAACCGTACAGCCCCTTGCCGAGCATCACGAGCGGCGAGATGTTGGTGCCAAACGCCTCGTCCGACAGCGCGTGCTTGACGCCCTTGGGCTTGCCGGTCGTCCCCGAAGAATAGAGCAGAATTCCACCGGGAGACGGGTCGGCAATGGGCGTGGCGGGTTTCGCATCGCGCGCGGCTTCGTAAGACGCGTACCCGTCGATCGCGCCGTCTACGACGTAGCGCCGCACGTCATCGAGCATCGGAACCAAGGCCGCTGCCAACTCTGCGCAACCCTTGCTCGCGATAAGCACGCGGCAATCGCCGTCGCGGATGATGTACGCCGCTTCGCTCGCGGTCAGTTTGGACGAGAGGCAGGTGCAGTAGACGCCGGTGCGCTCCGCCGCCCACATCACCTCCAGATAGCGCGGCGAATTGTCCATCAGCACCGCGATGCCGTCGCCACGCCTCAGTCCTAGCGAGCGGAGCAGATGCGCGCCTTGGTTCGCCCGTACGTCCAAGTCGCGATACGTTACCGTCTCGCCCGTCGCCGCCATGATGTAGGCGGGTTTGTCGGGCGTCGTCAGCGCGTGCGCGACGGGGTGCATCAGACGCGCTCGATGATGATCGCCGGGGCCATCCCGCCGCCCGCGCACATCGTCACGAGCCCGCGCTTCAGGTCCCGGCGTTCGAGTTCGTCCAAGATCGTGCCGATCAGGATCGCCCCGGTCGCGCCGATCGGATGACCCAGCGCGATCGAGCCGCCGTTGACGTTCACCTTGTCGCGATCGAGCTTCAGGTCGCGGATGAACTTCTCCGCGACCACCGCGAACGCCTCGTTGATCTCCCACAGGTCGATGTCGTCGACCGTAAGCCCGGCCTTCGCCAGCACCTTCCGCGCCGCGGGAACGGGCGCGTTGAGCATCAGCGTCGGATCGTCGCCCATGTTCGCCATCGCGACGATCCGCGCGCGGGGTTTGAGGCCATGCTTGGCGGCGTAATCGGCACTCGCGAGCAGCACCGCGGCGGCGCCATCGACCACGCCCGACGAATTGCCGGCATGATGGACGTGCTTGATATCGACGTCGGGATAGCGGCGATTGATCTGCTTGCGATACGTCGTGCCCTTGTCGTCGAGCGGAATGTCGGCAATCCCGGCGAACGAAGGGCGTAGCGCGGCGAGGCCCTCAGCGGTTGTATCGGGTCGCGGGTATTCGTCCTTTTCGAGCACCAGCGCACCGGTATCGTCGGTGACGGGGACGAGGCTGCGATCGAACCGCCCTTCGGCGATAGCCACCGCGGCGCGGCGCTGGCTCTCCAACCCGAGCGCTTCGAGCGTTTCGCGGTCGATCCCCTCGATGCTGGCGATCGCGTCGGCGCAGATGCCCTGGTTCGATTGCGGATGCGCGGCGTCGAGCCGTGCGTTGCCCGAGCCGATCCCGAGTGGCCGCTTGCCCGCCGCCATGTCGTCCTGCATCATCGTCGTGGTCAGCGACATCATCTCGGTGCCGCCGGCGATGACGAGGTCTTCCATCCCGCTCATGATCTGCGCCGCGGCGAAGTTTACCGCGGTAATCCCGCCGCCGCAGAACCGGTCGAGTGTCGTCCCGCTCGCCTTGACGTCATAGCCCGCATCGAGCGCCGCCATCCGCCCGAGATCGCCGCTCTGTTCGCCGCGCTGAGTCGAGGTCGACCAGATGATGTCGTCGACATCGGCGGTATCCAGCTTGTTTCGCTCGGCAATCGCCTTCAGGACGGTCGCGGCGAGATGTTGGGGGTGCATGTGCGCAAGCGCGCCCTTGCCGGTCTTGCCGATACCGCGCGGGGTACGGACGGCGTCGATGATCAGTGCCTCGGCCACATCGCTCTCCTGTTGCACCCGCCGGTTCGGTCGTGGTGCCTGATGCCGGATTGCGTCCGGCTTCGGTACGACGTAACATTCGTTATGGGGAATGGCTTGTCAAGCAGGGTATTGTTGGAAGACGGGGCGGCACCACGCGCAGATCTGGCGCCGCGCGACTGGCTGGAAATCGGCTTGCAGTTGCTCAAGGATGGCGGGTTGCGCGCGCTGAAGCTTCGCGGTCTGGCGCAGACGCTTGGCGCTTCGACGGGAAGCTTCTATCATCATTTCAAGGACTTCGATGGGTATCATGCGGCGCTTGCCGGGTATTTCGTCGAAGCGCATATCGATCCGTTGATCGTCACGCTGTCCGCGTCGGAGCTTCCACCGGTCGAGCGTATTCGCGCATTCGCCGATCATGTTCGCGACCACGACATGGCGCAGCTGGCCTTGGCGATGCGGGCCTGGGCGAAAAGCGACGCGCGGGTGGCGGCGGCGATCCGCGAGCATGACGACACGGTGATGGCGTTCCTCGTCGAGCAACTCGTGGCGCATGGGTTCGCGCCTGCCGAGGCGGGGATTCGCAGCTATGCGCTGTTGGCGATCGGCCTCAGCCAGGTCCATGCCGCCGAAGGGATTGAGCGCAGCGTCGTTCGCGAGGGATTGCTGACACTGCTGTGCGAGCGCTAGCGTAGTGGACTGACGCGACTCCGTAAAAAAGCGGAGCGCGAACAAGAGGATGCGGGCATGCAGACGTATGACTACGTAATTATCGGCGCGGGCTCGGCCGGCTGCGTGCTCGCCGCGCGACTGACGGAGGACCCCGACGTGACGGTGCTGCTGCTCGAGGCGGGCGGACGCAACGACGGCGTGCTGGTGCGAATGCCGGCGGGGGTCGGCGAACTCATTAAGAGCAAGAATGCGAGCAACTGGGGCTTCTCGACCGAGCCCGAGCCGCATCTCGACAACCGTCGCCTGTGGTGGCCGCGTGGCAAGGGGCTTGGCGGCAGCTCGTCGATCAACGGCATGATCTACACGCGAGGCCATCCGCAGGACTATGACGAGTGGCGGCAGATGGGTCTGCCGGGCTGGTCGTTCGACGACGTGCTGCCGTATTTCAAGCGGCTCGAGGGGCATCACCGCGGCGAGTGTGATCTGCACGGCGGCGGCGGGCCGCTGACGATCTCGGGCGGCGAGTCCGACAGCCCGTTCTACGACGCGCTGGTCGAGGCGGGACGGCAGGCGGGCTATCCCGTCACCGAGGATTTCAACGGCGCGAGCCAGGAGGGGTTCGGGCGCTACGACCTGACCGTCGCGGACGGGAAGCGCTGGAGCACCGCGGCGGCGTATCTGCGGCCGGTTCTGTCGCGCCGCAACCTGACCTGCGTGACCGGCGGACGGACCACGCGCATCCGGATCGACAAGGGGCGGGCGACCGGTGTCGACTATGTGCTCGACAAGGGCGCACGGGCGGAGTCGGTGACGGCGGCGCGCGAGGTGCTGTTATGCGCAGGGGCGGTGCAGTCGCCGCACATCCTTCAGTTGTCGGGGATCGGCGATCCGGACCGGCTGACCGCGGCAGGGGTGGCCGTCGTGCATGCGCTGCCGGGTGTGGGGGAGAACCTTCAGGATCATCTCGACGTGGTGATGAACTGGAAGTCGCGCGGACTGCGGACCGGCTATGCGATGACGAAGGGCGTCGGGATGATCGGCGTCGGGCTCAACTACCTGTTGCGCGGCAAGGGCGTGGGGCGGCAGCAGTTCCTCGAGGCGGGCGCGTTCGTGTCCTCGCGCGAGGGTCTTTCGCGGCCCGACGTGCAGATCCACGCGGTGCTCGCGATCATGCAGGATCACGGCAAGACCAAGGCCATCGAGGACGGCTTCACGCTGCACCTGTGCCAGTTGCGCCCTGAGAGCCGCGGACGGATCGGGCTGCGCTCGGCCGATCCGTTCGCCGACCCGACGATCGTCGCGAACTATCTCGCGACCGCGGAGGATCGCCGGGTGATGCGGGCTTGCGTCGGCATCGGTCGCGATGTCGCGCGACAGGCTGCACTCGATCCGTACCGGGCGGGGGAATTGTCGCCGGGCGAGGATGTCCGCACCGACGACGAGATCGACGCCTGGGTGCGGCGGACCGCCGAGACGATCTACCACCCCGTCGGGACGTGCAAGATGGGCGCCGCAGACGACGTACTGGCGGTGGTCGATGTGACCTTGGCTGTGCACGGGCTTCAGGGGTTGCGGGTGGTGGACGCCTCGGTGATGCCGACGCTGATCGGGTCCAACACCAATGCGCCGACAATCATGATCGCGGAGAAGGCGGCGGATATGATCAGGGGGCGGCAACTGGCGCGGGCTGCCTGAGTGCGTGCGATCGGTATTTGCATCCTTCCCCGCCAGGGGGAGGTGGCACCGCAGGTGACGGAGGGGAGGACACGGAGCCGGCGTTTCGCTTTCCTCCCCCTCCGTCTGGCAAGCGCCAGCCACCTCCCCCTGGCGGGGGAGGATTAGCAGGTCGCGTTCACCTGGACGGAACGACTTAGCCCCTTGCCGCCTTCTCCGTGGGAACGGTGAGGACGATCTTACCGCGGCGCCATCCGGATAGCGCCGTCCAGCCGCACATCCTCCCCATTAAAATACCCGCATTCGATCATCGTCAGCGCCAGCGCCGCGAACTCCTCCGGCCGCCCGAGCCGTTTCGGAAACGGCACAGAAGCCGCCAGCGCATCACGCACCTGCTGCGGGGCGGCGGCCAGCAACGGCGTGTCGAAGATCCCCGGCAGGATCGTGTTCACCCGGATCCCCTCGCTCATCAGGTCGCGCGCGATCGGCAGGGTCATGCCGACCACGCCCGCCTTCGAGGCGGAATAGGCGGCCTGCCCCATCTGGCCATCCTCCGCCGCAGCACTCGCGGTGTTGACGATCGCCCCCCGCTCGCCATCTTCGCCCGGTTCCAGCGTCAGCATCCCCGCCGCCGACTTCGCGAGACATCGGAACGTCCCGACGAGGTTGATCTGGATGATCCGGTCGAACGCATCGAGCGGAAAATGCTTGATCGATCCGTCCTGCTTCGATCGCCCCGCAGTCTTCGCCGCGTTCCCCGTTCCCGCGCAATTGACGAGGATCCGCTCCTGGCCATGCGCCGCGCGCGCCGCCGCGAACCCCGCATCGACGCTGTCGTCGGAGGTAACGTCGACCTTGCAAAACACGCCGCCGATCTCGTCCGCGAGCGCCTCGCCCTTGTCCGCCTGAAGGTCGAAGATCGCCACCTTCACCCCCTTGGCGGCCATCGCACGCGCCGTGGCGGCACCCAGGCCCGACGCGCCGCCGGTCACGACGGCAGCAGTGTTTGCGAGGTCCATACATCTCTCCTGTCAAAGCCCCGGGATCCGCGCCCCGGTTGCAGAACAATAGTTATGCCGGTATTCGAGGCTTGCCAAGCCGGCATGTCGCTGAGGATCCGACGATGAGCCACGCCATGTTGCAGAACGCCAGTCGGCACTGGCTTCCGCGCCAGCCCAAGGGCGCGCTCGATCATATTCCGGGGAGCAACGGCCTGCCGTTCGTCGGCAACACCTTCAAGTTGCTCGCCGATCCGATCGCGTTTTCGGAGGGCATGGCGGCGCGGTACGGCCCGATCTATCGCAATCGTGCGCTCGGCGGGACCGGCGTCAACCTGCTCGGTCCCGATGCGAACGAACTGGTGCTGTTCGATCGAGACAAGATCTTCTCGTCCGAACAGGGCTGGGGCCCGCTGCTCAATCTGCTGTTCCCGCGCGGCCTGATGCTGATGGATTTCGACAAGCACCGCGCTGACCGGAAGGCGCTGTCGGTCGCGTTCAAGCCCGAGCCGATGCGGCATTATGCGACTGAGCTAGATGCTGGGATCGAGGCCGCGATCGGCGGCTGGGCCGGGCAGACCTTGCGCTTCTACGATGTGGTAAAAAAGCTCACGCTCGATCTCGCCGCGACCAGCTTCCTCGGCGTGCCGCTCGGCGCGGAGGCGGACCGGATCAACCAGGCATTCGTCGACGAGGTCCAGGCGAGCGTCTCGCCGATCCGCAAACCCTGGCCCGGTACGCAGATGCGTAAGGGCGTGAAGGCGCGCGCGTATCTGGTCGACTTCTTCGAGCGCGAAATCCCCGCGCGCCGGACCGGCGACGGCCAGGATTTCTTCTCGCAATTTTGTCGCGCGACCGATGACGACGGCGCGCCGCTGACCGCGCTGGCGATCGCCGACCACATGAATTTCCTGATGATGGCCGCGCACGACACGATCACCTCGTCCGCGACCAGCTTGGTGATGCTGCTCGCGCGCAACGGGGAATGGCAGGAGCGGCTACGCGAAGAGGTCGCTGCGCTCGACCCGGCCGTGCCGCTGACCGAGCAACTCGATTGCCTCATCCTCACCGAATACGCATTCAAGGAATCGCTGCGCATGATGCCGCCGGTGCCGTCGATCCCGCGCCGCGCGCTCCAGGATTTCAACTTCGGCGGGTTCGATATCCCGGCGGGTACGAGCGTCAACACCGCCATCACTTTCACGCACCGGATGGCCGAGCACTGGCCCGATCCCGACAAGTTCGATCCGCTCCGCTTCACGCCCGAGGCGTCGAAGGGCCGCCACCGGTTCGCCTGGGTCCCGTTCGGCGGCGGCGCGCACATGTGCATCGGCTTGCACTTCGCGACGATGCAGATGCGACTGCTGATCGCGCATCTGCTCACGCGCTACCGGATCGAGGCGGCGGCGGGGAGCGGCGATGCGTGGCAGGTCTTCCCGATCCCGCGGCCGAAGGATGGTTTGCCGGTGACGTTCGTACCGCTTGCCACCCCGTAATAGTGTGTCATCTTCGCGCGGTTCATTCGAAGGAGCCGTTCGTTGCGCTTGACCCTTGCCCTCCTCCTGCTCGCGGCAACGCCAGCCCTCGCCCAGCAACAACCGGCCGCCCCCGTGCCCGACGGCCCGACCCGCAGCTTCACCGGGAGCGACCTGTTCGGCCTGACGATCGCGGCCGATCCGCAGATCAGCCCGGACGGCAAGACGATCGTCTATGTCCGCCGCACCGGCGACGTGATGACCGACACGATGAAGTCCTCGCTCTGGCTGATCGACGTCGCGAGCGGCCGCCAGACGCCGTTCGCCACGGACGGCAGCAGCCCGCGCTGGTCGCCCGATGGTTTGCGCATCGCCTATGCCGCACGCGACGGCGAAGGATCGCAGCTGTTCGTCCGCTGGATCGGCGGAGCCCAAAGCGCGCGGATCACGAGCTTCCCCGGCGATCCGCAGGCGCTCGCGTGGTCGCCCGACGGCACCAAGCTCGCGTACATCGCGACGGTAGCAGGCGAGGGGACCAAGCTCGGTACGCAGCCGCCCAAGCCCGAAGGCGCCAAATGGGCCGAGCCGCTGACGATCATCGACCGGGTCAACTACCGCAACGACGGGCCGGGCTATGTAAAGCCGGGCTACGACCATCTCTTCGTGGTCGGCGCCGACGGGGGCGCGGCTCGGCAGCTGACATACGGCAAGTTCGACGATGGCGGCCCGCTGTCTTGGACGCCCGACGGTCGCAGCATCGTCTTCGCCGCGATCCGCGGGCCCGCCGCCGACCGCCAGGTGATGAACTCCGACGTGATCGCGGTCGATGCGACGAGCGGCACGATGCGGACGCTGACCACGCGTGACGGTCCCGACGCGCAGCCGCGGGTATCCCCTGACGGTTCGAAGATCGCGTGGCTCGGCTTCGACGACAAGCGCCGCAGCTACGAGAACACGCAGCTCTATGTCGGCGACCGCGACGCGGCCTCGCCCCGCTCGCTGACCGCCACGCTCGACCGCGCGATCGAGGACGCGGTGTGGTCCGCCGACGGCCGCAGCCTGTATGCGAGCTACGACGATCACGGCCAGCGCCGCGTCGCGCGGATGGGAGTCGATGGCCGCGTCACGCCGCTGATCGACAACGTCGCGGGTGGCGGGCTCGACCGGCCCTATACCGGCGGCGAGTTCTCGGTCTCGAAGGGCGGGACGATCGCCTATACCGGTGGCGATGCGAGCGCCCCCGCCGACGTCTGGGTGCTGGCGGGCGGAAAGCCGCGCCGCCTGACGACGCTCAACGCAGTGCTGACCGGATCGAAGGCGCTAGCGCAGGTCCGAAAGATTGCGGTAACCGCGCCCGATGGTCGGCCGATCGACGCCTGGCTCGCCACCCCGCCGGGACGTGCCGCAGGCCAGCGCGTGCCGCTGATCCTCGAAATCCACGGCGGCCCGAACGCCGCCTACGGCCCCGGCTTCGCGACCGACATGCAGCTCTACGCCGCGGCCGGATACGCCGTGCTCTGGACCAACCCGCGCGGCTCGACCTCCTACGGCGCGGAGTTCGCAAACCTGATCGACAAGACCTACCCCGCCGCGGACTATGACGACCTGATCGCCTCGGTCGACGCGGCGATCAAGGACGGGACCGCCGATCCGGACAATCTGTTCGTGACCGGCGGTTCGGGCGGCGGGCTGTTGACCGCGTGGATCGTCGGCAAGACCGACCGGTTCAAGGCCGCCGCGACGCAGAAGCCGGTGATCAACTGGATCAGCGAGGCGCTGACGATGGACAACACGCTGTTCACCTCGCGCTACTGGTTCACCAAGCTGCCGTGGGAGGATCCGATGAGCTATTGGAACCGCTCGCCGCTAAGCCTGGTCGGCAACGTCAAGACGCCGACCTTGGTCGTGGTCGGTGGCGACGATTACCGGACGCCGGTCAGCGAATCCGAGCAATATTACGCGGCGCTGCAGATCCGCGGCGTGCCGACCGCGCTGGTGAAGGTGCCGGGCGCGAGCCACGGTGGCCTCGCCGCTCGCCCGTCGCAATCGGCGGCGAAAGCGTCGGCGATCATCGCCTGGTTCGATCGATACCGGAAGCCGGCAGGTGCAACGACGCCGGCGCAGGGAGCAGCACAATGACGATACGGTACATGATGCTGGCCGGCGTTGCGCTGGTCTCGACCGCGGCGGTCGCGCAGGTCCAGCCACCGCGTGTCGCGAAGAAGCCGTTCCAGGTGACGTCGCCCAACGGCGCGCGTGAGGACGATTATTACTGGCTGCGCGACGACACGCGGAACAACCCCGCGATGCTCGCCTATCTCGCCGCGGAGGACGCCTACGCGGATGCGCAACTCGCGTCGCTGAAGCCACTCCAGGCCAAGCTCTACGAAGAGACCGTCTCGCATATCAAGCAGGACGACAGCTCGGTCCCGTATGCGAAGAACGGCTATTATTATGGCTCGCGGTTCCAGACCGGGGCCGATTACCCTATCCTGGAGCGCCGCAAGGGAAGCCGCACCGCGCCCGCCGAAACGCTGTTCGACGAGCCGGCGATGGCGAAGGGCCACAGCTTTTTCGCGCTGAGCGACTGGGCGGTAAGCCCCGACAACCGCCGCGTCGCCTGGGCCGAGGACACCGTCGGGCGTCGCCAATACGTGCTCAAGGCGAAGGACCTCGCGACCGGTGCTACGATCGCCGACACGCTCTCGAACATCGAGCCGAACGTCGTTTGGGCGGACGACAACAAGACCGTGCTGTACGTCGAGAAAGACCCGGTCACGCTACGCGGCTACCGCGTGAAGGCGCACGTCCTCGGCACGCCCGTCGCCAATGATCGGCTGCTGTACGAGGAGAAGGACGACACCTATTCGATGGGCGTCTCGCGCACCGCCGACGACAAGTTCGTCTGCATCGGCGTGAGCAGCACGGTCAGCGACGAGCAACGATGCGCACCGGCCGCCGCGCCGACGAACTTCACGATCGTCGCATCGCGTGCGCGGGAGTTTCGCTACAGCGCGGATCATATCGGCAACCGCTGGATCATCCGCACCAACAAGGCCGCGAAGAACTACAAGCTCGTCACCGTCGCCGACTTCGATCTGGCCAAGGGCACAGCCGCATGGCGCGACCTGACGCCAGCCAGCGACACCGTCTTCATCGAAGGCTTCAAGCCGTTCGACGGGTTCGTCGCGATCGACCAGCGCGAGGGCGGCAACCGCATGATCCGCGTCCTGAACGATGCGGGCAAGTCCACGCCGGTGACGGCCGACGAGCCCGCCTATCGCATGTCGCTCGACGTCAACGAGGAGACCGCGACGCCGTGGGTCCGCTACACCTACGGCTCGCTGGTCACGCCGACCACGACCTACGAGGTCAACGCCAAGACCGGCGAGCGCCGAGTATTGAAGGTAGCCCCGGTGCCGGGCTACGACCCCGCGAAATACGTCACCGAACGGGTCTGGGCGCCCGCGCGGGACGGCACGCGGATCCCCGTGTCGCTGGTCTACGCCAAGGGAACCAAGCGAGACGGCACCGCACCGCTCTTCCAATACGCCTATGGCAGCTACGGAATCTCAAGCGATCCGGGCGTCGACCCCGGTCGCATCGGCCTGCTCGATCGCGGCGTGATCTACGCGATCGCGCATATCCGCGGCGGGCAGGAGATGGGCCGCGGCTGGTATGACGACGGCCATCTGCTCAACAAGAAGAACAGCTTCACCGACTTCATCGACGTCACCCGCTATCTCGTCGCGCAGAAATATGCCGCCAAGGACCGCGTCGCGGCGATGGGCGGCAGCGCGGGCGGGCTGCTGATGGGCGGCGTCGCGAACATGGCGCCGGCCGACTACAAGCTCATCATCGCGCAGGTGCCGTTCGTCGACGTGGTCACGACGATGCTCGACGCGTCAATCCCGCTGACCACCTTCGAGTACGACGAATGGGGCAACCCCGCGCAGAAGGCCTCGTACGATTACATGCTGAGCTATTCGCCGTACGACAACGTCAAGGCGAAGGCGTATCCGGCGATGTATGTCGGCACCGGGCTGTGGGACAGTCAGGTGCAATATTACGAGCCGACCAAGTGGGTCGCCAAGCTCCGCGAACTCAAGACCGACACGAACCCGCTGCTGTTCCGCGTCAACATGGAGGCAGGCCATGGCGGCAAGTCGGGCCGGTTCGAGCGCTATCGCCAGAACTCCGAGTGGCAGGCGTTCATGCTGCAACAACTCGGCCTCGCGAAATAGCACGGCCGTTGGCACGCGACCCAAAGCAGGGTACCGAACACGCGGGGCGCGGCTTCGAGCCGTTTCCCGTGATCGCGTCGGTGCCCGGAAGGGCTTGATTGGGAATGCGGTGCGGACGGTTCGCCGTCCCATGCCGCGGCTGTCCCTGCAACTGTAAGCGGTGAGCGAGACGCACGAGCCCTTTTCGCGAGGGCAGCCACTGGGTCGACGACCTGGGAAGGCGTGGCGAGGAGCTTTGACCCGCGAGCCAGGAGACCTGCCGGCGTCTGGTCGCTCTTGTCCCGGTCCAGGGGGTGGCCGAGGCACGGTGAACGCCGCCTGCGTGACACTGGCTGAGCGACGACCATGTGGCGGGGGCCGCATCGGCGTCGTGCGTCGGCCGCTCATGGCGTCCGGTCGTCGTATGTCCCGGCCGTTCGCGGCAGGCCCCGGTCCTCGTCGGACGCTGCGGGGTTTTTGCATGACGACTTTGACGATGGAACGACCGACGCGGGGTTCGACACGAAAGCGCATCGGCTGGATGTTCGCAGGCTTGGTCGCGGCCAACATCGCCGCATGGTGTTGGGCGTTCTCGCTGTTCCACGCGCAACCGCTGATGCTGGGCACCGCGCTGCTCGCCTGGGGCCTCGGCCTTCGCCATGCTGTCGACGCCGATCACATCGCGGCAATCGACAATGTGACGCGCAAGCTCATGCAGGACGGCCAGCGCCCGATCGCGGTCGGCTTCTGGTTCGCGATCGGTCATTCGGGGATCGTGCTGATCGCGGCCGTCGCGATCGCATTGACCGCCAATGCGCTGTCGCAGTTTGAGGCATTCAAGCAAGTCGGCGGGGTGGTCGCGACCGTCATCTCAGCCGTGTTCCTGTTCACGATCGCCGCGATGAACCTGATCATCCTCCGCTCGGTGTGGCGCACCTTCGGCCATGTCCGGGGCGGCGGCACCTATGTCGAGGAGGACCTCGACCTCCTCCTCGGCAACCGCGGGCTGCTCGCACGTCTGTTCCGCCCGATGTTCCGGCTGGTCACGCGGAGCTGGCACATGGCGCCACTCGGCTTCCTGTTTGGCCTGGGTTTCGACACGGCGACGGAGGTCGCGATCCTCGGCCTCTCCGCAAGCCAGGCCACCGACGGTCTCTCGATCGGTGTCATCCTCGTCCTCCCGGTGCTGTTCGCCACCGGCATGGCGTTGGTCGATACCGCCGACGGCGTCGTCATGCTCGGCGCCTATGAATGGGCGTTCGTGAAGCCGATCCGCAAGCTCTACTACAACATCACCATCACGCTGATCTCCGCGATCGTTGCGATCGCGATCGGCGGTATCGAGACGCTGGCGCTGCTCGGATCGAAGCTCGGCTACACCGGCGGCATATGGGACGTCGCAACGGCGCTCGGCGAGAATTTCAACGGCCTCGGCTTCGCGATCATCGGCCTGTTCGTGCTCTGCTGGGTGCTGAGCTTCGCGATCTACCGCTGGAAACGCTTCGACGAGATCGAAGTCGTGCACGGATAGGCTAGCTCTTCCGTTCCCCAAGCTCGACGCGCTTTCGAATCCTCCCCCGCCAGGGGGAGGTGGCTGGCACTTGCCAGACGGAGGGGGAGGACGGCGATCACGTTTGTTCCGTGTACGCCCCCTCCGTCACCTCCGGTGCCACCTCCCCCTGGCGGGGGAGGATCGAAAACTAGCGATATGCGAATTGGCAGTCCCGCTAAACTGCTCTAACCCACCCCCGAGGCTCGGTTTCACCGAACCTCACAGATCGCGCCGGTGCCCTTCGGGGCTTGAATGGGAATGCGGTGCGGGAGTTCCTCCCAATGCCGCGGCTGTCCCTGCAACTGTAAGCGGTGAGCGAGACGCACACGCCCTTTACGCAAGGGCAGCCACTGGGGAAACCTGGGAAGGCGTACGTCGAGCCTCGACCCGCGAGCCAGGAGACCTGCCAGCGTTATGGTCGCTCTTGCTACGATCCAGGGGATGGTCGCGGCACGGTACTCCGTTTGAGCGACGAACGCGTGCGGCCCCGATGGTCGTGCGTGCGTGTGCTCGCAGGAGAATACCAATGCCCGATCTTTCAAAGGTCCCCGTCACGATCGTCACCGGCTTTCTCGGAGCCGGCAAGACCACGCTCATCAGCCACCTGATCCGCAACGCGAGCGGCCGCCGTCTCGCCGTCGTCGTCAACGAATTCGGCACGCTCGGCATCGATGGCGATATCCTCAAGGGCTGCGCGATCCCCGATTGCCCGGCGGAGAACGTGATCGAGCTGGCGAACGGCTGCATCTGCTGCACGGTGGCGGATGATTTCATCCCGACCGTCGAGGCGCTCCTCGCGCTCGACCCGCGCCCCGATCACATCCTGATCGAGACCTCCGGCCTCGCGCTGCCCAAGCCGCTGCTGAAGGCATTCGACTGGCCCGCAATCCGCTCGCGCATCACCGTCGACGGCGTCATCGCGCTCGCCGATGCGGAAGCCGTTGCCGCGGGCCGCTTCGCCCCCGACGTGGCCGCGCTCGACGCGCAACGTGCCGCCGACCCCAGCGTCGATCACGAGACGCCGCTCTCGGAAGTGTTCGAGGATCAGCTCGCCTGCGCTGATCTGGTGCTCCTGACTAAGGTCGATCTCGCCGGCCCCGAAGGCGTCGCCAAGGCACGCGCCGTCATCACCGCGGAGTCCGCACGGCCGCTCCCGGTGATCGACCTGACCGACGGCATCATCGATCCTCGCGTGATCCTCGGCCTCAACGCCGCGGCCGAGGACGATATCGCCAGCCGCCCGTCGCATCACGACGGCGAGGACGATCACGAGCATGACGACTTCGACAGCGTCGTCGTCGAGCTTGGCGAAATCGCCGACCCCGCCGACCTGACCGCGAAGATCGAGGCGCTCGCCCGCAGCGCCGACATCCTCCGCGTAAAGGGCTATGCCGCCGTCACCGGCAAGCCGATGCGCTTGCTCGTCCAGGCGGTCGGCGCGCGTGTCCGTACGCAGTACGACCGCCCGTGGCGGGCCGACGAACCGCGCCGCACGCAACTCGTGGTCATCGCCGAGCACGACCGGATCGACGAGGCCCGCATCAAGGCCGCGCTGAACGGCTGAGGCCCACGATGCACGTCGTCTTCCGCGATACCCACGGACTGGAGGAAAGCGCGGTCCCGCAGGACCTCGCCCAATCCCCCGCGGACCTCGTCGTCCTCTCGTTCTCCGACGGTGACCTCGGCGCGTTCGCCGCGGGCTGGAAACGTGCGGATGTTGCTGGAAGCCGGTTGCCCTCGCTGCGCGTAGCGAACCTGACCGCGCTCCAGCACCCGCTCTCGGTCGACACCTACATCGAACAGACGCTCGCTGGCGCGAAGGGAATCCTGATCCGGCTGATCGGCGGACGCTCGTACTGGAGTTATGGCCTGCAACAGGTCGAGAACCTCGCGCGCGAGAAGGGCATCGCGCTAGCGGTTCTCGCCGCGGACGGTCGCATCGACACGCGCCTCGACGCAGCCTCGACGATCCCGCTCTCGACGCTCCGCCGCCTGGCCCATCTTTGCGACACCGGCGGCGCGGTCGCAGCTCAAGCGGCACTGGCACAGTTCGCGCTCGCGGCTGGCATTTACGCCGGCCCGGTCACCGGCGTCCGAGCGATCGCCGACGTCGGCGGCTGGCAGCCGCATGACGGCGTGACGTGCCCGGCCGCATTCGCGCTCAACGCGAACCGCCCCCGCATCCTGATCGTCTTCTACCGCTCCTACCTGACCGCCGCCGACCTCCACCCGATCGAAGCGCTTCATGCCGAACTGACCGCGAGAGGGTTCGACGTCATCGGCCTGTTCGCGCCCTCTTTGAAAGCTCCGGACGCCGCCGCCTGGACGAAACGCTGGGTCAAGACACTGGAACCCGCCGCGATCGTCAACGCCACCGCCTTTTCCGCACGCGGCGCCACCGACGCCACGCCTCTCGACGGCGCGGACGTCCCCGTCTTCCAGATCGCGCTCGCCACCTCCGACCGTGCCGCCTGGGCCGGTGCCACCCGAGGCCTGTCGCCCGCCGACCTCGCCATGCACGTCGTCCTCCCCGAAGTGGACGGTCGCCTCTTCGTCGGCGTCGCCAGCTTCAAGGAAGCCGCCGCGCGAGACGGCGACCTGGAATACACCCGCCGCGAACACCGCGCCGACCCAGCCCGCATCACCGCGATCGCCGCGCGCATCGAAGCGTGGACGAACCTCGCCAGCAAACCCATCGCCGACCACCGCCTCTCGATCGTCCTTTCGACCTACCCCGGCAAGGCGTACCAGATGGCGCACGCCGTCGGCCTCGACGCACTCGCCTCCACGCAAGCGATCCTCGACGACCTCGCCGAAGCGGGCTACGCAATCACGCCCGACGCAACTGATCTCGCTACCTCACGCATTCACTGGCCGCTCGCCGAGTACCGCAAAGCCCTCGCACATCTTCCCGAAGCGCTCCGCAGCGATCTCCAGGAAAGCTGGGGCGACCCAACGGAAGACTTCGTCTTTACCGCGATCGACCAGGGCGGGGCACTGGTCGCTCTTCAACCCGAACGCGGCCGAACCGAGCAACGCGCGGAAGAGTATCACGACCTCTTCCGCTGCCCCTGCCACGCCTATGTCGCCTTCTACCTCTGGCTCCGCACGCGCGGCACCGACGCGCTGGTCCATGTCGGCGCGCATGGCACGCTCGAATGGCTCCCCGGCAAGTCGGTCGCACTGTCCGATGCCTGCTGGCCCGAGGCTCTGACCGGCGCGATGCCCGTCATCTACCCGTTCATCGTCAACGATCCCGGCGAGGCGGCCCAAGCCAAGCGCCGCATCGGCGCAGTCACGCTCGGCCACGTCCCGCCACCGCTCGAACGCACGCGCACCGGCGAAGGCTTAGGCCGCCTCGAAGCGCTGCTCGACGAATTCTCCAACGCCGACGGCCTCGACCCAGCCCGCCGCGACCGCCTGCAACGCGACATCCGCGACGAAGCCACCGCCACCGGCCTCGCCGCGACGCTGGGCCTCGACGACGCACAGTCCCAAGCCGACGCGATCACCCGCATCGACACGTTCGTCTGCGACGTGAAGGAGAGCCAGTATGGCGACGGGCTCCACATCTACGGCCGCGGCGAACACGGCGCAGCGGAGCGCCTCGGTCTCCTGTCGGCCCTCCAAGGCAAACGAGTCGCGTCCGGCCCGTCCGGCTCCCCGTGGCGAGGCCGCGCCGACGTCCTCCCCACCGGCCGCAACCTCTATACAACCGATCCCCGCGCAGTCCCGTCGCGCGCCGCGCATACCCAAGGCGTGAAGCTCGCCGACGAGCTCGTCCGTCGCCATCTGCAAGACCACGGCGACTACCCACGCAACCTCGTCGTCGACCTATGGGCCTCCGCGACGATGCGCACTGCCGGCGAGGAGTTCGCGATGGCGCTCCACCTGCTCGGCGCTGAACCTGTCTGGGACATGCAGTCCGACCGCGTCACGGGCGTCGAAATCCTGCCACTGGCGAACTTCGACCGGCCCCGCATCGACGTCACCCTGCGCGTATCCGGCCTGTTCCGCGACGCCTTCCCGACGCTCTGCACGATGTTCGGCCAGACTGTTCGAGCCTTAGGCGCACGCGACGAGCCGCAGGACCGGAACCCGTTCGTCGGCAAGCCAGCCACCGCGCGCGTCTACGGCCCCGAACCCGGCCGCTACGGCCTCAGCATGGGTGACGCGGCCCAGACCTACACGCCGGAAGCGCGCCTGACCGCCGGCCAAGCATGGCTGTCCGCCTCCAGCCACGCGCTCGACGCCGATGGGGAAGGGGGCCAGGACAGCTTCGATCCCGCCGGCATCCGCGACCGGGTCGCCGCCGCCGACGCCTTCGTCCACGTCCAGGACCTGCCCGAAACCGACCTGCTTCTTGCCGCCGACTACGCCGCACACGAAGCCGGTTTCGCCGCCGCACAGGCGGTCGCCGGAGGCAGCGCCACGCTCTACCATCTCGACGCCCGCGATCCGAACCAGGCCAAGGCCCGCCCGCTTAACGAGGAGATCGCCCGCGTCGTCCACGCCCGCGCGGCACATCCGGCCTGGGTCGACGGCATGATGCGCCACGGCTTCCGCGGCGGTGCCGAGATTGCCGCGACGCTCGATCACCTCGGCGCCTTCGCGCATCTGGCAAGCGCAGTCCGCCCCGAACTGATCGACCTCTATTACGACGCCACGCTGGGCCGCGACGATGTCCACGCCTTCCTCGCCGAAGCCAACCCCGGCGCGCTCGCGGCGATGCAGGCGCGTTTTGCAGCCCTGCACGCAGCCGACCTCTGGCCGACCCGCCGCAACTCGATCCTCGCAGCGCTGGACCTGCCGGCATGAGCGCGCCTGTCAAAAATGGCGTCGTCAAAGGCTGGTGCCCCGACGCATGGCGCCCGATGATGGCCGGCGACGGCCTGTTGATCCGCATCCGCCCAACGCTCGGTCGCCTGACGCGCGAGCAAACGCTCGGCCTGTGCGACGCGGCGGCGACGCACGGCAACGGCCTGATCGACCTGACCAGCCGCGCGAACCTCCAGATCCGCGGCGTCCGCGAGGATAGCTGGCGTCCATTGATCGACACGCTGCTCGATCTCGGCCTCATCGATCCCGATCCGATCCCGGAAGCGCGCGCGAACATCCTCGTCGCGCCGGAATGGCAGACAGGCGACGACACCCACCGCATCGCCGAACACTTGCGCGCGCGTCTGGCGGACTTACCCGAACTCCCCGGCAAAATAGGCTTCGCGATCGACGCTGGCGTAGCGCCGGTGTTGCAAGACGCCCCCGCCGACTTCCGTATCGAGCGCGCTGAGTCTGGAGCGCTTATCCTGCGCGCGGACGGCGGGACCTTTGGCACGCCGGTATCGCCCGGCACCGAAGCCGACCGGTTGATCGCACTCGCGCACTGGTTCGTCGACAGCGGCGGCACCGCCAGCGGCCGCATGGTACGCCACAGCGCCACACTTCCGGATTGGGCAGCCCCAACAACCCCTCCAGCCGCAAGCGCGCCACCACTTCGCATCGGAAAGCATTCCCTCGGACTCGCGCTAGGCCTCCCATTCGGTCGGATCACAGCGCGCGCGCTGGCACGCTACGTCGACACCGAGCAAGCAATTCAAGCGATCCGCATTACCCCTTGGCATATCGCAATCTGCGAAGCCGACGCGGCGCTTCGCGTTGAGCCCGACCCAATCGACTTCATCACCGACTCCGCCTCGCCAACGCTTCATGTCGACGCCTGCGTCGGCGCGCCAGCCTGTCCGCAGGGTACCGTCGAAACGCGCGCGCTAGCCCTACGCCTGGCGCCGCACATCACCGGCCGCCTTCACGTCTCCGGCTGCGCCAAGGGATGCGCCCGCGCCGCCCCCGCCGACGTCACCCTCACCGGCCGCGAAGGCCGCTACGACCTCGCTTTCGATGCGCGTGCCGGCGCACCACCCTCCCGCGCAGGCCTCGACGTCGCACAGATCCTCGCCCATTTCGGAGCCGCCTGAATGCCGTACGCCTATGAAACCGACGGCGCGGCGATCTACCGCCAGTCCTTCGCGATGATCCGCGCCGAAGCCGACCTCGCCCGCTTCTCGCCCGAGGAGGAGCCCGTCGCGGTCCGCATGATCCACGCCGCCGGGCTCGTCGGCCTAGCCCAGCACATCCGCTTCACGCCGACGTTCGCCATCGAGGCGCGTCGCGCGCTACAGGCCGGCGCCCCGATCCTGTGCGACGCCCGCATGGTCACCGAAGGCATTACCAAGACCAGACTGCCCGCCGACAACCGCATCGTCTGCACGCTCCACGCCCCCGAAACGCCCGAACTCTCGCGGACGATGGGCAATACCAGATCCGCCGCCGCACTCGAACTCTGGCGCCCGCATCTCGCCGGTGCCGTCGTCGCGATCGGCAATGCGCCGACCGCGTTGTTCCACCTGCTCAACATGCTCGAAGACCCCGACTGCCCGCGTCCCGCGGCGATCATCGGCTGCCCGGTCGGCTTCGTCGGCGCGGTCGAATCCAAGGCGGCGCTGTGGGCCGATCAGCCTGTGCCTTGCGTCGTCGTCGAGGGCCGGATGGGCGGCAGCGCGATCACCGTCGCCGCGATCAACGCGCTAGCGAGCGGCACCGAATGACACTCGTACGAACTGGGGGCACGATCCACGGCGTCGGCTTGGGCCCCGGCGCGCAGGACCTGATGAGCGTTCGTTCGGACCGCCTCGTCCGCGGCGCGCGCCACATCGCGTATTTCCGCAAGGCCGGACGTCCCGGCCAGGCGCGAAAGATCGTCGACGGCATGCTCCGCGACGACGTGATCGAATTCCCGATGGAATACCCCGTCACCACCGAGATCCCGGTCTCGGACCCGCGCTACAACGACTGCCTGTCCGCGTTCTACGCCACCTGCATCGACCGCCTCGCAACCCTTGCAGCCGCAGGCGAGGACGTCGTGGTCCTCTGCGAAGGCGACCCGTTCTTCTACGGTTCGTTCATGCATCTCTACACCCGCCTTCAGACGATCGCGCCGGTGAAGGTCGTGCCCGGCATCACGGGCATGTCCGGCGCATGGACGGCCAGCGGTGCGCCGATCACCTGGGGCGACGACGTCCTGACGGTCCTGATGGGCACGCTCCCCGAAGACGACCTCGTCCGCCGCATCCGCGACACCGACGCGCTGGTGGTGATGAAGATCGGCCGCCACCTCGCCAAGCTCCGCCGCGCCGTCGCCGCTGCGGGGCGCGAGGCCGAAGCATGGCTGGTCGAATACGCCGCCATGGCCGACCAGCGCGTGACCAGGCTGTGCGATGCGGAGGCGATCACGCCGTATTTCTCGATCCTGCTGATCCACGGGCAGGGGCGGCGGCCATGACCGGCTGGCTTGCCATCGCCGGCCTCGGCCCGGGCGATGAAGCGCTCGTGACCCCCGAAGTCACCGCGGCGCTCGCCGAAGCGACCGATGTCATCGGCTACATCCCCTATGTCGCGCGCGTCGCCCCGCGTGAGGGCCTCACGCTCCATCCTACCGACAACCGCGTCGAACTCGATCGCGCCACGCATGCACTCCAACTCGCAGCCCAAGGCCACCGCGTGGTCGTGGTATCCTCCGGCGATCCCGGCGTGTTCGCAATGGCGGCGGCAGTGTTCGAAGCCCTCGAAGCCGGTCCGCCAAGCTGGCGCGACATCGATATCCGCGTCCTCCCCGGCATCACCGCGATGCTTGCCGCGAGCGCGCGTGCGGGCGCACCGCTCGGGCACGATTTCTGCGCAATCAATCTGTCGGATAACCTGAAACCGTGGGAAGTCATCGAACGCCGCGTGCGCCTCGCCGCCGAAGCCGACTTCGCAATCGCCTTCTACAATCCGCGATCGAAGGCGCGCCCCGACGGCCTTGTCCGCATCTTCGACCTCCTTCGCGATACCTGCGCCGACGACCGCCCCGTCCTGTTCGCCCGCGCCGTCTCCACGGCCGAGGAAACGCTCCGCATCGTGCCCCTGACCGAAGCCCGCGCGGACATGGCGGACATGCGGACGATGATCATCATCGGCTCCAGCCTGACGCGCGTTATCGATCGCCCGGCGGGACCGATCCTCTACACCCCCCGGTCGGCGCCATGATCGAGCCAGCGCATCACATCCGCCACCGCGTGCACCTCGCGTCGAGCGGGCAGGGCAGGCCGATCGATCATGATTATCGGGAGCCCGAGCACGCGCGCCGCATGCAGTTTGGCCGACGCCCCCGTGCCACCAGCGTTCTTGCAGACCACGACTTCGATGCCGTGCGCCTCCATCAACCGCCGATCGCCCTCGACATCGAACGGCCCACGGTCGACCACGAGATGATGACGCGGCAACCCCGGCGGCTGGTCGGGCACATCGACGAACCGCAGCAGATAGTCGTGCTGCGGTTGCTCCGCGAACGCATCGACATGCATCCGCCCCAGCGCCAGCATCACGCGCCGCTGCGGCCCTTCCAGCGCCGCAACCGCAGCGTCGATATCGGCCACGCGCGTCCACCGATCGCCAGCGACCGGCAACCACACCGGCCGCGTCAGCGCAATATGTGCGACACCGGCACGCTCCGCCGCGACGACCGTGTTCGCGCTCATCCGAGCCGCGAACGGGTGCGTCGCGTCGACCAGATGCGTCACGCGATGTTCGCTCAGATAGCGGACAAGCCCCTCGACGCCGCCAAAACCGCCGATGCGCACTGGGATCGGTTGAGTTTTCGGTTTGGCGACGCGTCCGGCATAGCTCAGCACCGCGTCGTTGCCCCGCGCAGCCAGCGCCGCGGCAAGCGCGCTGGCTTCGGTCGTGCCGCCCAGCACCAGAATGTTCGACATGGCTGACACTCCCTGGCTGACGATCATCGGTATAGGCGAAGACGGCGTGGACGGCCTGTCCGCGTCGGCGAAGGCCGCATTGGCGCAAGCCGAGCTCGTGACCGGCGCCACCCGCCACCTAGCGTTGCTCCCGGACCTTAAGAGCGCGGTCGAACCCTGGCCAGTCCCGTTCGGCGACGGGATACCGCACATGCTCGCGCACCGCGGAAAGCGCGTCGCGATGCTCGTGTCCGGCGATCCGTTCTGGTTCGGCGCGGGTACGTCGATCACCCGCCACCTCGATTCCGGCGAATGGGTAACGCACCCTGCGCCCTCGACATTTGGTCTCGCCGCCTCGCGCCTTGGCTGGCCTATCGAGGAGAGCAGTTGCCTGGGTCTCCACGCCGCACCTTTTGCCCGCCTCCGCCAGCACATCGTACCCGGTCGTCGCGCGATCGTGCTGGTCCGCGCCGGCGCAGCGGTTGCCGGATTGGCACGGTATCTCTCCGACCTCGGCTTCGGGCAATCGCGCCTGCACATCCTTGAAGCGCTCGGCGGCCCCCGCGAGCGTGTTCGCGACGTCGCAGCAGCCGACCTCGATTATGAAGACATCGTGCATCCCGTTGCGGTCGGGATCGTCTTCGCGGGGCAGGGCATGGTTGTGCCTCGCACATCCGGCCTGCCGGACACATGGTTCGATCATGACGGCCAGCTTACCAAACGCCCGGTTCGCGCGCTGACATTGTCCGCGCTCGCCCCAAGGCCCGGCGAGACGCTGTGGGACATCGGCGCGGGCTCTGGCTCGATCGGCATCGAGTGGTTGCTTGCTCATCCGTCGACGCATGCCACCGCATTCGAAGCCGACCCCATCCGCGCCAGCCGAGCCAAGAGCAACGCCGCAGCCCTTGGCGTCGATCGACTTCGTGTGATCCGCGGCCGTGTACCGGAAGCACTCGAAGGTTACGCCGCTCCAGATGCGGTCTTCGTCGGCGGTGGGCTCTCCGAAGCCTTGCTCGAAACATTATGGGCGAGGCTGCCAGAGGGCGCACGCCTGGTCGCCAACGCAGTGACGCTCGAATCCGAGGCGTTGTTGTCGCGCTGGCACGGACTGAAGGCCGGCACCCTGCTGCGCGTAGAACTGTCGGAAGCCACCCCGCTCGGCACACGACGCGGCTGGCGCGCGAGCTATCCGGTCGTTCAATGGAGCGTCACGCTGTGATCGTCGCTGGCTTCGGGTTCCGCGCGGATGCCACGCTGGCATCGCTGCAAGATGCGCTTGCCAGCGCGCTATACGGCCAACCGCAAGTTACGCGGCTTGCCACTCCTCGCGACAAGGCTCCGCTGGTCGAACGGCTTGCCGAGGCGATGGATCTGCTCCTGGTCGCTATCGACCCAGATGCGCTATGCGCTGCACAAACGGCCACGAAGTCGGCTTTTGGCCTGAAGATACGCCAGACTGGCAGCGTCGCCGAAGCTTGCGCACTCGCTGCGGCAGGACCCGGCGCGCGGTTGCTGACACCGCGCCACATTTCCCACGACCGCATGGCGACGTGCGCCATCGCAGAAGGACTCGCATGACTGTCCACTTCATCGGCGCAGGCCCAGGCGCGCCCGACCTGCTTACGCTCCGCGGGCGCGACCGGATCGCCGGATCGCCCGTATGTCTCTATGCGGGCTCGCTGATTCCCGCGGCGATGCTCGATCATTGTCCGCCCGGCGCACGGATCGTCAACACCGCGCCCTTGTCGCTCGACGAGATCATCGCCGAGATCCAGACCGCGCACGACGCCGGCCAGGACGTCGCCCGGCTCCACTCCGGCGACCTGTCGATCTGGTCGGCGATGGGCGAGCAACTCCGCCGCCTCCGTGCGCTCAACATCACGTTCACGATCACCCCCGGCGTACCAGCCTTCGCCGCCGCCGCCGCCGCGTTGGAGGTCGAACTGACGCTCCCCGAACTCGCGCAGTCGGTGGTGCTAACCCGCACGCCCGGTCGTGCCAGCACCATGCCGCCTGCGGAAAATCTGACCGCATTCGCCGCGACCGGTGCGACACTCGCGATCCATCTTTCGGTCCACAATCTTGGAAAGGTAATCGCGGACCTCACGCCGTTCTACGGTGCCGATTGCCCGGTCGCTATCGTCTGGCGGGCGAGCTGGCCCGACCAGCAAATCGGACGCGCCACGCTCGCGACGATCGCCGACACCGTAGCGGGCAAACCCGATCGCACCGCACTGATCTTGGTCGGCCGAGCGCTTGCCGCGCAGGATTTTGCGGAGAGCAGCCTCTACGCGACAGGCTATGACCGCCGCTTCCGGCCACAATCGATGGACTCGCAGTTCGCGGGAGATGAGGAATGACGCCCGGCTTGATGGTCGCCGCACCCGCATCGGGTACCGGCAAAACAACGGTAGTGCTCGGCCTTCTTCGCGCCCTCCGCGACGACGGCCTCGCTGTCCAGCCGTTCAAGAGCGGGCCAGACTATATCGATCCCGCCTTCCACCGCGCTGCCAGCGGTCGCGCGTCGTTCAACCTAGACAGCTGGTCGATGCCCGCTACCATGGTCGACACCCTCGCCGCCAAAGCCGGCGACGCGGACTTCGCGCTCGCGGAGGGCTCGATGGGCCTGTTTGACGGGGTCGCGAAACCGGGCGCGACCGGCAACGGTGCCAGCGCCGATATCGCCCGCAGGATGGGCTGGCCGGTAGTGCTGGTTATCGACGTTTCTGGCCAGGCGCAGTCAGTCGCCGCTACTGCGCTCGGCTTCAGCCGTTACGACCCCAGCGTGCACATCGCCGGCGTAATCCTCAACCGCGTGGCCAGCCCCCGCCACGAACGCCTCGCGCGCAGCGGGATGGACGCTGTCGGCATACGCGTGTTCGGCGCACTTCCACGGCGCGGCGACCTGAAGCTACCCGAACGCCATCTTGGATTGGTGCAGGCGGTCGAACATCCCGATCTCGATGCGCGGATCGCCGAATATGCGGACTTCCTCCGCGCGCATGTCGACATCCCCGCGCTTCGCGACGCCGCGACCGCCAGCACCAGGCCTCCAAGCGCGGTTAGCTGGATAAGCCCCCCTGCTCAGCGGATCGCCCTCGCGCAGGACGCAGCCTTCTCGTTCACCTACGCGCACGTCCTCGAAGGCTGGCGGCGCGCGGGGGCGGAAATTCTACCCTTCTCCCCGCTCGCCGACGAACCTCCCGCTGCGGATGCCGATCTCGTATGGCTTCCTGGCGGCTATCCCGAGCTCCACGCGGGCAAGCTCGCTGAAGCCCACCGGTTCCAGGCAGGCCTGACGGAGTTCGCCAAAACCCGCCCGATCCACGGCGAGTGCGGCGGCTACATGGCGCTGGGCAAGGCGCTAATCGATGCGGACGGCGTTCGGCACGAGATGGCAGGCCTGCTCGGCCTCGTCACCAGCTACGCCCAGCGGAAAATGCACCTCGGCTATCGGCGCGCGACTCTTCTCGCACCGATGGGCGGCGTCGAAGCGGGCGCCGCGCTGACCGGCCATGAATTCCACTACTCCACGATCCTCGACCAGCCCGACGCTCCGCTCGCGAACGTCACCGATGCCGAGGGCACCGCCGTTCCCGAAACCGGCTCGTACCGCGGCCGCGTCTCGGGCAGTTTCTTCCACATGATCGCTGCCACCCCATGACCGGTTTTGTCTCCTTCGTCGGCTCCGGTCCTGGCGACCCTGAACTCTTGACTCTGAAGGCGGTCGCGCGGTTGCAGGCCGCCGACGCGGTGCTGTTCGACGACCTGTCCTCGACCGTTCTCGACCATGCTCGCCCAGGCGCCGATCTCGTCGCTGTCGGTAAACGCGCCGGTCGCCCATCGCCTAGTCAGGCGCACGTCTCGCAACTTCTGGTCGAGTACGCTCAAACCGGCATCCGCGTCGTCCGCCTGAAATCCGGCGATGCGGGCATGTTCGGCCGCCTTGAGGAGGAGATCATTGCGCTCAGGGCAGCAGGCATAGCCTTCGAGATCATCCCCGGCATTAGCGCGGCCAGTGCTGCAGCGGCCGCAGCGCAGATCCCGCTGACCCGCCGGCTCAGCGCGCGCCGAGTCCAGTTCGTCACCGGCCATGATGTTACGGGCGACCTCCCCGAACAACGCAACATGGCGGCGCTTGCCGATCCCGATGCGACCACGGTCGTGTTCATGCCCAAGCGCACATTTCCAGCGCTTGCCTCATCGTTGATCGGGCACGGGCTTTCGCCGGATACGCCGGCGCTGATCGCGGAGAATGTCGGCCATCCCGACCAGTCCCTGACGCGCTCGACGATCGCAGACGTGGCCGCGCAGCTGGGGGCAGGCTTCTCCAGCAAGCCCGCGCTGATCCTCTACGGCCCGCTGATGGATGCCGAGGCCGGTAAATGATCGACCTCCACCTCATCGGGATCGGCACCGGCAACCCCGATCACCTCACGCGCGCTGCGATCGCGGCGATGAACGCCGCCGACCTCATCCTCCTGCCGCGCAAGGGCGATACGAAGTCGGACCTGATCGACCTGCGCCGCACCATCTGCGCAGACGTCCTGACCGGTGCCACGCGCGTCGTCGAGTTCGACCTGCCCGAACGCAACACTTATGCGCCCTATCTAAGCGCGGTCGACCAATGGCACGACGCGATCGCGCTCGGCTGGCGGGACGAGATTACACAGCATTTGCCGAAGGGCGGCCGCTTGGCGTTGCTCGTATGGGGCGATCCCTCGCTCTACGACAGCACGCTCCGCATTGCAGACCGGCTATGCGCGGCAGGTCTGGCGATCACCGTGACGGTCGAACCCGGTATCACTAGTCTCCAAGCGTTGACAGCCGCGCATGCCATCCCGTTGAACACAATCGGCGCGCCGGTGCTCATCACGACGGGACGCAGGTTGAGGGCAGGGGGGTGGCCAGCGGGAGTCGATACGATCGCGGTCATGCTCGACGGCGACTGTGCGTTCCAGACGATGGATTCGCGCGGTATCGAAATCTGGTGGGGTGCCTATCTCGGCATGGCGCAGCAGGCGTTGATCGCCGGTCCGCTGGACGACGTGGCCGATGAGATAGTCCAGGCTCGAGCCATCCTTCGCAGGCGCCATGGCTGGATCATGGACATCTATCTTTTGCGTCGAGCCGCCTTGGTCAATCAGCTGGGGTTACCCTGAACCTCCGATTGCTAGCGCGTTCAGGGAGGATCCGGGGTGTGCGGCGTCAGCGCCGCGCGGCGAAACAGGTTTGGAGGCCGGCCATGATGAAGATCGTCATATTCGCCTTCGCGGCGATGTGGGGAGCGTCTATGCGGTTCGGCGTGACTCTGCTGGTCGGCAGTCGCTACTCGACCCGTATCCGGCGGTTCGTAACCGGCGACTGAGTACGCTCGAAAGAGGCGATCGGCGCGTTCGAGACGGCGCCGATCGCCGCTAAAGTGCTGACTATTCGAGGTCGTCTTCGTCGACGATGATCGTCGATGCATTCGGCTTGCGCTCGATGGCCGCGAGGCACGCATCGACGATATCGTCGTTGAAGCGATTGAACAGCTCGATGCCGTCGTCCTCGGGCTCGTCGCCGCTCAGCTCCTTCAGAACCGCGTACTTGACCGCGAACTCGTATTCGTCGCCGTCGAACTCGCCGGAAAATTCGATCTGCTTCTGGATGTCGTTGTCGACGACGCTCGCCTGATCGATTTCGAGGGTATTTGCCATGTCGGAACTCCTGGGGTTTGACCGCCTACTGCCTGCGAGCGGGCGGCAGTGCAAGCGCTCAACCGGGTGGTTTGCTAACCGATTGTAACAAGGGCCGGAGCAGGGCAAGGATAGGGGCATCACTCCTGCCATTGTGAGTCGTCAATGTCGCGTTCCAGCCTGCTTCGTTCCGCCGCCATCCTGTGCTGCATCGCCAGCGCCGCCTCTGCGCAAACCCCCGCCAAATCGTCACGCGTCAATCCGCTGACCGTCCCCAGCACGCTGCCGTTCCAGGCGCCGCGCTTCGACCAGATCACCGACGCCGATTACCAGCCCGCGCTCGAACAAGGCATGGCGGAACAGATCGCCGAGATGAAGGCGATCGCGAACAACCCCGCGGCCCCCACCTTCGCCAACACGATCGAGGCGATGGAGCGCTCAGGCCGCACGCTCGACCGCGCGAGCCAGGCGTTTTTCGGCGTGTCGCAGGCGAATACCAACGATGCGCTCGACGCGGTACGGTCCGCCGAGGCACCCAAGCTCGCGCAGCACAGCGACGCGATCTATCTCGATCCGAAGCTCTTCGCGCGCGTTCAGGCGCTCTACGCGAAGAAGGACTCGCTCGGTCTCGATGCCGAGCAGAAGCAGGTCCTCGAGATCTACCACAGTGACTTCCTCCACGCCGGCGCGCAGCTGAACGACGCAGACAAGGCCAAGCTGCGGTTGCTCAACACGCAGATCTCGTCCGCGACGACCGACTTCCAGCAGAAGCTGCTCGCGGGCACCAAGGCAGGCGCGCTGGTGGTCGACGACAAGGCCAAGCTCGCCGGGCTGAGCGATGCCGAGATCGCCGCCGCTGCGGAAGGCGCGAAGGAGCGCGGCATGCCCGGCAAATACGTGTTGTCGCTCCAGAACACGACGCAGCAACCGGCGCTCGCCTCGCTCTCCGATCGCGCAACCCGCGCGGCGCTGTTCGAGAAGAGCTGGAACCGGTCGCAGCGCGGCGATGCGAACGATACGCGCGCGCTGATCCGGACGATCGCGCAGTTGCGCGCGCAGAAGGCGCAACTGCTCGGCTATCCGAACTACGCCGCCTATTCGTTGTACGACCAGATGGCGAAGACCCCGGCGGCTGCGAAGGGCTTCATGACGCAGCTCGTCCCCGCGACCGCAGCCGAGCAGCGTCGCGAAGCGGCCGAGTTGCAGAAGACCATAAACGCGACCGGCGCCGCGTTCCCGCTCGCACCGTCCGACTGGGATTTCTATTCGGACAAGGTGCGCAAGGCCAAGTACGACCTCGACCAGAACGAGCTGAAGCCGTATTTCGAGATCAGCCGCGTACTGACCGACGGCGTGTTCTTCGCCGCGAACCAGCTCTACGGCGTCACGTTCAAGGAACGCCGCGACATCCCGACCTACCAGCCGGACATCCGCGTCTTCACCGTCTACGACAAGGACGGCTCCGAACTCGGCCTGATGTATTTCGATTACTGGAAGCGCGACAACAAGGCAGGCGGCGCCTGGATGTCGAACTTCGTCGGCCAGTCGAAGCTGCTCAAGACGAAGCCGGTCGTCTATAACGTCGGCAACTTCACCAAGCCCGCGCCGGGCCAGCCCGCACTGATCACGTTCGATGACGTCACGACGATGTTCCACGAGTTCGGCCATGCGCTTCACGGTCTGTTCGCGAACCAGACCTATCCGCTGGTGTCGGGCACCAACACCGCGCGCGACTGGGTCGAGTTCCCGTCGCAGTTCAACGAGCATTGGGCGCTCGATCCCAAGGTCTTCGCGAACTATGCCAAGGATTATCGCACCGGTGCGGTGATGCCGCAGGCGCTCGTCACCAAGATCAAGAACGCGGCGAAGTTCAACCAGGGCTATGAGCTCGGCGAGCTGGTCGCGGCGGCGACGCTGGATCAGGACTGGCATTCGCTGCCAGCCTCGGCCGGGCCGCAGGATGTCGACGCGTTCGAGACCAAGGCGCTGAACTCGATGGGGCTGGACACGAAGGACGTGCCGCCACGCTATCGCACCAGCTATTTCGCGCACATCTGGGCGGGTGGCTATGCGGCGGGATACTATGCGTATCTGTGGACTCAGATGCTCGATAACGACGCCTATGCGTGGTTCATGGCGCATGGCGGCCTCACGCGCGCGAACGGCCAGCGCTTCCGCGACATGATCCTGTCGAAGGGCCATACCGAGGATTACGGTCCAATGTTCAAGGCGTTCTACGGCAAGGACCCGGATATCGGCCCAATGCTGGAAGACCGCGGCCTGACGGCGGCCGCTAAGTAAGGGAACGGCGGTGCGGCGGCCTTTCCAACCGCTGCACCGCACCATATTAAATCTGTAGCGCAGCAGTCATTCGACTGTCTCGGAGTACCAATAGGCGCAGCCCCGGGAGTGACGATCGATCGATCTCGCTAGGGGTTTTCAAGAATGACGATGTTTTCTCGTGCGGCCGCGCGGCTGTTGTGCGGCGCTATCGGTTTTGTCGTGGTCGGCGTGCCCGTCACCGCAACGGCGCAGTCGCTGGTCGCCAAGGACGCGGAGCCGGGTTCGCCTGCTCCGGTGGCCGATCCGGTCGATCCAGCAACGCCGCCCGCCGGGCAGGATGACACGATCGTCGTCACCGGCGCCAACACGCGATCGGTGACGCAGGTCAGCGGCGTCGACATGCAGAAGATCCTTCCCGGCGTCAGCCCGTTGAAGGCGCTCCAGACGCTCCCCGGCGTTACCTTCCTTACCGCCGATCCATGGGGCAACAACGAGCAGAACATCTCGCTGTTCGTCCACGGCTTCAACGCGCAGCAGCTCGGCTACACGCTCGACGGACTGCCACTGGGCGACCAGAATTACGGCAACTACAATGGCTTGTCGCCACAACGTGCGATCATCTCGGAGAACGTCTCGCGCGTCACGCTGGCCAGCGGCGCGGGCGATCTCGGTACCGCATCGACCAGCAATCTGGGCGGTACGATCGATACCTTCTCGAGCGATCCACGAAAGGACATGGGCGTCCAGGTCGACCAGACGCTCGGCAGCCATTCTACCTCGCGGCTGTTCGCGCGGATCGACAGCGGAGATCTGGGCAACGGCAACGCGTTCTATATCTCGGGCTCGCGGCAGAAGGCCAAGGCGTGGGATTTCAACGGTATCCAGGGCGGCTATCAGGCCAATGCGAAGTTCGTTCATGACGACAGCAACGGCAAGCTGACGCTCTACGGCGCGTTTTCGGACAAGACCGAACCGAACGAGGATGCGACCGTCGTCACGACGGCCACGCAAGGCACCGCGCCGTATGTCCGCCCGTTCGTCTATCCCAATTTCAACGCAATGCTGACCTATCTCAACTCCGGCGCGTACAAGGCGGACGGGTCGAACTACCGCAATTATTACGGCGTCGCGGCGCGTACCGATTATCTGGGATACGTGAAATACGACTGGAACGTCAGCGACCGCGTGACCTTCTCGAACCAGGCCTATTATCATCACAATGACGGCGTCGGTGTCATCGGCGGCCCGATCGACGTCGCCGGTCTGCCCAAGCTGTTCTCGTTCTACTACCCCGGCCAGAACCTAACGTCGGTGTTCGGCGGTTCGGGGCTCGCGACACGTACCACCGAATACCGGATCGACCGCGGGGGCCTCGTCTCAACCGTCGCGCTCGATCTCGGCGCGCATCATGTCGAGTTCGGCGCCTGGTACGAGCATCAGAGTTCGTCCGCGTATCGCCGCTGGTATCCGTTCCCGGTCAACGATCCGAGCACGCCGTACCAGCGTCCGCGCGAGGAACTGACCCCTCTGATCACGCAATATCACAGCGAAGTCCGCGTCGACGAATACCAGGCGCATATCCAGGACAGCTGGAAGGTCTTGCCGACGCTCACGATCCAGGGCGGCGTCAAGAGCACGTTCCAGAACGCGTCGCAGCGCGTGCCGACGCAGCCGATCCCGGGATCGTTCACCGGTTCGGTCGCGCTGCCGGTCGGCAAGATCGACACGCACAAATACTTCCTGCCGCAGCTTGGTGCGCTGTGGGATGCGACCGAAAACGAGCAGGTGTTCGTCAACGTCCAGAAGAACATTCGCCAGTTCCAGACGAGCGCGGCGGCGGGCTTGTCACCGTTCGCACTCGGCAGCCAGGCGGCGTTCGACCTGTTCAAGCGGAACGGCGAACCGGAGACGAGCTGGACTTACGAGGCGGGCCTGCGATCGCACCATGCGCTGAACCTTGGCCCGCTGACCGCCTTCGATGGCCAGATCAGCGTCTATCATGTCGACTTCAGCAACCGCCTGCTCGGGATTAGTCCCACGCCAGTGGTGAGTGCGGTCGTCAGCGGCGCAGCGATCCTCCAGAACGTCGGTGCGGTGAAGACCGACGGGTTCGACATCGCCGGTACGTTCCGGTTCGGCTCGCACTTCTCGTTCTACGATGCGCTGTCGTACAACAACTCGCGGTACGAGAAGGACTACATCAGCGGGACGAGCACCGTCGCGACGGCGGGCAAGAAGGTGCCGGGCAGCCCCGACTGGCTCAACAAGTTCACCGCATCGGCCAATTACGACATCTTCGACGCGCAACTCGTCGGCGACTATATCGGCAAGCGGTTCGCGACCTACACCAACGACCTGTCGGTGCCGTCCTACTTCACGCTGTCCGGCCGCATTGCCGCGCGCGTACCGCTGTCGGAAGGGGAGATCGTCAAGACGGCGACGGTCAGCCTCAACGTCACCAACATCACCAACAAGCGCGCCGCCTCGACGCTCAGCATCGGCGCGGCGAGCGGGACGTTCAACCAGTTCCCGGTCGCACCCCGCCAGGTGTTCGGGACGATCAGCGTCGGCTTCTGACGCGGGCAGGGGGCCTCGGTCTTGCCGGGGCCTCCTACTGCGCGCCCGTATTCGTCGGGAATATGATCGGAGCATCGCCCGGCTGCCAAGGCGCCGGGCGTATCATGACCCGAGCGAACAACGCCGACGCGAGGTGCATCGCCAGCCATGCATGCAGTCGCTCGAACGGCAGTCCGTCGAAATAGGATCGATCGGTCTGTGCGAACTGGCGGACGAACGGCATGATCGCGAGATCGGTCATCGACTGCGGGCTGGTGCCGAGACTGCCGGTAGCACGGAGCTTCTCGTCCAGCGCGCCGAACAAGACCGTCGCCGCGTCGCGGTGCGCGATCGGATCGACGTCGTAGCGGTCGGCGTATTTGTACCGGTCGAGATGGTGTTTGAAGGCGCCGTCGTTCGTCGCGATCAATCCGGCGTCGCTACCAGTCGGCCACTCGGCATCGCCTGTGTTCGCGCAGGCCCAGCGCATGATGTCGAGGCTCTGGTCGATCACCGTCCCGTCCGGCAGCACCAGCACCGGCACGGTTCCCTTGGGCGACGCGTCGAGCATCGCCGCCGGCTTGTCCCGCAAGACGATCTCACGGAGTTCGACCTGATGATCGTTCGCCGCGATCGCGAGACGCGCGCGCATCGCGTAGGGGCACCGTCGGAAGCTGTAGAGGATCGGCATCATCGGACCTGCATAACCCGAGCGGGCGTCCAGGTCGCCTGATCCTGAAAACAGTCGGCGCTTGCCGCGATCGATACCGTGGAGCGGCATCGATCGCGGCAAAGCCCTCAACTCAGAATCGGTAGCCGATCGTCGCCTGCACGGTCCGGCGGTTGCCGTACCAGCACCAGTTATAGTTGGCGAAGCACGACGTCAGATACTTCTTGTCGAAGATGTTGGCACCGTTGACCGCAAGGCTAAGCCCCCGCAGCGATGGGGCGAACTTCTCAAGGTCGTAGCGGATCAGCGCGTCATAGACTGTGTAGGACGCGCTGTTGCGGCCCGCGGTCTCGCCTGGCGTGACGCCCGCATAGACCTGGTCGACGTGACGCACCGCGCCGCCGATCGTCAGCCCTTCGAGGCCACCGCTGCGTGGCGCCCAGTCGAGATAGGCTGACGTCCCGCCACGTCCGACGGTTTCGAGCCCGCGACCGACACGGGCCGGATCGTCGGCATCGCTGGTGACCTTGACGCGCTGCCGGCTGAACGCGACGCGCGCGTTGAAACCATAGGGCAGGGGAGCACTTCCCTCGAATTCGACGCCCTGCGAACGAACGCCGCCGGTCTGCCGAGATACGCTGAAATTGGGCGTCGATGTCAGGACATTGGTTTGGTCGATACGGAACCATGCACCGGACAACAGGATCTGCGTTCCTGGAATGCTGAACTTCGCACCGGCTTCGATTTGCTTGCCGAGCGATGGGTCTGCCAGCCCGGGCTGGCCGTTGCTCTGCGTGATCGGACTCGCCTGCTGCTCGAACGACGTCGAATAGCTGACGTACGGCGCAAGACCGAACGGCAGCGTATAAAGTGCGGCTGCGCGATACGTGAACTTCTCGTCGTGCTTGGCGTCACGCCCGTCCTGATGCGCACGCGCCCAATCCTGCCGGCCGCTCAAGACCACGCGAAGGTCGCCCAGTGCCATCTGGTCCTGTGCGTAGACGCCCTGCTGACGCTGCTGCACATCGATCGCGAACTGGCCGCCGATCTGTTCCGGGGTCGTCGGGACCGGCACCGTACCGTAGACCGGGGCAAAGCCGTTAAGGGGAGGCGCGACGCCGAATGCGGCAAGCTCGCGCGAGTGCGCGACCTGCCGATCCACGCCGAACAGGAGCGTGTGCTTGATCGGGCCGGTCTGGACGGTGCCGGTCAGCTGGTTGTCGAACGTCCAGTTGTTGAGCTGCTCGCGGGTTGCGTAGGATGCGCGGCTATACGTCTGCTGCGTCGGGTCGGTCGTATCGAGCCCGCCTGCGGTATAGATCAGCCCGAGCGCCGACTTCACATACTGATAGCGACCCGACGAGCGGAATGCCCAGCCGCTGCCGAAATCATGACGGAAGATGTAGGTGAGCGCGGCCTGCTCCCGGCTGAAACGGTTGCCCGCCTCGCCGCCGTCGAAGCTGGTCGGCAACTTGCCGTTGGGGTTGGCGAGCAACGTGCCGCTGGCTGGAAACACGCCGTAGTCGCCGTTGTATGGATCATGCGAATAGGCGCCGAGCAGCGTGAAGCTGGTCGAGCTGCCCGCACCCGCCGTCACCGCACCCGAGATCGTCTGGCGCTCGCGCTTGCCGAACTTCTGCTGCGTGTCGGCACCGTTCGCACTGCCGTTGATCCGCCAGAGCACGCCTTCGCCGGCACGGCCACCGATGTCGGCATCGACGCGGTAGAGATCGTAGTTGCCGTAGGTGCCGCTGATCGCGCCGTAGAGCGCCTGGTCGAGCGGGAGCTTGCTCGACTCCGCAACAAGGCCGCCGGGGCTCGACTGGCCGTACAATACCGAAGCGGGGCCCTTGATGACTTCGATCCGGTCGAGCCGCGAGACGTCCACCTGCGGCACCGCGTAGCCGGACGGGCTGCCGAACTGCTTCAGGCCGTCCAGATAGACCGGGGCATCGAAGCCTCGCAGCTTGAACTGATCATAGACCTCGCCGCTCGACCCGCGCGTTTCCGGGGTCACGCCCGCCACGAACCGGAGCGCCTGGTTGAGGTTCTGCAAACTGCGTCCGGCGATGTCGTCGGCGGTGATGACGGTGATCGACTGCGGCGTCTCGGCGAGCGGCGTATCGGTCTTGGTCCCGGAGGAAGCCTGGTCTCGCGGGTGCTGTCCGGTCACGACGATCACGTCCGAGGCGTCTTCGTGCATAGTCTGCGCATAACCCGGCGCGGCGGCGAAAGCCGCGGTGCCCAGCAGGATGGCGATGCCAAGACGACGTGTCATATGATTCCCTTTACGTTATCGCGCCCCGCTAATGTTTTTGATAACTATTATCAATAGCCGCGTTCCGACCGATCCAGATAGCGCTTGCCTCTGCGGCAATATGGCAACACCAGCCACGGAACGTAATGTGATGGACGACAGACATGAGCGGCAAGATACTAGCGGTCGAGATTGCGACGGCGGGGGACGCATCCTGGTTCGAGAAGCATCCCGATCGCCGGCTGCGGATCCGTAACATGGTTATGGGCGAGTTCGGCGACGTGAGCGGCGACCCTCCGGTCGGCATGGCGTGGCGGACGATCGTCCTGGAAGCGCAGCCCGGCGCCCGTAGCCGCCAGGCGATCGCACTCCCGATCGGCACGGATGTCGAGTCGTTCGATGACGACGATCTCTTCGATCTATTCCGGCGCGTAGCTCCGCCCGGCGCGCGGAAAATGATCGCAGCATTGCGCCAGGTTAAGTTGCCCGGCACGCCCGAAACCTAACTCCGTCTCGCGCGGTTTAGCACCATGCTTATTGGAACAAATATCGGGCAAAGCGAGGCTTTCCCGTGGTGGACTGCGCTTCTAACTTCGCCGCCGCCTGCTAGCTTGAGTGACAGTGACGCGCTGCCGAAGGGCGCTGCGTCCTCGGTGCCCTGCCCGGATACGAGAGTGTCGCACGGACGGGCGGGGCACCTCGTTCATTTCTAATTCACCCTCGAACGGCATATCGCGAAGTAGAGGCATCGCCCAAGTAACGCGTACCTTCAGCGCCCCGTCGGTTTCAGTCACACGGACGGACGGGGCGCTATTTCGCTCCGGTTAAGCCAAGCCCTGCCGCGACAACCGTGCATCGATCAGGTCGAGCTCGCGCCCGAGTTGCTCCGCTAGTTCGACGCCAATCTCCCGGCGTCGTGCAAGGTCGAAGATCGCGTTGCGCTCAGCACGTACCGCCGCAAGCCGCATGTCCCGTTCGATTTTGACGTCGCCTTGCCGCGCGCGGTCCTCCGGCCGCGACGACAGGCTGTCGATGCGTTCGCGGTACTGGTCCATCAGGCGCGCCGCGACATCGGTGAAACGGTCCGGATCGTCGCGCCCCTCGGCCATCCGATGTTGGACGCGGTCGAGTTCGGCGATCGCGGCGTTGGCAGCGACCAGCCGCGCCTGATCGCGTGCGGCACCAATACCGGTTTCGGGCGGCAGGCTGAGGCCCCGCAGCAGCAACGGTAGCGCGACGGCGGCAATGATTAGCGACGACAGGATGACGCCCGACGCAAGGAAGATAACGAGATCGCGCGCCGGGAAGGGCGTACCGTCGGCGAGGCTCAACGGAAGCGTGAGCGCGCCTGCCAAGGTGATGGCACCACGCGCGCCCGCGCACGACATCGCCGCAATGATCCGCCGTGGTGGGCTTTCGCCCGCGGTCGTATCGTTGCGACGCCGTGCTCGGAGAAGCGTGAACTGGAGTGAAACCCAGACCCAGCCGTAGCGAAGGATCGCCAACCCGGCGACGACGGCAATGACATAGACGGCCAACCACCACGGGCTGACATGCCCGGTCGACGTAACGGTGTCGCGAGCGCGAACGAACACTTCGGGCAGTTGCTCGCCGAGCAGAACGAAGATCACGCCGTTCAGGGTGAACTGCAGCATGTCCCACACGGCGCGCCTGCGGATGCGCGTTCCGGCGGCGACCGCGGTGGTCGCGTCGGTAAAGGTCATGGCAATACCCGCGGCGGCGGCGGCGAGGACGCCAGACGCATGGATGTGTTCGGCCAGTAGATAGGCGGCGAACGGGATCAGCAGGCTGACGAGGATATTAGATCCGGCTTCGTCACCGAACCGCCGCGCGAAAGCGCTCTTGGTCGCGACGATGCCGAGCGCGACCCCGACACCGATCGCGACGCCCGCAATGGCCATCCACGCGAACGTCGCGGCGGCATCGGCGAACGAGAAGGTGCCGGTCAGTACGGCGGCGATCGCAAAGCGAACGCAGACCAGGCCGGACGCGTCGTTCAGCAACGCCTCGCCTTCGAGGATATGCATCATCCGCTTCGGGATCGGCGCGTTCTGGGCGACCGCGGAGACGGCGATAGGATCGGTCGGCGACACTACCGCTGCGAGTGCGAACGCGACGCCGAGCGGCATCGCCGGGATCAGCCAGTGCACGAACAAGCCCATGCCCAGCACGGTGAGGAAGACGAGCCCCAGTGCGAGCCCCAAAACCGCCCCGCGATCGCGAAAGAGTTCGTCCTTGGGAATGCGCCAGCCATCGAGGAACAGGAGCGGCGGCACGAGCAGCAGGAAGAAGAGTTCGGGATCGAGTTCGACCCGGACATGCGCAACCATGCCGATGAGTGCGCCGAGCGCGATCTGTACGAGCGGACGCGGTAGTGCCGACGGCAGCATGCGCGACGCGATGCCGCTCACCACGACGGCGAGCAACATGAACAGGCACAAGGTCACAATCTGCAAACCGGACTCCCCAAGGTTTTGGACGCGCAGCAAGCACGCAGGCGCGCGATCAACAGGACCGGCAGGTAGTCTCGATCAGATAGCAGTAAATCGGAAATTTCGGAAGCGTGCGCTACCTCTTCCCGCAGCGTTTACCCCGGCCGGAGCATCACGAAGCCGCCGCGGACGTCGTGGTGGTAAACCCGAAACCTCGATCCGCCGATCGAACCGGCGCCAAGTCCGGTCGCCATCTCCGCTCATGGCGTACGTGACGATGTGGCGGTTGTTGGTCACGCGGATCCACATCGAACGGCCATGCGGGTTGGCGGGGCGGCCGCGCTGGGCGCCACATTGATGCGTGACGAAACGATCCCCGTCGAGGCCAAGACCGCAATAAAGCTTGTCGTCGTAGAACAGGAGGAGCCCAACAGTGGTGCCGGGAGTCGCAGTCGAAGCGGTTCCGCGTATCCCCGGCGATCAGCTACAGCGGAGATGAGTTCACGGGCGCGGAGCCGTTAGCGGCGAGGTCAGCGTGTTGCCGGAGATCGATGCGCGCTTTGCCTAGCTGGGACGCAGGCGAAAAAACTCCATTTCGTGCCAAGCGCGAGCTTCTCGAAATTGTCGGATTTGCTTGGCCGTGCGAGACTGCGGCGCCACCCTTTGGCTTGGTGAGCGGCATCGAGTGGTCGCCGCCCTTCATGCGGAACCAGCCGTATGCGGTCCATTCGGGGCCCTCGGATGAGAAGCCGTCGACGATCCAGTCTTCTGGATAGCACTACTGATCATAGACTTTCGACAGAGCCGACCGTCGAAAGGCCGTCCGCTGCAAGGCAGATACGATCGACGCCCAGGAGGAAGAGCCACATCCTCGCCATCGATGGCGGCTGGCTCGCTCGGTGACGTTCGTCCCGGCACGGAAGCGGGGGCCAGTCTCAACCTGATGGGAAGGGGCTTCCGCTGGCGTATCCATCGTGGCACGCACGCTTCACCACGACCAAGCAAGGCCGTCCTCCCTTTGCTGGGCGGATCAGACGAAGGGGCAATATGACGAAATTCCTGGCGTTCGGCGAGATCATGTTGCGGCTTTCCCCGCCAGGTCGTGAGTTGCTGTTGCAGACGCCGAAGCTCGACGTTTGGGTCGCAGGCGCCGAGGCGAACGTCGTGACGCAGCTTGCACGGCTCAACCACGACGTCGGGATGGCAACGATGGTCCCCGACAATGATCTCGGCCGCGCGGCGATCACGACGTTGCGTGGGCACGGTGTCGACACGTCGACGATCACACTGGGCGGTGACCGGATGGGGCTGTATTTCGTGACGTCGGGCGCGGGCCTTCGCGCCACAGAAGTCATCTACGACCGGGCTTGGTCGTCGTTCGCGCAGGCACCTGCTGACACCTGGGACTGGACTTCGCTGCTCGACGGCGTCGATCGGTTACATTTGTCCGGCATCACCCCGGCGCTCGGCCCGGTCCCGGCGGAAGCGGCGCTGGCCGCGGTTCGTGCCGCGACCGAACGCGGGATTGCGGTCTCGTTCGACGGCAATTGGCGGGGCAAGCTGTGGGAACGGTGGGACTCGAACCCGCGCGCGATCCTGACGCAACTCGTCGAGCATGCGGACCTGATGTTCGGCAATCACCGCGACATCGCCCTGCTGCTCGATCGCGACTTCTCCGGCGAGGCCGAGGATCGCCGCCGCGAAGCGACGGAGGCGGCGTTCGCTGCGTTTCCTCGCTTGCAGACGATCGCGTCGACCGCGCGTCATGTCGAACACGTCGATCTCCACCGCCTTTCCGCGAGGATCGATACGCGCGACGCTAGCGTTCAGACCGACGAGGTCGTGCTGGCCGGTATCGTCGATCGGATCGGCGGCGGCGACGCGTTCGCGGCGGGTATCCTGCATGGCCTGCGGTTAGGCAAGGACATCGCCGAAACCGCGCGCGTCGGCTTGGCACTCGCGGCGCTGAAACACTCGTTGCCCGGCGATGCGAGCCTGTTCCGTCAAGCGGATATCGACGCATATCTGGCCGGCGGCCTCGATGTCCGGCGATGACTGGACGCCTGGGGCGGCGATAGGTGCCGGTGCCGAACTGGTCCTGGCCAGTGGGGCCAGGGCGAATGCGCGTGCTCGGTGCGTTGCCGAACGCGACGCGCACGGCAACGCTCTACGGCCTGTCGAAGCGCGCGTATAACGGCACGCTCTATTACGAGGACAAGACGTTCAGCGCGCGCGGATCCGTCAGCTATCGCAGTCCGTACATCGACGGCAGTTCGGCGACGGGCAACCTGTTCGAGGGGTATGATTCGACCTTGAACGTCGGTGTAGTCTGAATCCGCAAGCGATCCGGTGGCGCACTCCTGGCGAGAGTGCGCCACCGATCAGATCTCGTCAGGGCTGAAACCGAGCGCTGCGATCAAGGCCGAGCGGGCACGGAGACACTGCTCCCAAAGATGTGGATTGCCCAGATCATCGGGCGCAATCGCTTCGGGCCATTCGCGCGCAATGACGGCCTCGATCCGGTCACAGGCCGCATCATCGAGCAGGAAGCGGCGATCGATCGCCGCAAACGCTTCCGCATCGACCTGAACGCGAAGCCGGAGACACGCGGGACCGCCGCCATTGCGCATCGATTCGCGGACGTCGACGATCTCCAGTCGGGTGATCGGCCCCCCGGCTGCGATCAATTCCGACAGCCAAGTCCAGACATCGACATGCTCACGTGCTTCGGCCGGCAGGACAAGGGTCATTCCTCCATCCGGCATCGTGACCAGCTGGGAATTGAACAGATACGTCCGGATTGCCGTGTCGAGGCTCACGCGATCCGACGGAACCTCGACGATCACAGCATCAGGGACGAGCGCCGCCACCGCATCGTACAGTGCGCGAGGGTCGGCGAACGCCTGCTCATGCGCGAACAGGACGTGACCGTTGGCCACTGCGACAACGTCATTATGGAAAGCACCCGCCGCGATCGCCGCCTCGCTTTGCCGAACCATCAGCGTATGGCGGGGATCGAGGCCGTGGCGGCGTGCTACCGCCTCGCTCGCACTGCGGTGCTGACGCGAGGGGAAGCCACCAGCCTGACCCTCGCCATAGACGAACATCTCTACCGCCACACCGCCGGCGGGCGAGACCAGCCGCATGAAGTTGGCTGCGCCTTCATCCCCGAACGCGGCGGGCAGGGGGGGATGCACCCGGAAATACCGCGCGTCCGAAAACGCAAGGCGGAGTTGTCGTTCGGTCTGCACTGCCTCGATCGCGCGGTGCGGCATCGTCGACAGGTTCGCGACCGAGATATGGCATAGGCCGTCACCCGTGTCGGTGGCCGGGGACACCGTGCCCGCATTCGCCGTCCACATCGACGACGCCGACATCGCGTTGGCGACGAGCGCTCTGTCGGCAGCCCATGCGGACGCCAGGAGGTCCGCATCGGAACCCGCGAACCCTAGCGTCCTCAGCCAATCAACTTGCGGCCTGACGTGCGGCAGAAAGACGCCTTGCTTCAGGCCTATCGCCATCAGGCGACGCATCTTGCCCATGCCCTGAAGCGCGGCAAGACGGGGGGCGGACACCGCACCGGCGTTTGCGGACGACGCGCGGTTGCCGATCGAGAGCCCCGCGTAATTATGCGTCGGACCGACGATTCCATCGAAATTGACCTCGATCACGGCATCACTCCTCGTCCCGTCGGTCTCGGTGTTTGCCACCGCCGTCCCGCGAATGGCAGGCCGATAGCCGGAATTGCCGACAGGGTAAAAGGTGCCGTGCCCGATGGAGGATAGCTATCAGGCAGCGCCAACGGTCTCGAGCGACGGGGCGGGTTAGCGCGATAGGCTTCCGCTCCGCGCCATCAAGCGCCTGTGCGTGGCAACCGTGCGACGGTGCGAGGTTCCGATCCGCTGGTGTCTGTGGCACATCCTTCGGCATGGGTGGGGTAACACGAGCAGCAACTTGGCTGCGCAACGGCGCTTTCGGCGCGATCGCAATGCTGTCCGTCGGCGGACCGGCGGTCGCGCAGGACGACGCAGGGTTTCAGTCGTATATGCGCGAACTGCGTCAGCAGGCGCTGGCCGATGGTGTCAGCGCGCGTACGGCGGATGCGGTCTTTCCGACGCTGACGCTCAACCCCCGCGTGATCGAACTCGACCGGGCACAGCCGGGCGCAACGAACTCCAGCGCGATACCCGCCTTCGCGCCGTATCGAACGCAGCATGTCGACGCGGCACGGATCGCTCGCGGTCGCCAGACCTATCAGGCGCAACGCTATCGGCTCCAGCGGATCGAGCAGCAGACCGGCGTTCCCGAATCGGTCATGGTCGCGATCTGGGGCCATGAGACGAACTACGGCAGCTATACCGGCGACTTCGACCTCCTGCGGTCGCTCGCGAGCCTGGCCTATGAAGGCCGGCGGAGGTCGCTGTTCGCGGGCGAGTTCATCGCCGGGTTGAAGATGCTCGATCGCGGCGTGACGCGGTCGCAGCTGAAGGGAAGCTGGGCAGGGGCCACGGGCAACCCGCAGTTCCTGCCGTCCATCTACCTGCGGATCGCACGAGACGGCGATGGCGATGGCCGCGCGGATATATGGAACAGCCCCGCCGATACGCTCGCGTCGATCGGCAACTATTTCGTCGACGCCGGCTGGCGTGCTGGTCAGCCCTGGGGGGTCGTGGTCAACGTGCCCGCCGGGTTCGACCGATCGCAGGTCCGCAACCGCCTCGTCTCGCCGCGCTGCCCGCGCGTTTTCGAACGGCATAGCGGCTGGCGGACGATCGCCGAGTGGCGCGCCCTGGGGGTCAGCGCGCAAAGCGGTCGATCGCCGGACGGTTCGGTGATGGCGACGTTGCTCGAACCGGATGGCCCAGGCGCGACGGCGTATCTGCTGACCAGCAACTACCGCGTGATCCTCGATTACAATTGTTCGAATTTCTATGCTTTGTCGGTCGGATTGCTGGCCGATGCGGTCGAGCGCTAGGGCCCTGAGCCTGGCGTTCGCGCTCGCCGCCTGTGGTCACGCGCGCGAAAGCGGTGGCGTGATCCTATCGGCTGGCGGCGGACTGTACGGCAGCTATCAGGATACCGGCGCAGCGAGTTGGTACGGCGACGAATTGTCGGGCAACCGTACGGCATCGGGCGAGGCGTTCGATCCGGACGCGATGACCGCGGCGCATCGCACGTTGCCGCTCGGGTCTTTCGTCGAAGTCACCTCGATCGAGACCGGTCGGTCGATTTTGGTCCGCATCAACGATCGCGGTCCCGGTCGTCGTGACCGGATGATCGACCTGTCCCGTGCCGCGGCGCACATGCTCGGCACCGACCGCCATCAGGTCGCAACCGTCCGTATCCGTGCGATTGTGCCGTCCGTGCGGGACGCTTCACTGCTGCGGGCGGGTAAGGCGGTCGCTCTGCAACCCGCCGCCTATACTCGCGCGATGAGCACCGACACCCTGCCGTCTCGTGCGCCGATGACGCTGGTACCCGGCCGTCGGTATCTGTTGCAGGTCGCGACCTTCTCGAACGAAGCGCGCGCGACCGCGTTGGCCAAGCGCCTCGATGCCGACGTGGTCGAAGGCGGTGGCCTGTACCGCGTCCGCGTCGGCCCGTTCAAAGATGCTATCAGCCTGCAACGCGCGCGTGACGCGGTCGCCGAGCGCGGCTATGGCGATGCCCAGGTCCTGCCCACGGATTGAGTTCCCTTTTGCTCACGGAATACCCCATGAAGAAGCTGATCGTCGCACCGCTTGCCGCCCTCGCGCTGGCGCATCCGTCCATCGCCGCTGCGCCGCAGTTCCAGACCGCCGCGCCGATCGCGTACATGGAGGATCTGTCCTCAGGCGCAGTGTTGTTCTCGCGTGATGCCGACCGCCGCATGCCGCCGGCGTCGCTCGCCAAGATGATGACGGTGTATGTCGCGTTCGACATGGTCAAGAAGGGCGAGTTGAAGCTCGACCAGATGATGACCGTGCGCCCCGAGACCTGGGCGAAATGGCATGGCCCAACAGCGGGTTCGACGATGTTCCTGTCCTCGGGTGAGAACGTCAGCGTCGCCAACCTGCTTTACGGCATCGTCACGCTATCAGGTAACGACGCGTGCATCGTGCTTGCCGAAGGGATCTCCGGTTCCGAACAGGCATTTACCGAGCGTATGAACCGCAAGGCAGCCGAACTCGGCCTCAAGGACAGCCATTTCGGCACCGCGAACGGTTGGCCCGACAACGGCGTCACCTACGTCACCGCGCATGACCTTGCCGAGCTCGCTGCCGCGACGATCAACAACTATCCAGATCTCTACAAGCAGTTCTACTCGAAGCGCGACTTCACCTGGGGCAAGACGATGGGCGGCAGCGCCATCACCCAGGCAAATCGCGATCCGATCCTCGGTCGCGTCGCCGGTGCCGATGGCTTGAAGACCGGGCATACCGAGGAGGCGGGCTACGGCTTCACCGGCTCGGCCGTGCAAAACGGGCGCCGCCTGGTCATGGTCGTCGCCGGTCTGACGAGCGCCGGGCAGCGTGCAGAGGAATCAGTGCGCTTCATGGAATGGGGCTTTCGCGCATGGCAGTCGAAGCCGATCGTCGCCAAGGGCAAGAAGGTCGAGACCGCAGCGGTCCAGCTCGGCGATGCCTCGTCGGTCGGTCTCGTCGCGCCAAAGGCGCTGACCGTAACGCTGCCCGCTGGTACCTCGCCTAACCTTACTGCCAAGGTCGTGTACGAGGGCCCGATCAAGGCGCCGATCAAGGCTGGCCAGCACATTGCAGATCTCGTCGTAACGACGTCGGACGGCCTGCAGCAGCGCATGCCGCTCGTCGCAGACAAGGATGTCGCCGTTGCCGGCTTCTTCGGACGTGCCTGGGCTGGCCTGACCGGGTTCTTCGGATGACGATGCATGTCCCGGACGCGCGACGGGCATGACTGAAATATTCGGCAACGCCGCCGCGCAGTCCGCTTTCCTTGCGGCGATGCGTGGCGGCGCGCTGCATCACGCCTGGCTGCTGACCGGACCGCAAGGCGTCGGCAAGGCGAGTTTCGCGCGGCTGGCGGCGAGGCGGATGCTGGCTGACGGCGCCAATCCCGATGCCACTCCGGCTGGGTTCGACGTGCCGCAGGGCGACCGCACGCGGTCGTTGATCGAGGCGGGGTCTCACCCGGACTACCGCGTGCTCGCGCGCCTTCCGAAGGATCCGGAGAAACCCGACCAGGACTTGGCGCGAAGCATCACCATCGCGCAGGTCCGCACGCTCCAGCCGCTGTTCGCGACGACGCCATCGATGAGTGCGCGCCGCGTGGTGGTGATCGATGCGATCGACGATCTCGAACGCGGCGGTGCCAATGCGTTGCTCAAGAACCTCGAGGAGCCGCCCGCTGGAACGATATTCCTGCTCGTCAGCCACGCACCCGGGCGACTGCTGCCGACGATCCGGTCGCGGTGTCGATTGCTGCGGTTCGAAGCACTGGGCCAAGACGAGGTGACGAAGGCGATCCGCGTACTCCGCCCCGAAGCGGATGACGAAGAGGTCGCCGCGCTCGTCCGTGCCAGCGACGGGGCGCCGGGCAGGGCGCTACGCTATGCCGGCCTGGACATCGCCGGCATCGACAGCGCGCTTGCCGAGATCGCGCGCGACGGTGACCGTGATAATGGCCGGCGCCTGAAGTTGGCAAAAGCGCTGGGGAGCAAGACGTCGCAACCGCGATACGAGGCGTTCCTGGACCGCGCGCAAGCCTTTGTCGCGGACGAGGCGCGCACGCGATCCGGACCCGCTTTGCGTACCGCGCTCGATGCCCATGCGGCTGCGCGCGATCTTGCCGGCGCGGCGGTTGGACTTTCGCTGGACGCGCAGGCGACCGTCTTCGAAATGGCCGGAATCGTCGCATCGCTGCGTCAGTAAGCGGCGGAATCGTCCAAGCATCCCGGCCGGGCTATAGCGCGGGCTTCACCTGATCGGACCGATGCTCTAGGAGCGCGGCATGGCCGACCCCTTTTATATCACCACCGCGATCCACTATCCCAATGGCCGTCCGCATATCGGCCATGCCTATGAGATGATTGCCGCCGACGCGATCGCCCGGTTCCAACGTCAAGCCGGACGCGACGTACTGTTCCAGACCGGTACCGACGAGCATGGCCTGAAGATGGCGCAGGCCGCGCGCGACCGGGGCATTCCGGTACGCGCGTTCGCAGACGAGATGTCGTCGCATTTCAGCGTGATGGCGGATCGTCTTGGCATCTCCTATGACCGTTTCATTCGTACCGTGGACACGGATCACTATGCCGCAAGCCGTGCCATCTGGCAGGCTATGGCGGACTCGGGCGATCTGTATCTGGATCGCTACGAGGGCTGGTATTCGGTCCGCGACGAAGCGTTCTACGATGAATCCGAACTGACCGGGGAGGGCGACGATCGCCGTTCGCCGCAAGGTACGCCGGTCGAATGGACCGCCGAGGAAACGTGGTTCTTCCGCCTGTCGAAATACCAGCAGCCCCTGCTCGATCTCTACGCCGCCAACCCGGACTTTATCCGCCCCGAAAGCCGCCGCAACGAGGTGATGCGCTTCGTCGAGGGTGGCCTGAAGGATCTGTCGGTGTCGCGTACCAGCTTCGACTGGGGCGTGCCGGTGCCTGATAGCCCCGGCCACGTCATGTATGTGTGGGTCGACGCGCTTACGAACTATCTGACCGGTATCGGTTATCCCGACATGACGGGCGACAAGGCGAAGTTCTGGCCCGCCGACATTCATTTGATCGGCAAGGATATCGTCCGGTTCCACGCCGTGTACTGGCCCGCGTTCCTGTTGTCCGCGAACATTCCGTTGCCGAAAAGCGTGTTCGGTCACGGCTTCCTGCTCACACGCGGGGAAAAGATGTCCAAGTCGGTCGGCAACGTCGTCGATCCGATGGCGTTGGCAGACGCATTCGGCGTCGACGCCCTCCGGTATTTCTTCCTGCGGGAGGTCAGCTTCGGTCAGGACGGGAGCTATTCTCCCGAGGCAATCGTGACCCGTGTGAACGCCGAACTGGCGAACAGCTTCGGCAATCTGGCGCAGCGGACTTTGTCGTTCATCGCCAAGAACTTGGAAGGCGTGTTTCCTTCTGCTGGCACGGTCCAGGAAGCGGATGGCATGTTGATCGAGGAGGTCATCGTCGCATGTGCGGGCTTCAAGGCAGGGTTTACGGATCTGGCCTTGTCGCAGGGTATCGAGGCCTGGATGCGTGGCGTGTTCGCTTGCAACCAGTATATCGACGCACAGGCGCCTTGGGCACTGCGCAAGACCGATCCCGACCGGATGCACGCCGTGTTGCGCACGCTGGTGCGCGCGATCCGCATGCTGGCGATCGCGATCCTGCCGGTCGTGCCGGACTCTGCCGGTAAGGTTCTTGATCAGATCGGCGCGGTCGAGCGCGATCATGCCGCGATCGACGATGATCGCTGGTACGACCGGGTGGCTGCGTCCGACTTCCGGATCGCACCGCCATCCCCCGTCTTCCCCCGTCTCGAATTGCCCGCGGAGGCCTGATGCTCGCCGACAGCCATTGCCACCTCAACTACAAGGGGCTCGTCGAGGATCAGCAAGCCGTACTTGCACGGGCGCGCGCGCGGGGCGTGACGGCGATGCTCAACATCTCGACCCGCGAGAGCGAGTGGGATGATATCGTCGCGACTGCCGAGCGCGAACCCGACGTCTGGGCGACGATTGGCATCCATCCGAACGAGGCGGACACCTATCCCGACGTCGATGCCGCCAAGCTGATCGAACGGGCACGTCATCCTCGCGTGGTAGGATTGGGCGAAAGTGGCCTGGACTATTTCCGCGACACGTCCGATCGCGCCCGCCAGCAAGCGAGCTTTCGCGCGCACATAACGGCATCACGCGAGACCGGGTTGCCGATCGTCGTCCATACGCGCGATGCCGAGGACGATACCGCCGCGATCATGGCCGAGGAAATGGGGAAGGGGGCCTATCCCGGCGTCATCCACTGCTTCACCGCAAGCGGAGCTTTCGCCGACAAGGCGTTGGACATGGGCCTTTATATCTCGATATCGGGTATCGTCACGTTCAAGAACGCACGTGATCTGCAAGAGACCGCCACGCGCTTGCCCATCGAGAGGCTTCTGATCGAGACCGACGCACCGTTTCTCGCGCCCGTGCCGCATCGTGGCAAGACCGGAGAGCCCGGCTTCGTCGCCGACACGGCGAAATTCCTGGCCGACTTGCGCGGTGAGGATGTCGAGGAATTATCGCGTCGTACGGCCGAGAATTTCCACACGCTGTTCGGCAAGACGCGCGCATGAGGATCACGATTCTCGGATCGGGCACGTCGTCCGGCGTCCCGCGGATCGGTAACGACTGGGGCGATTGCGACCCTGCCGAACCACGCAACCGCCGCACGCGCGCGTCCGCGCTGATCGAGCATGATGGTACGCGCATCCTGATCGACACGAGCCCGGACATGCGCGAGCAACTTCTCGCGGCCGACGTCGACCGGGTCGACGCCGTTATCTGGACGCACGATCACGCGGATCACTGCCACGGTATCGACGATCTGCGCCAACTCTACCACGCTGCGGGAACGCCGGTACGCGGCTATGCGCGACCCGCCACGCTCGCGGCGCTGGACGCACGTTTCACCTATGCATTCCACGGCCGAGCGGGCTACCCGCCGACGATCGCGGCAGAAACGCTACCCGATCGGCTGACGATAGGCGGGATCGAAATTCGTGTTACCGATCAACCTCACGGTAACATCCACGCGGCTGGACTGCGGTTCGAAGGAGGCGGCGCTTCGATCGGATATGCTACCGATTTCAATATCATGACCGACGATATGGCCAGGCTTTACGAAGAACTCGACGTCTGGGTCGTCGATGCGTTGCGGCGACGACCGCATCCGACGCATATGGAATTGCCGGCCGTGCTCGGATGGGTCGACCGACTGCGGCCGGGGCGCACCGCGCTTATCCACATGGACCACAGCATGGACTATGCGAGCTTGGTCTCCGAACTTCCGAAGGGCGTTGAGCCCGGTTATGACGGGCTCGTGCTCGACGCATGACCGGTGACCGTGCAGCCCAGTTCGCGCTGTACGCCGTGATGCTGATCCTGCCGCTGTCGGCGCTGGTTGCGCGGCGAAGCGCCGTCAAGCCGATGCTCAAGATGGCGCTGGCATGGGTAGGCATCTTCGCCGTCGGTCTCCTGATTGCGAGCCAGCGCGATCGACTGTCCGGCGTCATTGCGATGTTCGACGATCAACAGGTCAGCGGAACGGAAACGCGCATACGCATGGCAGACGACGGTCATTTCTGGGCGAATGTGGAGATCAACGGGGTCGGTCGACGCATGCTGATCGATAGCGGCGCCACGACGACCGCATTGTCGACGCAGACCGCAAAGGCGGCCGGCCTGGACCTGAGCAAAAGTCCGTTTCCCGTAATTCTTTCAACTGCCAACGGCCAGGTCACCGCACGGTCGGCGACCGCGAAACGCGTAGTCGTCGGCAATATCGTCATGACCGACTTAGGAATCGTGACGTCGCCGGCTTTCGAAAAGACGGACATTCTCGGCATGAACTTTCTGTCGCGCCTGGGTTCGTGGCAAGTCGTCGGAAAGACGCTGGTCCTGACGCCGATACCGCCACGTATTTAACATAATGTATATTATCGATCTCAGTGTTGTGTGAGGCACATCGTTTGAATCGGAGGTGTTCCTAGGCGTGTCGGCAGCCCGAACAGCTTACGTGTAATGACGACGCCCTGCTCGTCATGAGCGCTCATCCCTGGCTCAGCGTATGCGATTCAAAGGTGAACGCTGCCAATGATAGCGCCACCGATCCGGCACGATACCGTATCGAAGGTATCGTCCGGCGTATGAAGAGGCTGAGGCAGCGCCACGCCGCGCTGCCTCCGCCCCGTCCTTGCGCGCTACCTCGCGCTGGCAAGCGCTGCGGCGATCTCCGCGGACTTCGCCTGCCGCAATACACCGCAGTGGCGAATGCTCTCCAGCGTACGCTCGTAGTTCAGCAATCCGACGTTAGCCTTGCGGATCGAGGCACCGACCTTGGCATCGATCCGGTCCGCCTGATCGGCACCGCACTGGACCGCGAGCGCTTGCGGCAGGCGGCTGGTGATGAAGATGCCGTTGCCACCGGCGAGAAGCTTGTCGTAGTTCGCCAGGATCCAGTCGATGCCGAGATCTCGCGTTTCCGCATTGCCGGCGACGCCGAAGATCAGCCCGATCCTGTCATAGCTCCGCATCCGCTTGTCTTCGAGCGACAGGAGATAATTGGCGGCGTCGGGCCGCCCACTGGACGCAGCGGCACCAAGAGCAGCCTGGCGGAAGCCCGGGTCCTCGCTCGATAACGCCTTATCGACCAGCATCTTCGCAGCAGGCAGACCGCCCTCCTCTGCCACCACGGTCAATGCAGCTCCGAGAAAACCGGAATCGAGCGCCGCGGTGTCGCCCGCCAGGTATTTTTCCCCCGCTAACTTTAGTTTGTTGCGGACAGCCGGATCGCGCGCATCGTCCGCGACGAGATTGACCAGTTCGTGGCGCAAGTTCTGCCGGCCCGGATCGTCCTTTGCATAGGCGCCCGCTGCCGGGTTGAACCCAAGTGCGGTCAGGCGCGGTGTGTAGATCGATGCCAACAGTGCGCGGTAGGCAGGTAGCGAAGCGGCCGAGATCAGCCCCCGCGAGCGCAACCCGGCAATTCGCCGGCCGCCGTCGATGCTGGCAGTCGAGTCCGGATTTGCCGCGACTGCACGCGCTTCCGCGAACAACCATGCGGCCGGTGCCTTGCCAGCGCGGAACGCCGCCCATAGGCTGTCGGTTGTGGCTAGCGCCTCGCCCGGAGACAACGTGCCCGAAGCCGCGATCAACGCCTGCCAATCCGCCGGTGCCATGTCGAAACGGTAATAGCCCGCACCACCGACGTTCGGCATGATCACGCCTGAGGCGGGCGCGGCGATCGACGTCGTGGTCTTGTCGAGCAGCGTGCATTGCTTCGCCGCGCCGACGCGAACGCAGAACGGGATCGTCCAGCTCAATGGCGGCGGAGACGATCCCAGGAAGGCATAGCGCGACTGGGACGCGACGATGCCGTTACCCTGCCGCCGGACGTCGATAACGGGAACGCCCTGCTGGTCGACGAACGATTTCAGCGCGGACAGCACGCGCGGATCCTTCGCCGCATCCGAGATCGACTGGAAGAACTGCTCGGACGTCGCATTGCCATACGCGTGACGCTTGAGGTGAAGGCGGACCCCCGCCTTGAACTTCTCGTCGCCGAGATAGGCGGCGATCATCGCGACCACCTGCCCGCCCTTGCCGTAGGTTATGCCGTCGAACGCGGAGTCGATCTGGCCGTTGTCGGTGATCGGCTGGTGGATCGGGCGTCCCACCTCCAGCGCGTCGGTGTTCATCGTGCCGAAGCCCTCATCCAGCGCCCCGACGCCGATGTTAAGCTCGGGCCGCCATGCGTTGCCGATGCGATAGCCCATCCAGTTGGCGAAGCTTTCGTTCAGCCAGATGTCGTCCCACCACGCCGGCGTGACGAGGTCGCCGAACCATTGATGCGAGAGCTCGTGCGCGACGATCATCCCGAACGCCTGCTTGTCGGACGTCGTCGCGCCGGGCGAGAGGAAGATGATGCCGTCGCCATAGGTGTCCGCGCCCGCGTTTTCCATCGCGCCCGGCATGATCGGCGTGCCGATCTGGTCGAGCTTGGGGAACGGGAACGGCTCGCCGAAATATTGCTCGAGCAGGGACACGATGCGCGGCGTCTCCGCCATCACATAGCCCATCTTGTCCTTCTGCGCGTGCGTCGCAACGGCGCCATACGGCATCGGCGTAGGCCGTTCGGGGGTCGCCGGGATCGTTCCGGTCTGGTGAACGAACGGCCCCGTGTCGAACGCAACGAGATAGGTCGGCAATGGCTTGGTAACCGCGAGCTGATGCTTCTCCATTCCCCCGGCGACCTTCGTGACGGACACCTTCGGCGCGTTGCCGATCACGACCAGACCTGGATGCGTCGTGACGGACACGGTGAACGGCGTCTTGAAGCCAGGCTCGTCGAACCCGGGAAACGCAGCGCGTGCATCGATGCTTTCGAACTGCGTCCAGCTGTACCAGGCATCGCCGACCTTGACGTGGAACAGGCCGGAGGCGCTGTCCCCGAAACTGCCCGTATAATCGAACGCCAGCGTCGCCGCGCCGGCGGGCAGGACATTCGCGAAGTCCAGCCGCGCCGTGCCACTCTGATCGACCTGCGTGAAGATCGCCGGGGTAGCCTTGCCACCTACCATCGCGACCGCCTTGCCAATCTTCAGGTCGCGGCCGTGGATATACAGGGATTTTGTCGCAGCCTTCAGCGTGACGTCGATCTCGTCATGTCCCGAAAACCGGTCAGCCTCGGGCAAAATGGTGAAGTCGAGGCGATACGCCTTAGGTATCGCCGCATCGGACAGACGCCCCTTCGGTGCGTTCGCATCGGGTACGATCGCCGCCTTGGCGGGCGCTTCCGTCATCGCCTTCGGACTTGCATGCGCGGTCGACGACAGCAGGAGAGCGGTGAAACCGATGAGGCATGAGGCGCGCATGTGGAGATTCCCGACGAAGGTGTAGTAGGGGTGTAAGTCAGCACGGGCAGTGCCGCAAGCCTTGTCTGGCCATGCCCTCGATCCGCGCCGGGCGGAAAATTTCGAAGGTTTTCCTGTACGCCGATGACGAGTAGCAAATGTCGTTCGACATCGTCTAAGGCTTGAGTATGCAGCAAGACACGCCGGTAAGCCCTTCCGATACCGCCATTATAGCAAGGCCGGCTTACCCGTCGATCGCCCCCGCCCCTGCGTTGCGTGCCGCAGAGCCTTACGCCCGTGACGAACTGCTGCACGAGATCTTCGACGCCACGCGCGCGGCGCATCCTGACGCGACCGCGCTGCGGCTGATCGGCGCGGACGAGGAATACGACCGCAAGACCGCCTGGACCTATACCGACCTCGCCACGCGTAGCTTAGCGCTCGCGCACCGCCTGCGCGCGATGGGGATCGGCCGCGGCGACCGCGTCGTGCTGTGCCTGCCGCGCGGGCTCGACCAGTATATGGCGATCCTCGGCGTGCTGCGCGCAGGTGCCGCCTATGTGCCGGTCGACTGGGGCTATCCGCAGGATCGCATCGACTTCATCGTTGAGGACAGCGAAGCCGCGCTGACGATTACCGTCGCCAGCCGCGTCGCCAACCTCAAGGGGAAAACCCTGGCGCTCGACGCCGCGCTGGGCGATCTCGCGGCTGAGCCGTCCGAACCGGTTGGCCGCGACGTCACGCAGGCCACCCCGCAGGACCTCGCCTACATCATCTACACCTCGGGCACGACCGGCCGGCCCAAGGGCGTGATGATCTCGCACGGCAATGCCTGCCACCTGGTCCGCTCCGAAAGCGCAATCCTCGATCTGACCCCTGCCGACGTCGTGTTCGGCGGGTTCAGCCTCGCGTTCGACATGTCGGTCGAGACGATGTGGAGCGCGTTCTTCGTCGGTGCGGTCGTGCTCGTCGCCACCGAGGCGCTGGCGACCAGCGGGCCTGACGTGGCGATCGCGCTCGCCGAGGCGAAAACGACGATCTGGCACGTCGTCCCCTCGCTGATCGCGCTCGTCGAGCATCCGGTGCCGACGCTGCGCCTGCTCAACATGGGCGGCGAGGCGTGCCCGGCGGACCTGCCGCGCCGGCTCGCGCGTCCGGGCCTGCGCCTGCTTAACACCTATGGTCCGACCGAGACGTCGGTCACCGCGACCTGGACCGAGGTGTTCCCCGGCCAACGCATCACGATCGGCAAGCCGCTACCCGGCTACACCGCCTGGGTGGTCGACGAGCATATGCAGCCGGTCCCCGATGGCCAGGAGGGCGAACTCGTCATCGGCGGCCCCGGCGTCGGCGTCGGCTACGTCAACCGTCCCGACCTGACCGCCGAAAAGTTCATCATGACGCCGTTCGACGGGCCTTCCGGTGCTCCGGAACGTATCTACCGCTCGGGCGACCTGGTGAAGCTCGACGCGGCGGGCGACATCGATTTCGTCGGGCGCATCGATACGCAGGTGAAGATCCGCGGCTTCCGCGTCGAGCTCGCCGAGATCGAGGCGGTGATCGGCGAATGGCCCGGCGTCGCGCAGACCGTCGTCCAGCTGTTCACCGACGACGACGGCTCCGAATTCCTCGCCGCCTTCCTGATCGCGCGTCCGGCGGAGGAGATCGACATGGTCGGCCTCAAGGCCCGCGTCGCCGAGCGGCTCCCCAATTACATGCGCCCCGCGGGCTACCAGATCCTCTCGCACATGCCGACGCTGCCCGCCTCGGGGAAGGTCGACCGCAAGGCGCTGGTCAAGCCCGAGATCACCGTGACGTCGGACCGCGAGATGGTCGCGCCCGCCACGCCGCTGGAGGAAAGCCTGCACCGCGTCTGGGCCGAGGCATTCGCGCCGCAGCCGGTATCGGTGCTCGATGACCTGTTCGAGGATCTCGGGGGGCATTCGCTGAAGGCCGCACGGTTGGTTTCGGCAGCGCGAAAAGTGCGCGGCCTCGAAGGGCTGTCGCTCGAGGACGTCTATGCCGCGCCAACGATCTGCGCGCTCGCGCTGCGGATCGGTGGCACCACGCCCGTCGCGATCCTCGACGAGAGCAGCTTCCATCACATCGCGTCGTGGAAGCGGCGGCTGTGCGTCGCCGCGCAGACGCTCGCGCTGCTGCCGATCTACACGCTGGCGGGGCTCCAGTGGTTCTCGCCCTATCTCGCCTACACGCATCTCGCGGGCGACATGCCACGGGTCGACGCGCTGATCCTCAGCGGGCTGTTCTTCACGGTCGTGCCGATCGCGTCGATGGTCCTGTCGATCGCGCTCAAATGGCTGATCGTCGGGCGCTTCAAGGCGGGCGATTACCCACTCTGGGGCAGCTATTATTTCCGCTGGTGGCTGGTCCGCCGGATCATCGGCGTCACCGCGACGCCGTATCTCGCGGGCACGCCGATGATCCGCGGCTATTACCGGATGATGGGCGCGAAGATCGGCAAGCGCGTCCATATCGGCACCGGGATCATCGACACCGCCGACCTGCTCCACGCCGACGACGATGCGATCATCAGCGACCAGTCGGTGCTCTCGACCAGCTCGGTCGAGCGCGGATTGCTCCGCCTCGGCACGGTAAAGCTCGGCAAGGGCGCGTTCGTCGGGTCGATGGCGGTAGTCGGCCGCAACGCCGCGCTCGGCGACGACGCGATGCTCGACGATCTGTCCGCGCTGCCTGCCGATACGGCGATCCCGACCGGCCAGCGCTGGGCCGGCTCGCCCGCCGCGCATGACGGCGATGCGCCCCGCCGCCCGGCCACCGCAGCCTCGCGCAACGCCGGGCCGGCGATCGGCCTGTTCCTGTGCGCGTTGATCCTGCCGCTGGTGGCGATCCTGCCGATCGCCCCCGGGCTGATCGCACTGATCGAGCTCGACTGGGCGACTAGCGGCTATGCCTATGTCGCGGTCGCGCCGCTGCTCGCGGTCACCTATGTCGTGATGATGTGCGTGCTGACGGTGGCGGCCAAGCGGCTGATCCTCGGTCGCGTCGCGCCCGCGGTCTATGCGCTGAACAGCGGGTTCTACGTGCGCTACTGGTTCGTGCAGCAGATCAACGACCTCGCGCTCCGCCTGCTCCACCCGATCTTCGCGACGCTGTACGTGGTGCCTTGGTACCGTGCGCTCGGCGTGAAGGTCGGCCGTCGCGCGGAAATATCGACCGCCAGCGCGATCGTGCCCGACCTTGTCGAGATCGGCGAGGAGAGCTTCATCGCCGATTCGGTGATCTTCGGCGCGGCGCGGATCGGCCACGGCACGATCGAACTCGCGCATACCAAGATCGGCCGCCGCAGCTTCATCGGCAATTCCGCGCTGCTGCCGAGCGGCACGCAGATCGGCGACGAGGTGCTCGTCGGCGTGCTCTCGAAGCCGCCGAGCGACCCCGCGCTCGCCACCGAGGCGGGCAGCACATGGTTCGGCTCGCCCGCGATCAAGCTGCCGGTACGACAGGTCAACACGATGTTCGACGAGGGCGCGCGGTTCAATCCGTCGCGCGCGCTGATCGCCACGCGCCTGTCGATCGAGGCGGTCCGCACCACGCTGTCACTGACCGCGTTCCTGGTGTTCTTCAGCCTGCTGCTGTCGGTGGTCGGCGACCTCGACGACCTCGACAATGGCGGGTTGCTGATCGCGACGACCTTCCCCTTCCTGTACGTCGGCTTCTGCCTCGCCTGCGGGATCTTCGTCCTCGCGCTCAAATGGCTCGTCGTCGGCCGCTACAAGGTCACCACCGCGCCGCTCTGGAGCACCTTTGTGTGGCGCACCGAGCTTGTCACGGCGACGTACGAGAATCTCGCCGTCGCCAACCTCCTCGAACCACTCCGCGGGACGCCGTGGATCGCGCTGTATCTCCGCCTGATGGGCGCGCGGATCGGCAAGCGCTGCTACATCGACACCACCGACCTGACCGAGCACGACCTGGTCGATATCGGCGACGACGTGGCGCTCAACGACTTCGCCGGCCTGCAGACGCACCTGTTCGAGGACCGCGTGATGAAGGTCGGCGCGATCCGCGTCGGCGACCGCGCGACGATCGGCTCGTTGGCGATCGTACTGTACGACGCAGAGATCGGCGCAGACGCGCAGCTCGGCGACCTGTCGGTCGTGATGAAGGGCGAGACCTTGCCAGACGGCACAAGTTGGGACGGGAGCCCCGCACGGATCGCCGTCGCGACGTGACGCCGATCTGGCACGACGGTCCGCTCGACGCGCTCGTCTGGGACGGTCAGTCGCCAGTCGCATGGAGTGTTGCCGAGACCGGACCGTACGCCGCTGGCCTGCAAGGCGATGCGCGCGCGATCCGGCAGGGTCTGGCCGCCGCCCTGATCCGCAAACTTGCCGGCGACTCAGACGATGTCCGCCTGACACGCAGTCCGGCCGGCGCGCCGATCGTTTCCGCTCCCGGCGGCTGGTATCTCAGCCTCTCGAGCCGGGGCGCGCACGCCCTGATCGGCGTTGCGCGCGCACCGATCGCGGTCGACCGCGAGGTCAGCGACGACCACGCTCCGCTCTGGGACATGCTCACCCCGACCGAAGCAGCCTCGCTCCGCCGCCTGCCCGCTCCCGCGCAGCCCCACGCTTGGCTCCGCCGCTGGACGATCAAGGAAGCGCACGCGAAGCTCATCGGCGAACCGCGTCGCATCCGCCCCGAGGCGATCGAAACCATCGTCACCGATCCAATCCACGCGACCGCGACGTTCGAAGGCACTTCGCGCTGCTGGAGCCGTTCCACAACCGACGCGATCGAAACCGTCGCGATGTGGAGCCAGCCATGACCAGAATCCTGACCCGCCGCTACGAGGAGAAGGACCGCGCCGCCGTCCTCGCGATCTTCGACTCGAACCTCCCCGAATACTTTGGCGCCGGCGATCGCGAATGGCTGGAGGAAACGCTCGACGAGCCCGACGGCCCGGCGTTCGTGGTCGACGTCGACGGCGTTCCTGGCGCGTTCGGCGGCTACGCGATCTGGGAGCACTACAACAAGGCACTGCTCTTCTGGGGCATGGCCGCGCGTGCATATCAGGGCTCGGGCCTCGGCAAGGTGCTGCTGTTCGAACGCCTGCTCCACGTCGCCACCAGCGCTGAGCCGACCACGCGCTATGTCACCGTCGACACCTCGCCGCAGGTCTCGCCGTTCTTCGAGCATTGCGGCTTCGAACTGACCAGCGTTTGGCCCGGCGGCTACCGTTCCGGCATGGACATGCACGAACTCCGCTTCGATATTGCGGGGGTGTCGCTCGAAGAGCTAACGGGCAGACGCGACGCTGCTTTTGCGCGATGTACGGTCTGATACGGTCCAGTCTTCATCTACCACGCCCTCGATGTTTCGGCGTACGTTCCGGATCGAAAAATCCCGTTCTATAAGGCTTCTCTATGATCGAACGTCTCGTCGCCATCATGGCCCGGTTGCGCGATCCCGTCGAAGGTTGCGACTGGGACCGTGTGCAGACCTGGTCCACGATTGCGCCCTACACGATCGAGGAAGCCTATGAAGTCGCCGACGCGATTGAACGGAACGATCCCGGGGATCTAAAGGACGAACTGGGCGACCTTCTGCTTCAGGTCGTCTTCCATAGCCGCATTGCCGAGGAAGCCGGTGCCTTCACGCTGGCCGACGTCGTGACCTCGATTGCCGACAAGATGGAACGGCGTCATCCGCATATATTCGGGGACGTGGAACAGTCGCCCGGATGGGAAGCGATCAAGGCGCAGGAGCGTTCGGCCAAATCGGACCGCAGCGCGTTGGCGGGGGTCGCACTCGGCCTTCCGGCACTGTCTCGGGCCGACAAGTTACAGAAACGCGCGGGGCGTGTGGGCTTCGACTGGCCGGATGCGAGCGGGCCGCTGGCGAAAGTCCACGAGGAAATCGAGGAGGTTCGCGAAGCTCCTTCTGAGAAGCTCGCTGAAGAAGTCGGCGACCTGCTGTTCGCGGTGACCAACTGGGCGCGACATCTCGGAGTAGACGCGGAAAGCGCATTACGCGCTGGCAATTTGAAGTTCGACGTGCGGTTCCGGGCGATCGAGGATCTCGCGGGCGATGCGTTCGCCGGCATGACCCTCGATCAGAAGGAGGAACTATGGCAGGTTGTCAAACGTCGCGGCGGGTGAACCGGTCGTAATCCGCATCGGACAGTCGCACGTCATATGTCGTCTCGAGCTCGTCATCGACGCTCCCGAACACTTCGCCATGGGCATGCAGCCAAGCGGCACCCGCGCCATCGCTGGCATCGAGCGTGATCCGATAGCGCCGATGCGCCCCCGTCAGCTTTGCCGCGATCTGCTCGATCAGATGCGGCACCCCTTCCCCGCTTAGCGCCGATATCGCCACGACGTCGTCGCGCCGCGCCGCTTCACCGGCAATCTCGTCGTGCGCGTCGGGATCGAGCAGGTCGAGCTTGTTCCAAACCTCGAACCGCGGCGTATTATCGTCAACGCCGATCTCGGCCAGCACAGTCTCGACATCGGCACGCTGCGCCTCCGAATCCGGGTGGGCGATATCACGGACATGGACCAGAAGATCGGCGGACACGACCTCTTCCAGAGTTGCCTTGAACGCGGCGACCAACTGCGTCGGCAGGTCAGAAACGAAGCCGACGGTGTCCGACAGGATCGCCTTGTCTAGCCCGGGGAGCTGAATCTGACGTAGCGTCGGATCTAGCGTTGCGAACAACAGATCCTCCGCCATCACGTCGGCACCAGTCACGCGATTGAACAACGTCGACTTACCCGCATTGGTATAGCCGACGAGCGCGATTACCGGCCACGGCGCACGCTGGCGCCGTTCACGGTGCAGCCCACGCGTACGGCTGACCTGCTCGAGCTCACGCTTCAATCGCGCCATACGGTCACGGATCAAACGACGATCCGCTTCGATCTGGGTCTCGCCCGGACCGCCAAGGAAGCCGAAACCGCCACGCTGACGTTCGAGATGGGTCCAGCTCCGCACGAGCCGGCCAGCCTGGTAATCGAGATGCGCGAGTTCGACCTGCAAGCGCCCCTCAGCGGTCGCGGCGCGTTCGCCGAAGATCTCCAGGATCAGTCCGGTGCGATCGATGACCTTCACCTCGAGCGCTTTCTCCAGATTGCGCTGCTGGATCGGAGTCAGGCTCGCATCGAAAACGACCAGTCCCGCCTCTTCCATCCGAACTTGGGTGGCCAACAATTCAACCTGCCCGCTTCCGATCAGCGTTGCGGGCTTTGCCTGGCGGACTCGGTAAGCGATCCGTTCGACCACCTCGACACCGATCGCAGCGGCCAACCCAGCGGTTTCCTCCAACCGAGCGTCTACGTCGCGCGCGGCGTCGCCCTGATCGGGGAGAACGACGATCGCTCGTGTTCCACGGGTGAACTCGTCCCGATCGCGTTCGAAACCACTACTCAATCGTCATCGTCCGTTTCATCCGTGTCAGTGGGCTCTTCGGCAAGGTTCAGCGGGCGTGCCGGCTGGATCGTCGAGACAGCGTGCTTGTAGACGAGTTGTGCCATGCCTTCGCGCTGGAGCAGCATGCAAAACAGGTCGAAACCTGCGATCTGGCCCTGCAGCATGACGCCGTTGATGAGGAACATCGTCACGCTATCTTCGGATTTGCGCACCGCGTTGAGGAAAATATCCTGCAAAAGCGGATGCTTCTTCTGGTTTTCTCCCACCGCATCGACGATCGCCGACACGTCCATGGGCCCAGCAGGCATGATCGTCGAGATCGCATGCTTGTAGATCAGCTGCGACTGGCCATCGCGGCGGAGCAGGACAGAAAAATTATCGAACCATGTAACGATGCCCTGGAGCTTTACGCCCTTGACGAGGAACATGGTGACCGGCGTCTTGGAGCGCCGGAGTGCGTTCAGGAACAGATCCTGAAGCGAGCCTGGTTTATCTGCCAATGGGATAACCCTTTGTTTTTGGCGGGACTTTGCCCGCAAGGCGCCGTTTCCCGGCGTCGGAGATGCACCCGGTTACCGGGCGCGGTACTGATCTATGATCGCCGCCCTGCTATATCCAGAGGGCGGCGAAATTACGGCGTCTATTCCTCGCGGGTTTCGGTGATGCCGAGCAGCTTCAATTTTCGATGAAGCGCGGAACGCTCCATGCCGATGAAGCTGGCCGTCCGCGAGATATTTCCCGAGAAACGTCGGATCTGCACCCGAAGATATTCGCGCTCGAACGTCTCGCGCGCTTCCCGCAAAGGTGAGCCCATGATCGCAGTGGACCCGGCCGATCCGATATCGCCCTGGTCGCCGAGAACTTCGGCCGGCAACAGGTCGAGATCGATCCGCCCGATCCGGTCTCCCGGCGCCAGAATGATCGTGCGCTCGACGACGTTGCGCAACTGCCGGACATTTCCCGGCCAGTCGTAGGATTGCAACGCAACCATCGCATCCGGCGCGATTTCCGGCGTCGGCACCCGGCGCTCTGACGCGTAATGCGCGATGAAATGCTGGACCAGCGCGGGGATGTCCTCGCGGCGATCGGACAGCGGCGGGATCATCACCGGTACGACGTTGAGCCGGTAATACAGATCTTCGCGGAACCGTCCTTCGGCGATTTCGAAGACGAGGTCGCGGGCGGTCGCCGAGACGACGCGGACATCGACCTTGACGACGCGCGTACCACCTACCCGCGTAAAGCTCTGGTCGGTGAGTGCGCGGAGGATGCGGGCCTGCGTCGCGATCGGCATGTCAGCGATCTCGTCGAGGAACAACGTGCCGCCATGCGCCTGTTCGAACAGACCGGGACGGACGAGATCGCCCGCCTCCTCGACGCCGAACAGTTCCTCGTCCATGCGTTCGGGCGTCATCCGCGCCGCGCTGACGATGATGAACGGCGCGTCGGTCCTCAGGCTCCAGCCATGCAGCAGGCGCGCGGCGACTTCCTTGCCGACTCCCGCCGCGCCCATGATGAGGACCCGGCTGCCGGTTGCCGCCACCCGCTTCAAGGTCGCGCGAACGCCGTTGATCGATCCGGAACTGCCGGTCAGGTCGGTCTCACGCCCGACGGTTGCCCTCAGCGTCGCAACCTCGCGACGGAGCCGTTCGGTCTCCGTCGCCCGCGCAACCATCAGCAAAAGCCGCTCGGCCTCGAACGGCTTTTCGATGAAGTCGGACGCACCGCGGCGGATCGCGGCGACGGCCGTATCGAGGTTGCCGTGGCCTGAAATCACCAGCACCGGGATCGACGGATCGCGACGCTTGATCTCGTCGAGCAGTTCCAGCCCATCAAGACGCGACCCTTGCAGCCAGACATCAAGCAGCACCAGCGACGGGCGCCGCGCGGCGATTGCCTCCAGTGCGGAATCACTATCGCCAGCGTCGCGGGTCTCATAGCCTTCGTCCTCCAGGACGCCGGCCACGAGTTCACGGATGTCACGTTCGTCGTCCACGACGAGAATATCGAGCGCCATTAAATCATGTCCGGTTGCGGGTCATCGTGTCGAGTCGGCCCTCCCCAGCCAACTCGGATGCGGATGCCCCTTGGTCGAGCGCGGCCAGCGCCTTGGCGTCGAAGGTCATGGTGACGAGTGTACCGCCCCCCGGCCGATCGGAAAAGCCGATCGTGCCGCAATGCTCCTCGATGATCTTCTTGACGATGGCAAGGCCGAGGCCTGTGCCACGGGCACGGGTCGTTACATAAGGTTCGACGATCCGGTCCCGCTCCGCGGGTAGCCCAATGCCGGTGTCCGCCACTGCGATGCCGACCGTGTTGGCATCGCTCGTCAAAGTCATCGTGACCGATCCGCCAGGTTCACCGCGTGTCTCAATGGCTTCCACCGCGTTCTTGACGATGTTCGTGAGCGCCTGCCCGATCTGGCGGCGGTCGCAAACCAGCGTCAGACCCGGATCGTCCTGCACCAGCTGGAAGCTGATCGCGGGATGCGCGACCTCGTGCAGGAACAGCGCCTGGCGGGCGGCATCGACCAGCGATTCCTCGCGGAACACTGGCTTCGGCATCCGCGCGAACGAGGAGAACTCGTCGACCATGCGACGAAGATCGCCAACCTGGCGGATGATCGTGTCGGTCAATCGCGAGAACGTACCGTCCTGCGCCTCGATCTTGCCACCATACCGGCGTTGAAGCCGCTCGGCCGCAAGCTGGATCGGTGTCAGCGGGTTCTTGATCTCATGCGCGATCCGGCGAGCGACGTCCGACCATGCCGCGCGGCGTTGATCGAGCAGCTGCTGCGTGATGTCGTCGAACGTCAGGATCGGGCCAGTAGCCGGCCGCGCGATCCGCACGGCAAGCGTACGAACCTCGCTCCCCTGCCCGACTTCGACGATCGCCTCGCGGTCGCCGCCATCGAGCATCGCGTCGAGCTCGGGCGCGACATCGACCAGGCGCCGTCCGACCAGCCCGCCAGTATCGGTGCCCAGCAACGTCGTCGCCGAATCGTTCGCAATCGTGATCGTCCGCTCGCGTCCTGTTGCGACGACGCCTGCGGAGACCCCCGCCATCACCGCCTCGATGAGTGCTCGACGGCTTTCGAGCTGTCCGTTGGCGGTGACGAGTTCGGTATTCTGCGCCTCCAGCTGCCCGGTCATCTGGTTGAACGCGTTGGCGAGCGTGCCGACCTCATCGCGGCTGCGCGGATCGGGGACACGCGCGGTAAGGTCGCCGGCTGCTACCCGGCGCGCGGCGTCGACGAGCTCGCCCACCGGCCGGACGAGGCGATCCGCAACCGCCAGCGCGATCCACACCGCAATCCCCACGATCAGCAACGAGATCAACAACAGTGCCGCATTGAACTGCAACTGGAGACTGCGCGCCCTGGCCAGAAGCGATCGATAACTCTTCAGCACGTCGTTCGCACGCGTGGTCTGTTCGGAGAGTGATTTCGTATCCTCGACGCGGCCCGCATAGAGGAATAGCTCGTCAGATCCGGGCAGCATCGTGATCGTCTGGATACGATCGCCCGTCACCGCCACGACCGCGCTTTTGCCTGACCGCAGCTCGGCGATCGCCGAGGGTGTGACACGACGCGTAAAGTCGATCTCGTACGGGTTGACGATCGCCAGCGTCTGGATCCCCTGCTGAGGGGACAGCTTGAACAACGCAGCTTCCGAGAGGCTGCGAAAATAGACCTGTTGGAGGAACCAGCCGGAAAAATCGGGGCTCTGCAGCGAGCGCTCTCGAAGATAGGCAGACATGTCGCTTGCCATCGTCACGGTGGCTTCCTGCCATCGGTTGAGCTGGCGTGCGTAAGACGATTGGGCAAGCCCGGTCGCATTCTCGAGCATTCCGCGTGCCTGATCGGAATACCAGAACTGGACGCCATATTGGAACAGCAGCGATGCGAAGATCGTCACGAGCAGCATTGGCACGGCGGCGACGATCGAGAACAAAGCGACGAGGCGAACGTGGAGACGACCGCCACCGCCGACCGGCGAACGCGCTGCACGGCGCATGGCCACACGTCGCCCTAGCAACATGAGGAGCGCAATGCCGGGCACGAGGTTCGCGACCAGCAGCAGCGCTACCAGGGGTGGCGGGATCAGGCGCTGCGGTGCGTCGCTGCCGGTAATGATGAAGTAGCTCGTGACGGCGATCGCGATCGCCACACCGAGCACGACCGCCTCTACGGCAGGCGTCACTGCAAACCGGTTTGCAGGCCCGTCATCGTCCATCGGTAGCGTCGCGGAAGCGATCATCGTTGCCCCGATACAACGTCAACCGTTGCCGTGAAACCACATAATGACAGAATTACCGCCGTTCCGGTTCGTCTACGCGGAGCGCGTCGCTGCCGATCGCACCGCCGATATCGATGCCGAGCGTATCGAGGCGTTTGCGCAGGGTATTACGGTTGATTCCCATAGCGCGCGCGGCCCGAAGCTGGTTCTGACCATGACGCGCCAGCATCGCCTCGATCAGCGGCCGTTCGACTTCGCCGATCACGCGGTCGTAGAGCGTGCCGTCATCGAGCGCGGCCGGATCGTCATGAGCGATGCGCTCGATCATCGCGCGGACCGCTTGTCCGATATCGAGGCCGACCGGGTCGGTGAGCGAGGTGTGTCGGCCGATCATGGCACGGATCGCGTCCGCGTCGATGACTTCGTCGCGCGACAAGACTGCCAGCCGCCGCATGAGATTTTCGAGTTCGCGAACGTTGCCCGGCCAGTCATGCCCGCCAAGCGCGACCAGGGCGTCACTGGCAAGCTGACGCCGCGGAAGGCCCTGTGCAGCGGCGTGATCAAGAAAATGCCGTGCGAGCAACGCGATGTCCTGACGTCGTTCGCGCAGGGGCGGCAACGTGATCGGGACGACATTGAGCCGGTAGAACAGGTCTTCCCGGAACTGCCCCGTCGCGACCTGTGACGCCAGATCGCGGTTGGTCGCAGCGACGATGCGAACGTCGACGCGGATCGTCCGTGCACCGCCGACGCTGGTGAACTCCCCCGACTGGAGCACGCGGAGCAGGCGGGTCTGCGCTTCCATCGGCATGTCGCCGATCTCGTCGAGGAACAGCGTGCCGCCCGACGCCTGTTCGAACCGGCCGGCGTTGCGCGTCGCGGCGCCGGTGAACGCACCGCGCTCATGTCCGAACAGCTCGGCTTCGATCAATTCGCGGGGGATCGCGGCCATGTTGATCGCGACGAAAGGGGCTGCGCTGCGCGGCCCGAGATCATGGATAGCGCGCGCGACGAGTTCCTTGCCGGTCCCCGATTCGCCCGAGATCAGCACGGTCAGATCGTTCGATACGACGCGGGCGATGATACGGTAGACGTCCTGCATCGCCGCCGAGCGACCGATCAGGGGCAGCGCGCGGTCCGCGTCGTGGAGCGTATCCTCAGATACCATCCCGCCCCGCGCGAGCGCACCGGCAACCGCGCGGGTCAGCACGTCGAGGTCGAACGGCTTGGGCAGATATTCGTATGCACCGACTTCGGCCGCGCGAACCGCCGTGGTCAGCGTGTTCTGCGCCGAGAGGACGATGATCGGGAGCAGCGGAAACCGCGCGGCAACGCTGCGGACATGGTCGATGCCGTCGCCGTCGGGGAGGATGACGTCGGTGATGAGAACGTCGGGCAGCGACACCGCAAGCGCGCGTTCGAGTTGCGCGAGACTGTCGGCTACGGTGACGTCATGCCCGGCGCGACGAAGCGCCTGCGCGACGACGGTCCGGATCGCGGCATCGTCATCGACGACCAGGACGGTGCTCATGATGCGGCTCTAGGCAGCAGGAGGCGAAGGACGGTCATCTCGGGGCTTCCTTCGCGACCGTATTGGACGATGCCGCCCATGTCTCTGGTCAGCTTGTCGACGAGCGCGAGACCAAGCCCCTGCCCTTCGCGCCGACCCGATACGAACGGGTCGAACAGGTGATCGGCGATGTCGGCGGGGGCGCCGGGACCGTTGTCAAAGATACAGATCTCGATCGGCAGCGGCAGGCGCGGCTTGCCGGGTGCCGAACTCACGGTGATGCCGTGACGGTACGCAGTGGTCATGACGATCCGCGGTTCGCGTTCGTTTCGAACGGCTTCGCGGGCATTCTTCAGCAGGTTTATCACGATCTGCAGCAGCGCATCGCGGTTGATCTGCGCGGGAGGGAGCGAGGGGTCGAAGCGTTCCTCGATCGTTATGCCGCGCGCGAAACCGGCGAGCGCAAGCCGGCGCGCGTGACCGAGCAGCGGATAGATGTTCTCGCTGGCGAGCGGCAGCGGCCGCGTGTCGCTGAAGTCCTGCATGCGGTCGATCAGCGCGGCAATGCGGTCGACCTCGGTAACGATCAGCGTCGTAAGTTCGCCCGCGCCGAGCAACTGCGCGGCACCGCGGATGCCGGATAGCGGGTTCTTGATCTCGTGGGCGAGCATCGCCGCGGCACCGACCGCAGCCCTTGCTCCGGCCGCGCGATCCGCGGAGTGTCCAAGGCGCCGCGATGTGGCGGATGCGTGCAAGGTGATGGCGCGCCAGCCCGGGTAGTCGGCGATCTGCGTCTCGGCGAAATCTGCACGGATCTTGACTCCGCGCGCGGTCGAGATTTCGGTGTCGTAGACGGCGAGAGCGTGGCCGTCCCGATTTCGCGGATCGTCTGGCGGCGGGATGATCGCATCGAGCGGTTGGCCGATCATCAACCGCTCGGACAGGTTCAGCAATTGCTCGGCGAGCGCATTGGCATGTGCGACCCGGTGGTCGGGATCGACGACCACCACAGCCACCGGCAGTGCGGCAAAGAGTTCCGCGAACCCCGGCCGGTTGCGCGATGGCGTATCAGGCCGCTTCAAGGTTGCGCCAGGGAGCATAGAACTCAGCCAGCATTGCCTTGACCTGCTTCGGGTCCGGTACCTGGTTCACCTTGTTGCGGAACTCCGCCGAACCGGGCAGTCCCTTGGTGTACCAGCCGATATGTTTCCGGGCCATATTCACCCCGGTCTCGATCCCGTAATGTTCGAGCATCGCCTCGTAATGCCCTGCAATCGCGTCATATTGCTCGGTGATCGAGGGGTCATCGATACGGCGGCCGGTGGCGAACCACTCCATCACCTGGCCGAGTACCCAGGGGCGGCCGTAGCTGCCCCGACCGATCATCAGGCCATCGGCGCCGGACTGGTCCATCGCGGCTTCGGCGTCCTCGATGGTGCAGATGTCGCCGTTGACGATCACCGGTACGCTCACTGCTTCTTTGACCTTCCGGACGAAGCCCCAGTCGGCATTGCCCTTGTACATCTGGTTGCGCGTGCGGCCGTGGACGGTGATCAGCTTGATTCCGAGGTCCTCGGCGATGCGCGCGAGGTCGGGCGCATTGAGGCTGTCGTGGCACCAGCCCATTCGCATCTTGAGGGTCACGGGCACGTCGACCGCCCTGACCGTCGCCTCGATGATGGCGCTGGCGAGCTTGGTGTCGCGCATCAGTGCCGATCCTGCATCGCCGTTGACGACTTTGCGCACCGGGCAGCCCATGTTGATGTCGATGATCGCCGCGCCGCGATCCTGGCTGAGCTTGGCCGCCTCGCCCATCTCGTACGGGGTGCAGCCGATCAGCTGCATCGACACTGGCTCCTCAAGCCGGTCCCATGCCGCCTTCTGCAACGACTGGCGCGTCTCGCGGATCGCCGCCTGGCTGGCGACCATCTCGGTGACGTTGAGGCCAGAGCCATAGCGTCGCACCAGCGTGCGGAACGGCATGTCGGTGACGCCGGTCATCGGCGCGAGCACTACGGGGCTTTCGATCCGGACAGGACCGATCTGGATAGGAGCAAGGTTACGCATGGATGTGCCTGAAAAAGAGGCATCCTTTACCCCAACCAGCCGTTTCAGGCAAGGCTGGCGAGGGCCGGAGCGAAGCGCTAGGTCGCGAGGATGACACAGGCAAAGCGTATCGTTGCGATCATTGTCGCTGCCGGGACCGGCGTGCGCGCGGGCGGATCGGTCCCCAAGCAGTTCGCGCTGATCGCCGGCAGGCCGATGATCGCCTATTCCCATGAGGCGTTCGCGACGCATCCGGCGATCGCCGAAACGATCGTCGTCGTTGCAGATGGCCAGCAGGGCTTGGCGACCACAGCATTGGGGGACGCGATGATCCTGGTTGGCGGACCGACGCGGCGCGAGTCGGTCACCAACGGTCTCGCGGCGGTCGGCGACGCGACGCATGTGCTGATCCACGATGCCGCCCGTCCCTTCCTGTCGCACGCGGTCATCGATTCGCTCGTCGCCACCTTGAAGACCAGGGACGCGGCCATTCCCGTCCTCCCGGTGACCGATACGCTCGCCCGCGGCAGCGTCCTGCTCGGCGACATCGTCCCGCGCGCGGACCTCAACCGCGTGCAGACTCCCCAGGCATTTGCGGTGGAGGCCCTGCGCGCCGCGCATGCGGTCTGGCCTGCGGACGAAGAGGCCACCGACGACGCGCAGATGGTGCGACGGCTTGGCGTCGGCGTCGCGTTGGTGCAGGGCTCGGCGATGCTCGAGAAAGTCACGCACCCAGAAGATTTCGCGGCCGCCGAAGCGCGTGTCGCGTACGAAACCCGTACCGCGATGGGGTTCGACGTCCACCGCCTCGAAACCGGCGAGGAGCTCTGGCTCGGCGGCGTCCTGATCCCGCACGACAAGGGGCTGTCGGGGCATAGCGACGCCGACGTCGCGCTCCACGCGCTGACCGATGCGCTGCTCGGCACGATCGCGGCGGGCGATATCGGCACGCATTTCCCGCCGAGCGACCCACAGTGGAAGGGTGCCGACTCCGCACAGTTCCTCCAGCACGCCGCCAAGCTGATCGCCGACAAGCGCGGGCGGATCGATTTCGTCGACCTGACGATCATGTGCGAGGCGCCGAAGATCGGCCCGCATCGTGCGAAGATGACCGCGCGGATCGCCGACCTGCTCGGGCTTACGCTCGACCGGGTCAGCGTCAAGGCGACGACGACCGAACGGCTCGGCTTCACCGGGCGCGGCGAAGGCATTGCTGCGCAGGCGGTTGCGACCATTCGCTTGCCCGGATCGCCGCTTTGAAGATCTCGGCAGCGCTTGCGGGGATCGCCCTCCTCGCAAGCCCGGCAGTGGCGCAACAGCGCTGCATCACCGGGCCCGAGGCCGAATCGCTGACGCTCGTCGCGATGCCTGACATTCTCCGCGAAACCGGGCGCGTCTGTGCGGCGCAGCTTCCCGCTGCCAGCCTTATCCGGCGGCAGTCGAGTGCGCTGATCGATCGCTATCAGATCGAGTCCGACCGGGCCTGGCCCGCGGCTCGTGCGGCGATCGTCAAGCTCAGCGATCCTGCCGTCGACGCGATGCTTGATTCAGAGTTCGCACGACCGTTGCTGACGACGTTGCTGGTACCGCAGATCGTTGGGCGGATCGCGACGCGCGATTGCGGGACGATCGACCGGATGGTGACGCTGCTCCAGCCCTTGCCACCGCGCAACACCGCGGGCATCGTCGTCGAGACGTTGCGGTACCTCAAATCCCAGAAGTCGCGCAGCGGTGATATCGCCGCGGTGGCGATGCTGCTCTGCCCGGTGGAGACACGCTGATGGATACGATCCTTCCCGCCGAACTGGTCGAGGCCGCACGCAAAGTGGTCGAACAGAACCGCGCGATCGGCCGCAGAGTCGCGGTCGCCGAGAGCTGCACGGGCGGACTCGTTGCGGCCGCATTGACCGAGATTCCCGGCTCCTCCGACGTGTTCGAGGTCGGTTTCGTCACCTATTCGAACGCCGCCAAGCTCGGCGTGCTGAAGATCAGTTCGGATGTGCTGGAGACGTTCGGCGCAGTCTCGATCGCGGTCGCCTGGAGCATGGCGCAGGCCGCGCTGAAGCAGTCGGGTGCGGATATCGCGGTTGCAATCACTGGCGTCGCCGGGCCGGGAGGCGGTTCGCTCAAGAAGCCGGTCGGCACCGTGGTGTTCGGTCGCGCTGAGAAGGGTCGCGACCCTTCCGACGTCCACGCTGATCGCAAGGATTTCGGCGATCTCGGCCGCGGCGGGATACGGCTTCAGGCCGCGTTATGCGCGCTCGAACTCTTGTTGCCGGACGCTTCGGCCCCGTAAAGCTCGGCGGCGCGGGTCTCGAACGCGCCGATCATCTTGCGCAGCGCGGCGCCGAACACCTGCCCGGCGATCATCTCGAACATCCGGTTCTTGAACGCGAAGTCGACGGTGAAGTCGACCGCGCAGCCCTGCGGCTCGGGTCGGAAATGCCATTCGTTGCGCAGATACTTGAGTGGGCCATCGACATAATCGACGTTGAGTTCGCTCGGCCGGACCTTCTGCACGCGCGACGTGAACGTCTCGCGCAGGCCCTTGAAGCCGACGATCATGTCGGCGAGCGTTTCGGTCTCGCTGTTCGAGCGCACCCGCATCGCGCTGACCCACGGCAGGAATTCGGCATAGCGGCCGACATCGGCCACCAGGTCGAACATCTGCTCAGGCGTGTAGGGCAGATGGCGCGTTTCCGAATGCTTCGGCATCAGATGCGCGCGACGCCCAGCTTGGCGTCACGGTTAGCGCGCAACCGTTCGAAATCATCGCCCGCGTGATAGCTCGACCGCGTCAGCGGCGACGACGCGACAAGCAGGAAGCCCTTCGCGCGCGCGATCGAGGCATAGGCATCGAACGCCTTGGGCGGCACGAACTCGGCGACCTTGGCATGGCGCGGCGTCGGTTGGAGATACTGGCCCATCGTCAGGAAATCGATATCGGCGCAGCGCATGTCATCCATCACCTGATGGATCTCGAGCCGCTCCTCGCCAAGGCCGAGCATCACGCCCGACTTGGTAAAGATCGACGGATCGTGCTTCTTGACGCTCTCCAGCAGCCGCAACGACGCATAGTAGCGCGCACCGGGGCGGATCGTTGGATAGAGCCGGGGCACTGTCTCGAGGTTATGGTTGTAGACATCGGGCCGAGCCTCGACGATCGACTCGATCGCGGCCTGCGCCTTGTTGCGGAAGTCGGGCGTCAAAATCTCGATCGTCGTCGTCGGGTTCGACGCGCGGATCGCCTGAATCACCTTCACGAACTGCGACGCGCCACCGTCCGGAAGATCGTCGCGATCGACCGAGGTGATGACGATGTGGTTGAGCCCCATCTGCGCCGCCGCATCGGCAACGTTCTGCGGCTCCATGCGATCGACCGCACGCGGCATGCCGGTCTTGACGTTGCAGAACGCACACGCCCGCGTGCAGGTATCGCCGAGGATCATGACCGTCGCATGCTTCTTCGACCAGCATTCGCCAATGTTCGGACACGCCGCCTCTTCGCACACGGTGGTGAGGCTTTTCGAGCGCATCAACTCACGGGTCTTTGCGAAGCCAGCAGAGGTCGGCGCCTTGACGCGGATCCAGTCGGGCTTGCGCGCACGGACCGGCGCAGCCATCGGGGTCATGTCGTTCATGGACGCCAGATAGCCCCGCCCTGCCGTCGAGACAATGGTGGCGAGCTATGTCGGTGGGTTGGAACCATCGGACGAACCGGATAAAATCATGGAACCAGTTCCAACATGACAAGTTTGTCATGTCGCATCGCAAACTGATATGGAAGGCTACCTGTGCCAACTCACTTTCCGGAAATGATTGAAGGCTACCACCGCTTCAAGGACGGCCCCTGGGAGGAGCAGCGCGAGCGCTGGAAGGAGCTGCAGGAGGGCCAGAGCCCCAAGGTGATGATCATCGCCTGCTCGGACAGCCGCGTCGAACCCGCACAGATTTTCGACACGCTGCCGGGCGAAGTGTTCGTCGTCCGCAACGTCGCCAACCTGGTCCCGCCCTACGAGACCGGTGGCGGCCATCACGGCGTGTCGGCGGCGATCGAGTTCGCGGTCACGCAGCTGAAGGTCGAAGAGATCGTCGTGATGGGCCATGAGAAGTGCGGCGGCTGCAAGGCCGCGCTGACCCAGGCCTTTGCCGACGCAGACCATGGCGCAGGTGGCTTCGTGTCCGACTGGGTCAGCCTGCTCGACGGCGCGCGCGAGAAGGTCGTTGCGAAATACGGCGACAGCGAAGAAGCGGGTCGCGAGATGGAGCTCGAGTCCGTCCGCACCTCGATCGCCAATCTGCGCACCTTCCCGTTCGTCAGAAGGGCCGAGGCCGCCGGTACGCTGGCGCTGCGCGGCGCCTATTTCGGCATCGACAAGGGCCAGATGCTGCTGCTCAACGAGGATGACGAGTTCATCCAGGCAGAGTCGCCAGAAGCCAAATCCGCGAAAGCCTAACGGGTCAGCGAAGGCCTAACGCCTTCTCCGCCACCTTCTTGACCTTCGGGTCGAGCGGTGGCGGCACCATCGATACGCCGGCTTCGAGGCGGTCCGCGATCAGCGTCAGCGCTGCGATCCGGGCCGCCTTCTTGTCGTTGCCGTCGATGACGGTCCACGGCGCGGTCGCGGTATCGGTGCGCGCGAACATCTCGGCCATCGCCTCTAGATAGTCTTCGCGGCGCGACCGGTTGTGGAAATCGTCGAGCCCGGTCTTCCAATGCTTCCACGGATCGTCGAGCCGCGCCTTCAACCGCCGGTCCTGCTCCTTCTGCGTGGTGTGGATGAACAGCTTGATCAGCGTCGTGCCGCTCTCGACCTGCTGCGCCTCGAACGCGTTGATCTCGTCATAGCCGTGGCGCCATTCGGTCTCGCTGGCGAACCCCTCGACGCGCTCGACGAGGACACGGCCGTACCAGCTGCGGTCGAACACCGCGATGTTGCCGTTGGCGGGCAACCGGTTCCAGAAGCGCCAGAGGAAATGATGCGCCTTCTCGTCCGCGGTCGGCGCCGAGATCGGCCAGACCTTGTAGTTGCGCGGGTCCCATTCGGCGGACAGGCGCTGGATGATGCCGCCCTTCCCTGCCGCATCCCAACCCTCGAACATCACGATCGCGCTCTTGCCCGCGACGATGTGCGCGACCTGGATATGCTCGAGGCGCTTTTGCAGCGCGGCGAGGTCGTGCTTGTACTTGCCGTCGTATTCGTCGCCGTCTTCGTAGTCGGCCAGGTGTATCGTCATGCATCGCTCTCCGTCGCAAGGGTCGGGATCTGAACGTTCCAGGCGCCCCGTCGGCGCAGGACGAACCAATAATAGGCGATCGACAGCAAGATCTGCGCAGCCGTCATGATCAAACCGGGGCGCCCCTCTTCCCGATCAAGCCAGCTCGTCCAGCAGACATAGCCGAGCGCGAGCAGTGTCACGACCGGAGCAAGCGGGTATAACGGCATCTGGTAGGGTGCATGGGCGGTCTGGCCGGTACGCCTGCCGACCATCGCCGCGACGCAGATCCCTGCGTAGATCGCGACGAGGCCGGTGCCGCTGAGCACGAGCAGCAACTGGAGCGGCAGAAAGCACGCGACGATCCCGAACCCGCCGACCAGCAGCGTGCCGACCCAGGGGGAGCCGAACTTCGGGTGGACCTGCGTCATCCATTGGTCGAGTGGACGCCCCCAGCTTCCGTCACGCGCGGTGCCGTAGAAGAAGCGCGCGCAGGCGAGGATGCAGGCGATGACCGCGTTGACGATCGCGACGACGACGCCGATCGAGATCCAGTTCGCCATCGTGATGCCGCTGCGGAGGGTGACGAGCAGGCCGAACGGGTCGTCGGCGGTGAGCGTGGCGTGAATATCCGGCGTTCCGACGAGGACCGCGACGATCGGGATGCCCTCGAACAACAGCGTCAGCGCGAGCGACGCCATGATCGCGCGGGCGATCAGGCGGGGGGCGTCGAGCATCTCCTCGCCGAAGTAGACCGCCGCGCCGTAACCGTTGAGCGCGAAGATCGCGATCGAGGTGGCGAGGCCGATCGAGGCGGGGGACGCGGGGACGAGCGCGGCCCCTTGCGGCATCACCGGGTGCAGCAGCAGGTCGCCGATCGGGCGGACGGTATCGGCGAACCCGAGCCAGACGACCGCACCGATTGCCAGCATCTCGACCAGAAGGAAGACACCGGTGAGCCACGCGTTGACGCGAATCTGGAGGATCGCGACGAGCGTCGATCCAGCGACCACGGCGATCGCGACGGGAATTTGCGGCAGGCCGGGGACCAGCGTGCCGAGCACCGCGCTGACGCCGAGACCTGCGACGGGTGGAAAGAGCAGGTTGTTGAAGACGTTGACGCCGAGCATGACGAACCCCGCCATCGGCCCGAGCGTATGCGCGACTGCGACATACTCGCCACCCGCAACCGGCCAGGCGGACGAGAGTTCGGCATAGACGAACGCGGTAGCGACGCAGACGAGTCCCGCGATCAACGTCGCCCAGACTGCGCCAGTGCCGGCGACCTGAAGCATGCCGGGGACGATGACGAACACCGACGATGCCGGGGTTGCGACGGAGAGGGTAAGGAACAGGACGCCCGAGACGCCGAGGCTGCGAACGAGGCTTGGCGCCGGTGTCATCTGATCGTCGCGCATGCCAACCCCTTATCGTGCAGGGGTATTTGCATGGTTGAGGGGGTTGAGGAAGCGTGGGACGTATTTCCCTCGCCCCTTCGGGGAGAGGGAGGGGCCCGCCCGCGCTTGCGGGTGGGAGGGTGAGGGGAAGTTGGCGCACACCAACTTCCCCTCACCCTCCCGTCGCCAAGCGGTTCCTCCTTCCCTCTCCCCGTAGGGGCGAGGGACAGAGAGACGTTACCCCGCGCTCGGCGCGACCACCTTCGTCGCATCCTTCGGACCATCCACGGTCAGGCGGATGTTGAGTTCCTTCAGCTGCTTGGCGCTGACCGGGCTCGGCGCGCCCATCATCAGGTCCTCGGCCTTCTGGTTCATCGGGAACAGCACGACTTCGCGGATGTTCGGTTCGCCCGCGAGCAGCATCACCATCCGGTCGATCCCCGGCGCCGAGCCACCATGTGGCGGTGCGCCGACCTTGAACGCGTTGATCATGCCGGCGAAGTTCGTGTCGACGTCGGCCTGCGTGTAGCCGGCGATCTCGAACGCCTTGTACATGATCTCCGGACGGTGGTTCCGGATCGCGCCCGACGACAGCTCGACGCCGTTGCAGACGATATCGTACTGATACGCCAGGATATCGAGCGGATCCTTGTTCTCCAGCGCGTCCATCTCGCCCTGCGGCATCGAGAATGGATTGTGGCTGAAGTCGACCTTCTTCGCGTCCTCGTCATATTCGAACATCGGGAAGTCGACGATCCAGCAGAACTCGAACCGGTTCTCGTCGATCAGGCCGAGATCGGCACCGATCCGCGCCCGGGCGGCGCCCGCGAGCTTGGAGGCGGGCAGTTCCTTGCCAGCGGCGAAGAAGATGCCGTCGTTCGGGCCGAGGCCCATCTCGGCGATCAGCTTCCGCGTCGCTTCCTCGCCGTGGTTCTTGGCGATCGGGCCGCCGAGTTCACCATTCTTCTGCGTGATGTAGCCAAGCCCGGCATGCCCCTCGGCACGTGCCCAGTCATTCATGTCGGTGAAAAACTTGCGGCTCTTGTCGGCGGTGTTCGGCGCGGGGATCGCGCGGACCACGTCACCACCGGCAACGATTCCCGCGAACAGGCCGAAGCCCGAATCGACGAAGTGATGGCCGACGTCGTGGATCAGGATCGGGTTGCGCAGGTCGGGCTTGTCGCTGCCGTACTTCAGCATCGATTCGCGGTAGGGGATGCGCTTGAACGGGAGCGCCGAAACCTGGCGGCCCTTGCCTTGCCAGTCGGCGAACTCCTCGAACACGCCGTGCAGGACGGGCTCGATCGCATTGAAAACGTCGTCCTGCGTGACGAAGCTCATCTCGAAATCGAGCTGATAGAATTCGCCCGGCGACCGATCCGCGCGAGCGTCCTCGTCGCGGAAGCAGGGTGCGATCTGGAAATAGCGGTCGAAACCGGCGACCATCAGCAGCTGCTTGAACATCTGCGGCGCCTGCGGGAGCGCGTAGAACTTGCCCGGATGGACGCGGCTCGGCACCAGGTAATCGCGCGCGCCTTCGGGCGACGATGCGGTCAGGATCGGCGTCTGGAATTCGGTGAAGCCCTGCGAATTCATGCGGTTGCGCAGCGACGTGATCACCTGGCTGCGGAGCATGATGTTGGCGTGCAGCCGCTCGCGACGCAGGTCGAGATAACGATAGCGCAGGCGGATATCCTCGGGATACTCGGCCTCGCCCGCGACCGGCATCGGCAGCTCGCCGGCCATCGACTGGACGGTCGCCGCGGTCGCGCGGATCTCGATCCCGCCGGTCGGCAGGTTCGGGTTGACGGCTTCGGGCGCCCTGGCCGTGACCTTGCCGGTGATCGTGACGACGCTCTCGCTCTTCAGGCCTTCGATGACCTTGAAGACCGGGCCCGACACGTCAGTGACGATCTGCGTGATGCCGTAGTGATCGCGCAGATCGATGAACACGAGGTCGCCGTGATCGCGCTTCTTGTGGACCCAGCCGGAGACGCGGACCTCTTCGCCGACCTGTTCGGGGCGGAGGGCGGCGCAGTTGTGGGTGCGATAGGCGTGCATGATGGGTCTTCTCGGACGATAAACAGGTGCCTCGCGCTTCCCTTCCCTACCGGCCTTTGTCAACCCGGACAGGTCTCGCTATGGAAACCTCATGCATATCCACCCGCTTATCTCCGACAGTGCCACGCTCGCCAATCTGTGTGCGCGCATGGCCGACGCCGACTATGTGTGCGTCGACACCGAATTCATGCGCGAGAGCACTTATTACCCGGAACTCTGCCTGATCCAGATAGCCGACGACAAGGAAGCCGCGGCGATCGACCCGATGGCGCCGGGGATCGACCTGAAGCCCTTGCTCGACCTGCTCGTCGAGAATCACGACGTGCTGAAGGTCGTCCATGCCGGCGGGCAGGACATCGAGATCGTCTACAACCTCACCGGCAAGACCCCTTTCCCGCTGTTCGACACGCAGGTCGCGGCGATGGCGCTCGGCCAGGGCGAGCAGATCGGCTATTCGAACCTGGTCGACAGCTGGCTCGGGATCGCGGTAGACAAGGGTGCGCGGTTCACCGATTGGGCGCGGCGTCCTCTGGACGCGCGGCAGATCGAATATGCTATTGGCGACGTCACGCACCTGTCGAAGATCTTCCCGAAGATGCTGGAGCGGTTGCGGAAAACCGGACGCGGCGTGTGGCTTGATCAGGAGATGGAGCGGCTCGGCGATACCGCCAATTACGCGAACGATCCCGATCTGGCGTGGAAGCGCGTGCGAATCTCGGGGCGCAAGCCTGATGTCTTGGGCCGGTTGAAGGCACTCGCGCGGTGGCGGGAACTGGAGGCGCAGGCGAAGGATCTGCCGCGTGGGCGGATCGTCAAGGACGAGACTCTGGGCGACATGGCGGGGCATCCGCCGAAGAAGCAGGCGGACTTGGCACGCGTGCGTGGATTGTCGGCGACTTGGGCCGGCAACGACATCGGTGGCCGCTTGATGGCGGCGATCGAGGGCTCGCAGCCGCTCGGCGACGACGAACTGCCACCGCGGGACGATCGCAAGCCCGGGCTTGGCAAGGAGGGTTCGCTGGTGGCGGATCTGCTCAAGCTGCTGCTGAAGATCCGGTCGCGAGATATTGATGTCGCCTCGAAATTGCTCGCTCGGACCGATGAACTGGAGGCCTTGGCCGCTGGTGTGCGGACTGGGTTGCCGATGCTCGAAGGCTGGCGGTTCGATCAGTTCGGGCGTGATGCGCTGGACCTAGTCGAGGGGCGGCTGGCGTTTGCAGTGATCGGCGGCAAGCTCAAGATGACGCGTACGGAGGATGCCGCATGAGGATCGTTCTGGTCGCAGCCTTGCTGGCTTCGGCGGCGTGTACGCCGGTCGAGATGCGTGGCGAGACACCTGCCGCTGCTCCCGTGGCTGCGGCGTGTAATGCCGACTCGCTCGGCGATCTGGTCGGCAAGCGCGCGAGCGATGCTCGGGCCGACGTCATGCAGACGCGATCGGGCGCGCGGACACTCCGGTGGATCGCGCCGAACACGGCCGTGACGATGGATTTCCGTGCTGATCGTCTGAATGTTTATGTGGACGCCAAGGGCCGGATCGAACGCTTCACCTGCGCTTGAACCCATTGATCCTCTCCAAAAGGGGAGGATTCAGGAGAGAGCCAGTACGGGCTTACGTCCCAGGGCGGCGGCAAGCGCATTATGGCGACGTTCCACCGCCTCGCCGTAAAGCCCACGATCATCAGGGCGCAGCGTCAGCGTAAGTGATATCCCATCATCTGCGAGCCCTGATCGCTTCAAAGGTCCTGCTAAGCCACCACTCATTCGCTGGCCTAGTCGCATAGCGAGGCCCCAAGCAGTCGCGCTTTTCACCGCTGCCGGAAACGCGAGGAGACCAACTGTTTCACCGGCGGAGAGATCGCCACCAAGGCTCGTATAAAGAGCTTGCGCCAGCATCCCCCGGCCGGGCGCGTCAATCGCGACCCAATTGCCGTGCAGCGCGACCTCGACGCCGCGCTCGGCGCGGAACTCTGGGTTGGCGCGCCAGCCTACGTCCGCAAGCAAGCATGCCGTGTGGCGAATGCGTGCCATCGCGGGTGGCTCGCTGGTGAACAGCGGTGCGATCCAGCGATCGAGCAGATCGCCGTGCTCGGGGAAGCGACCGAGCAGGCGTCCCTCTTCGCGCGCGGCGACGATCAGCGGATCGAGCGTGCGGTCTGCGGGCTTTAGGCCCTCATAGAGAAGGCCTTCGCGCAAGCCGTATGCGGACACGACCGTGGTTCGGCTGCCGAGTTGCCGCATCAACACGCCGAGCAACGCCGCGGCGTCCGCGAGCGTTGCCGTGCGGCCCGACGAGAGCCCCGGAATCGCCTTCAGGCGCGGCTTGGACAGTTGCGGGATGGTCCGGCTGAGCCGGGTGATCGTCGCCGCGGTCATCGAATACTGGTGGATGATCGGCAGCGGATAGTCCGACAGCTCCATGTCGAGCCGTGCCAGTGCGCGCCACGATCCGCCGACCAGATAGAGCGGAAGCCCCTGCCCCTTCGCTGTCCAGCCCGCCTCGCGCACCAGGCGCGCCACGTAGCGGGCTAGCACCTTGCCGCGCTTCGCCCGGATCGGGCCGATGCGGAGGACGCCGAGCGGGAACGAGACGCGGTCCTCGATCTTGCCGCGGCGGACTCGGACGAGTTCGAGACTGCCGCCGCCGAGATCGCCGACGATGCCATCCGCTTCGGGGATAGCGGAAAGGACACCATAGCCGGCTGCGCTGGCTTCCTGCTCGCCCGACAAAGTCTCGACGGTCAGGCCGAGTTGTTCAGCCGTGGCAATGAGTTCGCCGCCGTTCTTCGCATCGCGCACTGCCGCGGTCGCGACCGTGCGAAGCGTCGAGCATTCCATTTCCTTCGCCACCGCCGCGAACCGCGCCAGCGCGATGCGCGCCGTCTTCAGCGCGGACTTCTCGATCGCGCCGGTAGCGGCGAGACCACGTCCGAGCCCCGCCAGTACCTTCTCGTTGAACCGGATCGCAGGCAGGCGTGGCGGGCCTTGGTAAACAACCAGACGGATCGAGTTCGAGCCGATATCGATGATCCCGGTGCGCGGGTGATCGTCGGTCTCGGCCTTGGGCGGGGAATTGCCGAACAGGATATTCGTGACGCTCATCGTTTTCGACGGAGCGACAGCGTCGGTACGGCATTGCTGGTCGCGAGCGAAGCGCCGCGGCCGGAGAGCGAAGGATTCGTCATGAAATACCGATGCAGGTTGAACGGGCGGTCGCCGGGATCGACGCGACTGTATTCGCCGTCGGGGCCTAGCTCCCAACTCTGCTCGTTGTCGATCAGGTTCGCGACCATCACCTGGTCGAGGATCTGGTCGTGGACGGTCGGGTTGAGGATCGGCAGCATATATTCGACGCGGCGGTCGAAATTGCGTGGCATCCAGTCGGCCGATGAGATGAACAGCTTGGCACCGTCGTTGGGGAGCGCCTTGCCGTTGCCGAACGCCCAGATCCGGCTGTGCTCGAGGAAGCGCCCGATCACCGACTTCACGCGGATCGTCTCGGACAAGCCGGGCACGCCGGGGCGCAGGCAGCAGATGCCGCGGATGATGAGGTCGATCTCGACCCCTGCCCCGCTCGCTTCGTACAGCTTCTCGATCACCGCAGGGTCGACCAGTGAGTTCATCTTCGCCCAGACGCCGGCAGGCTTGCCAGCGCGCGCGTTGGCGATCTCGACGTCGATCAGGTTCATCAGGTTCTGGCGAAGGTCACGCGGGCTTAGGCTGACACGCGCCATGTCGGTCGGTTCGACATAGCCGGTGATGTAGTTGAACATCTGCGCCGCATCGCGCCCGACCGCGGCGTCGGCAGTGAAGAAGCTGAGGTCGGTGTAGATCTTCGCAGTGACCGGGTGATAATTGCCTGTGCCAAAGTGGCAGTAGGTGCGGAATGCCTGGCCCTCGCGACGGACGACCAGCGACACCTTGGCGTGCGTCTTCCAGTCGATGAAGCCGTAGACGACCTGCACGCCCGCGCGCTCCAGCGCGGAGGCCCAGACCATGTTCTGCTCTTCGTCAAATCGCGCCTTCAGCTCGACGACCGCGGTGACGGACTTCCCCGCCTCGGCGGCGGTGATGAGCGCGTTGATGACCGCGGGCTGCTTGCCGGCGCGGTAGAGCGTCTGCTTGATCGCCACCACGTCCGGATCGTTCGCCGCCTGTTTCAGGAAGGCGAGCACCACCTCGAACGTCTCGTACGGGTGGTGGACGACGATGTCCTTGGCCTTGATCGCCGCGAAGCAATCGCCGCCGAATTCGCGGATGCGTTCGGGGAAGCGTGGTGTGAAGGGCGGAAATTTCAGGTCGGGACGATCCTCGTCGACCAGCCCGTCGAGGTCGACGATGCCGAGCAGATTGCCGCTCTCGGTAATGATCGCGTCCGCACCGCCGAGCTCATCCTTGAGGACCGCGGCGAGCACGTCGGGTATACCGGTTTCGAGTTCCAGGCGGATCACGCGGCCGCGGCGACGACGCTTGATCGCGTTCGCGAAGTAGCGAACGAGGTCCTCGGCTTCCTCCTCGATCTCCATGTCGCTGTCGCGCAACACGCGGAAGCTGGCGGCGGCGAGGACTTCGTAGCCGGGGAACAGGACCGGCGCGAACCGCTTCAGAATCGATTCGATCGAGATGTAGCGCGCGGGCTCGCCGGGGAGGCGGACGAAGCGCGTCATCGTATGTGGGAGCATGACCAGTTCGCGGACCGGTTCGTTATCCGAACGGCGGACGAGGTCGAAGATCACCGACAGGCCACGGTTCGGGATGAACGGGAACGGATGCGCGGGGTCGAGCGCCTGCGGGGTCAGGATCGGGAAGATCTGATCGCGGAAATGCGTTTCGAGCCACTCGTCGGCCTCGCCTTCGACCGCCTCGCGCCGGAGCACGAACAGTCCGGCCTCGTCGAGCAGCACGCGCAGGTCGCCCCATACCGCTTGCTGGCTGGCCATCAGTTCGTCGGCCTCGCGGACGATCGCGGTCAGCTGCTGGCCCGCGGTCAGCCCATCAGCCGAGCGCCGATCGACGTCCTGCGTCTGCTGCCCCTTGAGGCCGGCGACGCGGACCATGAAGAACTCGTCGAGGTTGGAGCCCGAAATCGACAGGAAGCGGAGTCGCTCCAGCAACGGATGCGCGGGGTTGCACGCTTCCTCCAGCACGCGCCGGTTGAACGCCAGCCAAGAAAGCTCGCGGTTGAAAAAACGGTCGTTCGGCTCTGCGCCGATGGGATCGTCGTCGTCTTCCGATTGGCGGACGATATGGGCTGGACGGTTCATCGGGCCTCTTGGGGGCTTATGGTGGCGTGAAGAGCGGAAGGTCGAGAGCGAGTTGCGGCCGGAGGATCAGCCCGGCCTCGGTGAGTGTGGTTCGTGCAAGAGGAATGGACAAGCGCTTGCGACGTTCCATCGCCTCCTGATCGAGCGCATCGACGGTTCGCGTTACGGTAATATGACTGCGCTCGATTCGGGTGGCCAGCCAGTCGATCAGGTCGGGCCGCGCATCGAGGCTGCGGCGCTCGAACAGATGCGCCAGCAACAGCCGCATCAGTTCGTCGTCGGGCGCGCCGATCGCCGCGATCGGGCTGGCGGCGAGACGCGAGCGGAGGTCGGGGAGCTTGACCTTCCATTCGGGCGGCGCGGCGTCGGCGACGATCAGCAGCGGCCTGTGCTCCTCCTGCGCGCGGTTCCAGGCGTGGAACAACTGCGCCTCGGGCACGCGCTCGGCATCGTCGATGATCGTCCCGCCACTCTTCGCCGCAAAAATGCGCGCGAGCAGGCTACGGCCCGATTTGCGCGGGCCGGTGAGGATGGCGGTCATGACGGGCCAGGTGGCCGTATGCTCCAGCGTGTGGACCGCCCGCGAGTTGGAGGGGGTAACCAGGAAGGCGTCGTCGCGAGGGTCCGCCGGCCACCCGAGTGGCAGCGCAATTTGAGTCATCTTGGTCGCGCTCACCCTGTCGTCGCATTGTCCGCGGGCAAGTCCAGCGGAAGAAGTTGGGCGACCCGGCGGATGCGGATCGTCTGGCCGGAGCCGAATACTTGGTAGCCGCGGGCTTCGAGCGCGGTCTTGAGCGCGGCCGGATCGCCATCGTACGCGACGCGCATCAGCGAGACGCCGCCGAGCGCGAGACTGGTGGTGGCCGCCGAGCGGACGCCGGGGATCGCGCGGAGTGCGGCTTCGGTCGAGGAGACCGCCGTGGCGGCAGGCGTGTCGAACTGGACGATTACCGAGATGCCCTCGCCACCCGTCAGGACGGCGGTATTCGCGTCGGCGGTCTCGTCGGTGGGCAGGTCCTCGATCACCGCGGCTTCGGGCGGCGGCGGTGGCGACAGGCTGTAGTCAACGCGGAGCGAGCCGTTGCGGCGTGCCTGCTGGTACAGGTCGTCGATCCGCTTCACGCCCGTATCGAGTAGCTGCGCGATGCCATCGGGCGTGCCGACTCGCAGCGTGAAGCTGCCGATCAGGTCGTTGTCGGGGCCGTGGCGCGCTTCGAACACGCCGATCACCGGGCCGCCGGGCCATTGGCGGTAAAGCTTCACGACCGGGGTGAGCACGTCGCTCGCACCATACTGGTCCAGGATCGTCCGCCACCAACCGCGGCCGGGACGCTGCGTCTGGCCGACGTTGAGCAGTAGCGCGTCGGGACCGGAGCCAGACGGCCGGACATAGTCGATGCTGCTGTTGCCGGTGCGATAGCGCGCCCAGGCCTGCTGCCACTGCGTGCTCTGCTCGAACGCTTGGCCGACGCCGCCCGAATATTGGACGGGGATGACGAGCATCGGCTGCGAGCGATCCGCGTAGGTGGAAATGCCGAGGATCGATCCGGCGCGGCCGCGATCGAACAGCACGCCGAGCTTGGCGATGTAGCGCTGCGGGCCGATCTGTTCGTTCTCGACGACGATCCCGGAGACGAGCGAATCGAGCGTGCCATCGGAAACGAGACCGCCACCACCGCCAAGCCGGTTCGACAATTGGACCCAGGCCTTGCGCTGGGCGAGCCGCCAGCCGCCATAGCGCGCGGCGTCGGCAGTCTTGCCCGCGACGTCGACGGTGACGCCACTCACCTCGTAGGCGCTGCCGCTGTCGACCGGAGCTGCGCCTCGGCTGCCGCCCTCGATTTGCGCGAGCACGGCTCCACCGCTGAGCAGCAGGGCGGCGCCAGCAAGCGCGGTGGGAAGGGCACGGATACGCATCAAGCGGGCCTTTTGGCGAAGCAGACGTGGAAATCCAAGCGCGATGTGGCTAGCAGCACCGATCATGACCGATACGCCAGACTCCGCCGCTCCCGCTTCGGGCCCTTATACCTACGCTCAGGCGGGTGTTTCGATCGCCGCGGGCAACGCGCTGGTGCGGGCGATCGCCCCGCTCGCCCGCTCGACGCGGCGGCCGGGCGCGGATGCCGATCTCGGCGGGTTCGGCGGGATGTTCGACCTCAAGGCGGCAGGGTTCGTCGATCCTTTGCTGGTCGCGGCGAACGACGGCGTGGGCACCAAGCTGAAGCTGGCGATCGAATGGGACCGACATGAAGGCGTCGGCGTCGATCTCGTCGCGATGTGCGTCAATGACCTGATCGTCCAGGGCGCCGAGCCGTTGTTCTTCCTCGATTATTATGCGAGCGGGAAGCTCGACGCCGCAGTCGCCGAGCGCGTCGTCGCGTCGATCGCGGAAAGCTGCAAGACCGCCGGCTGTGCGCTGATCGGGGGCGAGACCGCCGAGATGCCGGGCATGTATGCGGACGGCGATTACGACCTGGCAGGGTTCTGCGTCGGCGCGGTCGAGCGGACCAACGTGCTGACGGGACGCGAGATCGCGGCGGGCGACGTGATGCTCGGGCTGGCGTCGTCGGGGGTGCATTCGAACGGGTTTTCGCTAGTTCGGCGCCTCGCCGCCGATCGGGGGTGGAAGCTCGATCGGCCGGCCTTGTTCGACCAGGACCGGTTGCTGATCGATCACCTGATGGCGCCGACTCGCATCTACGTCGCCAGCCTGCTGCCATTGCTGCGCGAGCGGCGGATCAAGGGACTGGCGCATATCACCGGTGGTGGCCTGCTCGAGAACATCCCGCGCGTGCTGCCTGAGGGCGTGCATGCGGTGGTCGATGCGGACGCGTGGGAGCAGTCGCGGTTGATGGCGTTCCTGCAGGCGCAGGGCGCGATCGAGCCGGAGGAGATGGCGCGGACCTTCAACTGCGGGATCGGCATGGTCGTGATCGTGAGTGCCGATGAGGCCGAGGCGGTGACCGCGGCGCTTCAGGCGGCGGACGAGACGGTGTTCACTATCGGGCGGATCGAGACCGGGTCGCATGGCTGCACGGTGCGCGGATCGGCGGGCACCTGGAGCGCGCGCGAGGACTGGACCGCGACGCATGGCTGAGAAGACGCGCGTCGGCGTGCTGATCTCCGGGCGCGGATCGAACATGATGGCGCTGGTCGGCGCGTCACGCGCGGCGGCGTGCCCGTACGAGATCGCATTGGTAGCGTCCGACAAGCCGGAGGCGGCCGGGCTCGAATGGGCCCGCGCTGAGGGCGTGGCAACGTTCGCGCTCTCGCCGAAGGGTCTGGGGAAGCCGGCCTACGAGGCGGCGATCGATGCGGCGTTGCGCGAGGCCGGCGTCGAGGTCGTTGCGCTCGCCGGGTACATGCGGTTGCTGTCGGACGGGTTCGTAGCGGCGTGGCGGGATCGGATCGTCAATATCCATCCCTCGCTGCTGCCTAAATACAAGGGCCTCGACACGCATGCACGCGCGATCGCGGCGGGCGATGCGGTTGGCGGATGCTCGGTGCATGTCGTGACAGAGGAGCTAGACGGCGGCGTGGTGCTTGGGCAGACCGAGGTGCCAATCCTTGCCGGCGACGACGCGGACGCACTTGCAGATCGCGTGCTGGCGGCGGAACATGCTTTGTACCCGAAGACCTTGGCGGAGTTCGTGACGCGATGACCGATCTGTCCCCCCTCGACCGCGTGCGTGCGGCGGCGCTTGCCTTGCCCGAGACCGAGGAGAAGGTTTCACACGGCCAGCCGACCTTCTTCGTGGCCGACAGGCAGTTCGCGCAGTTCCGGGCGGATCATCACGGCGATGGACTGACAATGGTGTGCGTGAAGACCAGTGGCACCGATGAACAGGCGACGCTCGTCGAGGCGAACCCGGCAGTGTATTCGCGGCCGGCCTATCTCGGCGCGACCGGTTGGGTCGGGATGAATGTCGCCGACGATCCGGACTGGGCCTTGGTCGAGGACCGGATCGCGCGGAGTTGGGAATTGGCGGCCCCTGCCCGTTTGCTAGAAGCCGGCGGACGATGAGCACCGAGACACCGACCGAACGGCGCGAGGCTGCAGCGACGCGGCGGCGTTGGGTGACGCTGGCCGAGGTCGTGGCGGTTGCGGGCGTGCTGATCGCGGCGTTGACGCTGTGGACCAACTGGTCGGATCACCGCGCGAACGAGGCCGACAAGATCGCGGCGCAGTCGAGTGCGGCGCGCGAGCGGACGAAGATCGATCTTTCGGCGATCGTGCAGGATGGCGGTGATTCGCTGCTGCTCAAGGATGCCCGACATGATCTTCAGGACGTGACGATCACGTTCCCGCGTGCGCTCGGCGTCTCGCCGCAGCGGCCGCCGGCTGAGCCGATCATCGATGGATCATGGGTTTCGGATGCGATGTTGAAGCTGACCGATGGTGGGTCGGACGATCGTGCGGGGCGGCTGCCGGTTTTGGTCAGCGTGCAGTATTTCGATGGGGATACTACGCGGTCGGCTAGCGGGATCTATGATGTGATCTGGAAGACTCATGGTCGTAGGTTGCGTGGTCGGGCCTTCCAACTGGAAGGCTTGCAGGTTCGCCAGCGCGGTGGCGATCAGGCGAAGCTTGATGCGATCTGGGCGAAAGAAAAGCCGACGGCTTAGACACCACCCCGGCGAAGGCCGGGGCCCAGTTGGGGAACGTCGCTAACTGGGTACTGCCCGCTGTTACTCCCGCCTAGCCAACTGGGCCCCGGCCTTCGCCGGGGTGGGGTCTTCGATTTCGTACGCGTCTTACTCAGACCGCCCTGGCGTAGACCGGGTCGTCGTGCAGCGTGGTGCCGACCGTGAACTGGCGGCTGCCGATTACCTTGAAGCCTTGGCGTTCGTAGAAGGCTCGGGCGCGGGTGTTCTGGTCCCATACGCCTAGCAGGACCCGGGTTCGGCCGGCCGCGGCGGCTTCTTCGAATGCTCGGGCCATCAGGGCGGCGCCCAGGCCTGAGCCTTGTGCCTGCTTCATCAGATAGATGCGGCGGAGTTCGATGTCCGCGGGGCCAGGTTCGATCGGGAAGTCCGGCGCGGTCAACACCGTGTAGCCGGTCGGCGCGTGGCCAGGCTCGTACTCGGCCAGCGTCACGATTGTCAGCGGATCGGACAGCCACGTATCGAACGCGGCGATGCTGTTGTTGCGCGTGCAGTGGGCGACGATGTCCGCCCCGGTCAGCACGGTCGCGTAGGTATCGAGGAACGTGGCGGATGCGACGAGCGATAGCACGGGCGCATCGCCCGGCCCTGCGCGTCGCATCCGCCAGGTCATCAGCCGACGATTTCTTCGGGCTTGAAGAAGTACGCGATCTCGATCTCGGCGTTCTCGTCCGAGTCCGAACCGTGGACCGAGTTCGCTTCGATCGACTCGGCGAGTTCCTTGCGGATCGTGCCGGGCTCTGCGTTGGCGGGGTTGGTAGCGCCCATGATGTCGCGGTTGCGCTGCATCGCGTTCTCGCCTTCGAGAACCTGGACGACGACCGGGCCCGAGATCATGAACGAGACGAGCTCGCCGAAGAACGGACGCTCCTTGTGGACCGCGTAGAAGCCTTCGGCCTGCTCGCGGGTCATCTGGATGCGCTTCGAAGCGACGACGCGCAGGCCGGCTTCCTCAAGCATCTTGGTGACCGCACCGGTCAGGTTGCGGCGGGTTGCGTCGGGCTTGATGATCGAAAAGGTACGGTTCGCGGCCATGATGGTCACGGGCTCCTGTGTTGACGGTAATAGGATGCGCGGCGCTTAGGCGGGGGACGGCCGTAAAGCAACCTATGCGGCCTGTTCCCAGCGGCCGGAGTCGTTCTGCTTCCAGTAGCGGCGTTCGACACCATCACGGTCAGCCAACGCCTTCCACGCTAGACGCGCTTCCTGGATCGCTTCGTCGTCGAAGATGTGGAAGGCACGGTCAAAGGTTAGGATAAGGTCACGCCAACGTCCGTCTACCACCGCGACGTTGCGGGCAGCGTTGGCGGGGGCCGCCTCTTGGATATCCTGAGCGATCAGAATGGGTTGGGCGGTGTCGTCGTTGCTGCCGGCCTGGGCGTGGGGGAGGAAGCTCTCGGGGGCGTAGGACCAGAGGAGACGGTCGAGCGCGACGCGTTGGTCTTCGGGTTCGGCGACGATCAGGAGGCGGCCGCCGGTTTGGACGACGCGCTCGGCGATGCGTGGGAGGACGCGGTCGAGGGGGCTGGTTAGGTGGTAGAAATCGACCTGCATTGTTACTCCCCTTCCGCTTGCGGGAGGGGTCGAGGGAGGGCCTTGCCTCGCTCGATACCGCTCGCGGTTGGCCCCTCCCCTAACCCCTCCCGCAAGCGGGAGGGGAATTCATGGCCTCAGACCTCGAAGTTGTCCGCTACGAACTGGTCGAGCAGGCGGACGCCGTAGCCGGTTGCGCCCTTGTCGTGGTTGGTGCCCGGCTTGTCCGACCAGACCATGCCGGCGATGTCGAGATGCGCCCACTTCACGCCCGCGTCGACGAAGCGCTTGATGAACTGTGCCGCGGTGATCGAGCCGGCGCCGCGGGGGCCGACATTCTTCATGTCGGCGATCGGCGAGTCGATCAGCTTGTCGTAGGCGGGCGACAGCGGGAAACGCCACAGCGTGTCGCCGGTGATCTTGCCCGCCGCGATCAGCTGGTCGGCCAGCGCGTCGTCATTGGCGAAAATGCCGCCATTCTCGGTACCGAGCGCGACGATCATCGCCCCCGTGAGCGTGGCGAGATCGACGATCGTGGTCGGCTTGTGCGCCTGCTGCACCCAGGTGACGCAGTCGCAGAGCACGAGACGGCCCTCGGCGTCGGTGTTGAGCACTTCGATCGTCTGGCCCGACATCGACGTGATGATGTCGCTTGGACGCAGCGCGGCGCCGTCAGGCATGTTCTCGACCAGGCCCATCACGCCGACGACGTTCGCCTTCGCCTTGCGGCTGGCCAGCGCCTTCATCGCGCCGGCGACGGCACCAGCGCCGCCCATGTCCCACTTCATGTCTTCCATGCCCGCACCGGGCTTGATCGAGATGCCGCCCGAATCGAACGTCACGCCCTTGCCGACGAATGCGAGGGTGGGCGCATCGGCCCCTGCCCCGTTCCACTTGAGCGCGAGGATGCGCGCTTCACGGCGCGAGCCCTGGCTGACACCGAGCAACGAGCCCATGCCAAGCTCGGTCATCTGCGCCTCGTCGAGGACGGTGATCTCGAGCCCGAGACCTTCCACATCCTTCGTCACCTTCTCGACGAAGCTCTCGGGGTAGACGACGTTCGGCGGCGACGTGACGAGCCAGCGCGTCAGGTCGAGACCGCCGGTGACCGCGGCCGTCTCGGTCCAAGCGGCATCCGTGCCGTCGGGTGCGCCCGCGATGGTGATCTCGGTCAGCGTCGGCTTCGACTTCTCGGCGAGCTTCGTGCGGTACGTGTCGTAGCGCCACGCGCGCTGCGCGGCGGCAGCGGCGAAGTGTGCGGCCGCCTTCGCGGTCGGCGTGGCACCGGCCGAGAGGTCGGCTACGACCGACGTCGCGCCCGAGGTCAGCAGGCGTGCGGTGATCGCGCCGCCAGCCTTCTCCCAATCCGCCGTCTCGCCCGCGCCGACTCCGACGAGCAGGACCTGGCGAACCGCGCCGTCGACCGGCACGAACAGCTCGACCACCGAGCCTGCTTCACCTGCAAAGCGTGCCGCAGACGCCGCGCTGGTCGCCACCGCCTCGCCATCGCCGCCGATCGCGCTCCAGTTGATCGTCGCCAAGCCGTCCTTCGCGACGGGCACGGCGAGGATCGGGGCGTTGGCGGGAACGGTCGGGGCGAAGACGATCTGCATGAAGAAACCTCGGGAAGCTTTTGAACGGATGTGCGTACCCCATAAGTTGATGCCGCGGGTACGGCAAAGCAAGGTGGCGGCCTGTCATCTCACGGCGATTGCAGGGAAGCGCCGGTGATGCGATAGGCGGGCGATATGGCGGCAAACGGCTGCCCAGTGCCAAAGGGGTTGGTTCGGATCGTGTTGCGTATCGACCTTTTGACGGGTTGCGCCCTTTCGCTCGCGTTGGCGACCGGGATCGCGGCTGCGCCTGCCCAGGCCCAAGATTTCCAGAACCGCCCGGTCGCGCCTCCGGTGCAGGACCCGCCGGTCGCCAACGCGTCGACAACGACGCCGGCTGAGGACCAGGTACAGTTCAGCTCCACCGCGCTGGAGTACAACACCAACACCGATATCGTCACCGCGACGGGTGAAGTCCGGATGTTCCGGCAGGGCAGCCGGCTTCGCGCCGACAAGGTCGTCTGGAACCGCAAGACCGGCAAGGTCGTCGCGACCGGCAACATTGCGGTCACCAATCCCGAAGGCGACATCGCGTACGGCGACGAAATCAACCTGACCGATTCGCTGAAGGACGGCGTGGTCGACAACATGCTCGTCGTGCTCGAACAGGGCGGACGCCTTGCCGCCCAGCAGGGCACGCGCGACGCCGACGGCACCGTCAATTTGAAGACCGCCGCCTACACGCCGTGCAGCGTCACCAACACCGCCGGTTGTCCCAAGGAACCGACGTGGAAGATCACCGCGGTTCGCGTCACCTATCGCCCCGAGCGGAAGCGCATCTTCTACAAGGGCGCGCGGCTGCACCTTTTCGGCTTGCCGAGCCTGCCGCTGCCCGAATTCTCCAACCCCGTCGGTGGCGGCAGCGACAGTGGCCTGCTCTCGCCGAACGGGGGGTATAGCCGCGTCAACGGCGTCGAAGTCAGCGTCCCCTATTACTGGAAGCTCGCACCGAACCAGGGGCTGGTGATCACGCCGCACATCTACAGCAGCGTGCTGCCGATGGCGCAGGTCGATTATTCCGCGCTCAATTCGAAGGGGGCGTTCAAGGTCCGCGCCTATGCAACCGAAAGCCGGCGCAGCGACGATCTGACGACCGCCACTCCGACCGACACCAGCATGGCGTTTCGCGGCTATATCGACGGGATGGCACGCTATCAGCTGACGCCGAACTGGACCGCGAGCGGGTCGCTCCGCCTGACGACCGACCGCACGTTCCTGCGCCGCTACGACATTTCGCGCGACGACCGGTTGCGCACCACGGCAAGCCTGGAGCGGATCGACGACAGCAGCTATTTCTCGCTGAGCGGCTGGTACGCACAGACCCTGCGCGTCGCGGACAGCCAGGGGCAGCAGCCGATCGCGCTGCCCGAGATCGATTATCGCAAGCGGTTCGACGATGGCCTCGTCGGTGGCCGATTCCAGCTCCAACTGAACACGGTCGCGCTGACCCGCACCGATGGGCAGGACACGCAGCGCGCGTTCGCGAGTCTGCAATGGGATTTGCGCCGCTTCACGAACTGGGGCCAGGAAGTCACCTTCACCGCGTTCGCGCGGGGCGACCTGTACAACAGCAACGAGATCGATGCGACCATCAACCCGACCTATCGCGGGTTCGGCGGCTTCCGCCAGCGTGCCATCGGTGCGGCCGCAGTGGACGTGAAATTGCCGTTCATCGGCACGTTCCTGGGGGGTACGCAGCGCTTTACGCCGCAGGTGCAGTTCGTCGCGGCACCGAAGGTCGCCAATCTTTCGTTGCCGAACGAGGATTCGCGCGCCGTCGACCTGGACGATACCAACCTGTTCTCGCTCAACCGGTTCGCCGGCTATGATCGGTTCGAGGATTCGTCACGCGTCACCTATGGTGGCGAATGGGCGCTCGATTTGCCGGGGATCGCGTTCACCACCAACGTCGGCCAGAGCTATCGTGTCGACAAGCGGCCGACCATCCTGCCCGACGGCACCGGGCTCAGCGACCGGTTCTCCGACATCGTCGGGCGCAGCGAGCTCCGGTTCCGCGACTTCGTGTCGATCGTCCACCGCTACCGGCTCGACAAGGATGGCTTCGCGATCCGCCGCAACGAGCTGGACGCGACGATCGGCTCGCGCGCGACCTATGTTCTGGTCGGGTATCTCAAGCTCAACCGCAACATCGATGCCTCGATCGAGGATCTGCGCGATCGCGAGGAAGTCCGCGTTGCGGGACGCGTGCAGTTCGCACGGTTCTGGTCGGCGTTCGGTTCGGGCGTGGTCGATCTGACCAACGCATCGGAAGATCCGCTGTCCCGCAGCGATGGCTTCACGCCGATCCGCCACCGGCTGGGCGTCCAGTATGAGGACGACTGCCTGCGTCTCGGCGGAACCTGGCGGCGGACGTACAACGACACCGGCGACGCGCGTAAGGGCAACAGCTTCCTGTTGACGCTGGCCTTCACCAACCTCGGCCGCTAAGCCCGCGTTCAGCTACTTTGAGGCAAACGTCGCCGGATATGCGCCGCCATGGCAATGACGGTGCGGATTACGGCGTGCGATGATGGGATACCGACACTTGAAGCATGATGTTCGACTGGCGGCGCGTGGCGGCCGTGTGATCGGTTCTGTGGTCCTGGCTGCGCTGGCGGCAGGCGCGATCGCCCAGGCTGTGCCTCCCAAGGGCGCTCAGGGTCGGCGCGGGGCGCGACCTGCGCCTACCCAGCCCGCTCAGGCCCAGCCGGCCCAGGCCCAGCCGGCGCCCTCGGCTCCGGGGCAGACCGTCCAGGATCAGAGCGTGCCGGACAATACCGGTCTCGACATCCCGACCAACCTCCAGATCTTCGGCAAGGTCGATCCCAACGTCCGCAAGCCGACCGCGATCGTCAACGATACCGTCATTACCGGTACCGACGTCGACCAGCGAGTCGCCCTCGTGGCAATGGCGAACGAGGCGAAGCTGTCGCCCGAAGATCGCGAGCGGCTGAAACTGCAGGTACTGCGCCAGTTGATCGACGAGACGCTCCAGATTCAGGAAGCGAAGACCGCCGACATCACGATTACCCCGGCCGAGCTCACGCAGAGCTATGACGGCGTATCGAAGCGCTTCAATCGTACGCCGGTCGCGATGCGCGCGTATCTGCGCGAATCCGGATCGTCCGAGCGGTCGCTGAAGCGCCAGATCGAGGGCGAGCTCGCCTGGCAGCGCTATCTGCGTCGCCGCGTCGAGCCGTTCGTCAACGTCGGCGACGAGGAAGTGAAGTCGATCATCGATCGTCTCCAGGCGGCCAAGGGCACCGACGAGTTCAACCTCAAGGAAATCTATCTCGCGGCGACCCCGGCGAACAGCCAGCAGGTCTATGCGAACGCCAAGCAGATCCTGCAGGAAATCCAGAAGGGCGCGCAGCCGTTCGAATATTACGCGCGACAGTTCTCCGAAGCGTCGACGCGTGCGGTCGGTGGCGATCTTGGGTGGATCCGTGCGGCGACGCTGCCGGGGCAGTTGGCTGAGGCGGCTACGACGATGCAGGTCGGCCAGGTTGCCGGACCGATCGAGGTCTCGGGCGGCTATTCGATCCTGTACCTGACCGACAAGCGCCAGGTGCTGACTGCCGATCCGCGTGATGCGAAGCTCAGCCTGAAGCAGCTGACGCTGCGCTTCCCGCCCAACACCAACCAGGCACAGGCCTCCGCGCGTGCGCAGGCGTTTGCCAAGGCGACGCAGGAATTGCGTGGCTGCGGTACCGTCGAGAAGGTCGCGGCTGGAATCGGTGCCGACGTGGTCGACAACGACACGGTGCGTATCCGCGATCTGCCGCCGCAGCTTCAGGAAGTGATGCTGAAGCTCCAGGTCGGCGAGTCGAGCCCGCCGTTCGGGTCGGCGGAACAGGGCGTTCGTGCGCTGGTGTTGTGCGGTCGCGACGAGGCGGCTGGCGGGTCTGTACCGAACTCCGAGCAGATCCAGGGGCAGCTCGAGCAGCAGCGCGTCAACCTGCGCGCCCAGCAGAAGCTGCGCGATCTTCGGCGTGACGCCGTGGTCGAATATCGGTGATCGGATCGTGAGCCGCACCCCGCCGCTGGCGGTGTCGATGGGCGATCCTGCCGGGATCGGGCCCGAGATCATCGCCAAGGCGTGGGATGCGCGCGAGACTCATGGCCTTCCGCCGTTCGTCGCGGTGGGCGATGCGCGGGCGATCGAGCGGGTCTGGGCCGGGCCGATCGCGAGGATTGCGGATATGGGCGCGGCAGCAGCCGTTTTTAGCGAGGCGTTGCCCGTCCTGACCGTAGGCGACGCGGGCGCGATCGTGCCGGGTGAGCCTGATGCGGACGGCGCGCGGTGTGCGCTGCATTCGCTGGAGTTGGCGGTGGGTCTCGTTCGCACCGGTGCCGCGCGGGCGCTGGTCACCGGACCCGTGTCGAAGTCGCAGCTGTACGCCATCGGCTTCACGCATCCGGGGCAGACCGAGTTCGTCGCCGAGCGCTACGGGGTTGCGGGCGATAATGCTGTGATGATGCTGGCGGGACCGTCGCTGAAGGTGGTGCCGATCACGACCCACGTGCCGTTGAAGGACGTTTCGGCTTTGCTGACGGTCGAACTGATCGTCGCCAAGGCTCGCGCGACCGCTCGGGGATTGCTGCGGAACTTCGGGATCGAGAACCCGCGGCTCGCCTTTGCCGGCCTCAATCCGCATGCGGGCGAACAGGGTGCGCTTGGCCGCGAGGAAATCGAGATCATCGCGCCGGCGATCGCGATCCTGCGCGATGAGGGCATCGATGCGACCGGGCCGTTCGCGGCGGATACGATGTTTCATCCGCGGGCGCGGGCGACCTACGATGTCGTGATGTGCTGCTATCACGATCAGGCGCTGGTGCCGTTAAAGACGATCCATTTCGACGAGGGCGTGAACATGACGCTCGGCCTGCCGATCGTGCGGACCTCGCCCGATCACGGCACCGCGTTCGCGATCGCGGGCAAGAACCTCGCCGAGCCGGGCGCGATGATCGCCGCGATCGCGATGGCGGGCGAGGCGGCGGACCGGCGCGCGCAGACCGCTGCGCAGTCGTGAGCGATGCGGTGACGGAGTTGCCACCGCTGCGCGAGGTGATCGCGCGCTATGGACTGAACGCGAGTAAGGCGCTCGGGCAGAATTTTCTGTTCGACGGGCAGTTGTTGAAGCGGATCGCGGCGGTGCCGGGTGATCTTCAGGATGCCGAGGTGCTCGAAGTGGGTCCCGGTCCTGGTGGCCTGACGCGCGCATTGCTTGCGGCGGGTGCGCGGGTGACGGCGATCGAGCGTGACCGGCGGTGTATCCCTGCGCTGGCAGAGCTTGGCGAGGCGTATCCGGGGCGGCTGCGGGTGATCGAGGGCGACGCGATGGAGGTCGATGCGCCCACGCTGTTCGAGGGGAAGCCGCATATCGTGTCGAACCTGCCGTACAACATCGGCACCGCGTTGCTGGTCGGGTGGCTGTCGACGTCGTGGTTGCCGTGGTGGCAATCGTGCACGCTGATGTTTCAGAAGGAAGTCGCCGAGCGGATTGTCGCGAAGACCAATGACGATCATTATGGGCGGCTGGCGGTGCTGGCGCAGTGGCGCTCGACCGCACGTATCGCGATGCCGGTTCACCGGTCGGCATTCACGCCGCCGCCGAAGGTGATGTCGGCGGTGGTGCATCTGGTGCCGGTCGAGGCGCCGGACGGGGTGAACTTTGCGGTTCTCGAGCGGCTTACGGGCGCGGCTTTTGGCCAGCGGCGGAAGATGTTGCGGCAGAGTCTCAAGGGTGTGCCGGGGGCGCTCGATGCGCTGGAGCGGATCGGGGTGGAGGCTACGCGGCGGGCTGAGACGCTGTCGGTCGCGGATTTTACGGCGTTGGCGAAAGCGGTCGGCTGATCTTCCCCCTCCCTGGAAGGGAGGGGCCGGGGGTGGGTCGGCTTCCGTATGAGGTGACGGTGGCGGCACGAGCGGGCCTACCCACCCCCTGCCCCTCCCTTTCAGGGAGGGGGGCCTGTTAGTCTTTGGCGGCGACCGGAGTCTTCTCGACTTGGGTCGTTGCGATCGGCGGGCCCTTGGCGATCACTGCCGCGAGTTGGGTCGCTTCGGGGCAGACGCCCTTGCAGAGCGTGCGAATCTTCACGAGATTGTCCTTTGCGCGGACCACGGCGCCCTTGGCGACTAGCGCCTCGCCCTGCCCCTTCAACGCCGCGACGTCGTTCGGCTCCAGCAGCAGCGCCTCGCGGTACAGGCGGATCGCCTTGCCTGGCAAATCACGCGTTTCCGCGACGCGTGCCAGCAGGAGGAACGCCGCACGATTGCGCGGATCGACTGCGACCGACGTTTCGAGCACATCGGTGGCACCGTCGAGATTGCCCACGGCGACAAGCGAACGGCCCTGCGCCAACAACTGCATCGAGCGCGCGTCGATCTGGGCGTCGGGGCGTTGCCCGCTGAGCGAAGTCGACACGCATACGACGGTCAGCGCGGCAGCAAGGGCAACGGACGAAAAACGCATCATCGTCTCCAGGCGGGATACAGGTTTGGCCGTGAGTTGAGCCATAGGTCGGCTGGCTAGCACGCAGCCCGGAAGCGCGCGACAAAAAAGCCGTCGGTGCCGTCGCGGCCGGGTTCGAGGCGGACGCCGTGGCCGTGCTTCGCGCCGGCGGGGAGCGTCAGGGGTTCGGTCGTCCAGCCGGGATGCGCGTTCAGGAACCAGGTGACTTGGTCCGTTCCTTCGGCGTCGAGCAGCGAGCAGACGATGAAGACGAGCGCGCCGCCGGGCTTGACCAGCGTGGCTGCGACGGAGAGCACCTGCTGCTGCGTCGATTGCAGACGCGAGACGCGGTCGGGGGTGAGCCGCCAGCGCGCCTCCGGGTTGCGCCGCCACGTGCCGGTGCCCGAGCATGGGGCATCGACGAGCACGCCGTCGGCGCGACCGGCCCATTCGCTGAGCGCCTCGATCTCACGCGTCGGGTTGAGCAGGCGGCTCTCGACGATCGTCGCGCCGGCGCGGGTTGCGCGGGGGGCGAGGCGTGCCAGACGGTTGCGGTCGGTGTCGCAGGCGAGGATCACGCCTTCGTTCTTCATGGTCGCGGCGAGTGCGAGCGTCTTGCCGCCAGCGCCGGCGCAGAGATCGACGATGCGTTCGCCGGGTTTGGCCTGCATCGCGAGGCCGACGAGTTGGCTGCCTTCGTCCTGCACCTCGAGCGAGCCTTCGTTGAAAAGCGGGAGTGCTTCAACGTTGGTGCCTGTGGGGAGGCGGATGCCGTCTGGGGCGTGGGGGGTGGCTTCTGCTTCGGGAAGCGCTGCGAGGACGGTCGCGCGGTCGGCGATCAGCGTGTTGACGCGGAGATCGAGCGTGGCGCGGCCGGCGAGGTCGGTCAGCGCGGCGCCGTCTAGGCCGGAGGCGCGGAGGGCCTTGCTCAGCCACTGCGGCGCGACGCCGGCGCGAGCACGCGGTTCGTCCTTGGCGATCGGGGCGGGTGCGTGGGTGGAGCCGTCGAAGGTTGCCGCCACTTCCGGATCGGAGTCGGCGACGAGCAACATCGCGGTGCGGCCGTTCTCGGGGCGGTCTCCGGCCTTGCGGATCGCGGCGTAGACGAGGTCGCGGACGGCGCGGCGGTCCTTGGAGCCGGCGTAGCGGCGGGTGGCGAAATAGCGGGCGATCAGCGTGTCGGCGGCGGCGCCGGACTCGCGGGCGGCGGCGATGATCTGGTCGAGGAGTTCGATCGCGGCTTGGGTGCGTGCTGGGGGAGTCACTTCTGGGCTCCCGACTTTGCGTTGGTTCTAGGGGAGGCTTGGTAGGGAGTGTTCGTCATCATCCCCTCCCCTAGCCCCTCCCGCGGGCGGGAGGGGAATAATTTCGGGGCGCGGTGCGCGTTGCGGTGGTTCTCATCCCCCGCCCCCGTCATCCTTTTCCCCGTCATTCCGGCGAACGCCGGGACCCACGGTTGCGGTTTGGGTGGTGGTTGCGCGCTTCACTGGCTCCGCCGTGTCCGTGGGTCCCGGCGTTCGCCGGGATGACGGGAAACTGCTTGGGTTAGGATCGCGATTAGGGCGCCAAGTGGACTCGGCGCGACTTGCCCCTCCCAAGAAGGGAGGGGGTTGGGGGTGGGTCAGCTCGTTTTAGTCACCAGCGGCCGAGCTTGCGGAAACCGACCCACCCCCTGCCCCTCCCTTTCAGGGAGGGGGGAAGTTCCCGCTCTTACCGCGTTGGGTAGTTCGGTGCTTCCCGGGTGATCGTCACGTCGTGGACATGGCTCTCCATCAAGCCCGCGCCGGTGATCTGCACGAACTCCGCCCGCGCCTGGAGATCCGGGATCGTCGCCGAGCCCGTATACCCCATCGCCGCCTTGATGCCGCCGACGAGCTGGTGAACGACATCCCTTGCCGGCCCCTTGTACGCGACCTGGCCCTCGATGCCTTCTGGAACCAGCTTCAGCTGATCCTTGATGTCCCCCTGGAAATAGCGGTCCGCCGACCCGCGGCCCATCGCGCCGACCGAGCCCATGCCGCGGTACGATTTGTACGCGCGGCCCTGGTACAGGAACGTCTCGCCCGGCGCCTCGTCGGTGCCGGCGAGCAGCGAGCCGATCATCACGGTCGATGCGCCGGCCGCGAGCGCCTTGGCCATGTCGCCCGAGGTGCGGATGCCGCCGTCGGCGATCACCGGGACGCCAGCCTTGTGACCCGCTTCGGCGCAATCCATCACCGCGGTCAGCTGTGGCACGCCGACGCCGGCCACGACGCGGGTGGTGCAGATCGAGCCGGGGCCGATACCGACCTTGATCCCGTCCGCGCCAGCACCGATCAGCGCACGCGTCGCTTCGCCGGTCGCGACGTTGCCAGCGACGACCTGCACCGAGTTCGACAGCTTCTTCACGCGCTCGACCGCACGGCCGACGTCGCGGTTATGGCCGTGCGCGGTGTCGATCACGATCAGGTCGCAGCCGGCGTCGACCAGTTGCTCGGTCCGGTCGAAGCCCTTGTCGCCGACCGTCGTCGCCGCCGCCACGCGCAGGCGGCCCGCCTCGTCCTTGGTGGCGTCCGGGAACATCACGGCCTTCTCGATGTCCTTGACGGTGATCAGCCCGACGCAGCGATACTGCGCGTCGACCACCAACAGCTTCTCGATGCGGCGGGCGTGGAGCAGGCGACGCGCCTCTTCCTTGCCGACCTCCGTCGAGACGGTGGCGAGGTTCTCGTGCGTCATCAGCTCGCTGACGGGCTGTTTTGGATCGCCCGCGAACCGCACGTCGCGGTTGGTGAGGATACCGACGAGCTTGCCGTCCGCCTCGACCACCGGGATCCCGCTGATGCGGTGGCCCGACATGAGGGCCTGCGCCTCGCCGAGCGTGGCGGTCGGCTTGATCGTGATCGGGTTGACCACCATGCCCGACTCGAACCGCTTGACCTGACGGACCGCGATGACCTGCTCCTCGACGGTCAGGTTGCGGTGGAGCACGCCGATGCCGCCGAGCTGCGCCATCACAATGGCCATGTCGGCTTCGGTGACGGTGTCCATCGCGGACGAGAGGATCGGGATGTTGAGCGCGATGCCGCGCGTCAGCTGCGTACGGGTATCGGCCTGACTTGGCAGCACGTCCGATTCCCCCGGATACAGGAGGACGTCGTCGAATGTGAGGCCGAGGCGGATATCCATGAGAGCTGCCGTTCCTGGGTGTGAGGTGGCGCGCCATGTAACCAAAGGCGCGGCGTACGGCTAGGCCTGTCCTTCACGCACGTGCTATAGCGGTGCGATACACGGATGGGGATTGTTCGATGGGCCTGATCGTTGCCGCGCTCCTGCTGGCGCTGGTGCTGCTGTACCTCTTCACCAGCATCAAGATCGTCCACCAGGGCTATCAATACACGATCGAGCATTTCGGCCGCTTCACCACGGTCGCGCGGCCCGGCTTCAATTTCTACCCGGCGTTCTTCTACCGCGTCGGGCGGAAGGTGAACATGATGGAGCAGGTGATCGACATCCCCGGCCAGGAGATCATCACCAAGGACAATGCGATGATCTCGACCGACGGGGTCGTGTTCTTCCAGGTGCTCGACTCGGCGAAGGCGGCGTACGAGGTGTCGGACCTGTACCAGGCGCTGTTGCAGCTCACGACGACCAACCTGCGCACGGTGATGGGGTCGATGGACCTCGACGAAACGCTGTCGAAACGCGACGAGATCAATGCGCGGCTGCTCAACGTGGTCGATCACGCGACGACGCCTTGGGGCGTGAAGATCACGCGCGTCGAGATCAAGGACATTCGTCCGCCGGCCGACATCGTCAACGCGATGGGGCGGCAGATGAAGGCGGAGCGCGAGAAGCGGGCCAACATTCTGGATGCGGAGGGTTCTCGGGCTTCCGAGATTCTCCGCGCCGAGGGGCAGAAGCAGGCGCGTATTCTCGAGTCCGAGGGGCGCAAGGAGTCGGCTTTCCGCGATGCCGAGGCGCGCGAGCGGGCCGCGGTGGCGGAGGCTTCGGCGACGCGTGCGGTGTCGCAGGCGATCGAGGAGGGTGGCGCGCAGGCGATCAATTACTTCATCGCGCAGAAATATGTCGAGGCGATCGGCAAGTTCGCCACCTCGCCCAATGCGAAGACGATCCTGTTTCCGGTCGAGGCTACGCAGTTGATGGGGACGCTTGGGGGGATTGGCGAGCTGGCTAAGGACGCGTTGCGCGACGCGACCGCGTCGCCGCCGGTCAAGCCTGAGCCGCGGAAGGGTCCGTTCGAGTTGCCGAAAAGCTGATGGATGGGATCGGGGCGGCTGGCGCCTGGCTGATCGCGGCACTGGTTTTGGGAATCGCCGAACTGGCGGTGCCGGGGGTGTTCCTGGTGTTTCTCGCCATCGCCGCGGCGGTGACGGGCGTGGCAGTGTACGTGTTGCCGGACTTGCCGGTGGCTGCGCAACTGGCGGCGTTTGCAGTCTGGAGCGCGGTGACCGTGCTGATCGGCAAGCGCTGGTACCGGGATTATCCGGTCGAGGGCGGCGATCCGATGTTGAACGATCGCTCGGCGCGGCTGGTGGGTCAGGTTGTGGTGGTGGAGACCGCGCTGGTTGGCGGGCGTGGCCGGGTATTGGTGGGCGACGGGAGTTGGCCGGCTCGGGGTGAAGATGCCGCGGTTGGAGTGCGGGTTCGCGTTGCTGCGGTTGTCGATGGCGAGGTGGTGGTGGAGACTCTCTAAACCCTCTCCCTTCAGGGGAGAGGGAAGCCGCGTAGCGGCGAGGGTGAGGGCACGCCGTACCACGTGCCCTCACCTTCCCACCCGACTTCGTCGTGTGGGCCCCTTCCTCTCCCCAAGGGGAGAGGAGTTTAGGCCGACTCTTTCACCTTTGGCGCCGCTTGCCGGACACCCTCGTCGACATGCTCCGCGAACTGCGCGAAGTTCTCGACGAACAGGTCGACCAGTTTCGCCGCGGTGGAGTCGTAGGCGTCCTTATCCGCCCAGGTCGTGCGGGGATCGAGGATCGCGCTGTCGACGCCTGGCACGCTCACTGGCACCTGGAACCCGAAGTTCGGGTCCGTACGGAACTCCGCATCATTCAAGCTCCCGTCCAGCGCGGCGTTCAGCAACGCCCGCGTCGCCTTGATCGGCATGCGGTTGCCGACGCCATATTTGCCACCGGTCCAGCCGGTGTTGACCAGCCAGCAGTCGACGCCGCCCTTCGCGATCCGCTCCTTCAGCAGGTTGCCGTAGACCGATGGATGCCGCGGCATGAACGGTGCGCCGAAGCACGTCGAAAACGTCGCGTCGGGCTCGGTCACGCCGATCTCGGTCCCAGCGACACGCGCGGTATAGCCGGAGAGGAAGTGATACATCGCCTGGTCGGGCGTGAGCTTCGCGATCGGCGGCAGCACGCCGTACGCGTCCGCGGTCAGCATCACGATGTTGCGCGGCACCGGCCCCATGTTCTCGGCGGACGCATTCGGGATGAAGTCGATCGGGTACGCGCCGCGGCTATTCTCGGCGAGCGTGTGATCGTCGAGATCGAGCAGCCGCGTCGCCGGGTCCATCACGACGTTCTCCAGCACCGTGCCGAAGCGCTTGGTGGTCGCGAAGATCTCCGGCTCTGCGTCGGCCGAGAGGCGGATCATCTTGGCGTAGCACCCGCCCTCGAAATTAAAGACCGCGGTATCCGACCAGCCATGCTCGTCGTCGCCGATCAGCGTCCGGCTGGCATCGGCCGACAGCGTCGTCTTGCCGGTGCCCGACAGGCCGAAGAACACCGCGGTGTCGCCGTTCGCGCCCATGTTCGCCGAGCAATGCATCGGCATCACCCCGGTCGGCGGAAGGAGGTAATTGAGCAAGCCGAACACCGACTTCTTCATCTCGCCGGCATACTTCGTGCCGCCGATCAGGATCAGCTTGTCCGTGAAGTTCACCGCGATCACCGTCTCGCTGCGGCAGCCGTGACGAGCGGGATCGGCGCGGAAGCTCGGCAGGTCGACGATCGTGTAGTCCGCCACGAAGCCCTTCAGCGCCGCCTGCTCGGGCCGCACCAACATCGTCCGGATGAAGAGGTTGTGCCACGCCAGTTCGGTGACGACACGGACGTTGACGCGGTGATCGGGCTGCGATCCGCCGTACAGGTCCTGCACGAACAGCTCGTCCTTCTGCGCCAGCACCGCGAAGAAATCCTCCTTCAGCGCGGCGAAATGTGCGGGCTCCATCGCCTTGTTGCTCTTGCCCCACCACACGGTCGTCTCGGTTTCGGCATCGCGGACGATGAACTTGTCCTGCGCCGAACGACCGGTATGCGCGCCCGTCTCGACGACCAGCGGGCCGTCCGCGGACAGCGTCCCCTCGTTCCGCTCCAACGCCGCCTCGACGAGCTGCGCGGTGACCATGTTCCAGTGTAGATTGGCACGGGTTTCGATCCCCTGCGCGGATAGGCCGACGGCCGGAATACGCTCGCTCGACACGGGCTCTCTCTCCTAAGTTTTATCGCATACGTATGTATGTCGTTGCGGCCGGCTGTACGGGGCAGTTTTCCGCCGGTCAAATCCACTGATCCGCAGCGCCGTCCCGATACGGCTCTAGTTGAGTGCGGCGGCGGTTTGCCCTACGCCGACACGCCAACGACCGAGGCAAAGCTCCCCAGATGACGGCAACGATCGCGCTGGTCGACGACGACCGCAACATCCTGACCTCCGTGTCGATCGCGCTGCAGACCGAGGGCTTCGTCACGCGCGTCTATTCGGATGGCGAGACGGCGTTGAAGGCGCTGACCGACAACCCTCCGGACCTCGCGGTATTCGACATCAAGATGCCGCGGATGGACGGGCTCGAACTGCTCCGTCGGCTGCGCGAGAAGAGCCAGATCCCGGTGATCTTCCTCACCAGCAAAGACGACGAACTCGACGAGGCGCTCGGCCTCGCGATGGGCGCGGACGACTATATCGCCAAGCCGTTCTCGCAGCGGCTGTTGATCGCCCGCATCCGTGCGATCCTGCGCCGTACCGAACTGACGCAATCGCCGGGCACCGAGACCGAGGCGGAAGCTGCCGGACCACTCGATCGCGGACGGCTCAGCATGGACCCGGCGCGGCATCGCACGCTGTGGGGTGGCGAACCAGTTACGCTTACCGTCACCGAATTCATGATCCTCGAGACGCTCGCGCAGCGTCCCGGGATCGTAAAAACGCGCAACCAGCTAATGGATGCCGCGTATCAGGACGACATCTATGTCGATGACCGGACCATCGACAGCCACATAAAACGACTCCGCCGTAAGTTCAGGCAGGTCGATCCAGCCTTCGACGCTATCGAGACATTATATGGTGCCGGGTATCGATTTTCTGAGGAATGAGCTCGGCGTCGACGGCCGCGATCTTACGCTGCGGTGGTCGGGGCAGATCTCGCTCACGCGGCGGATCCTGGCGGTCAACATCTTCGCGTTGCTGCTGCTTGCGGGCGGGTTCTTCTATCTTGATTCGTATCGCAGCCGGGTGGTCGACAACCGGGTTGCGCAGACGGCGCGCGAAGCGCGGCTGATCGGCGAGGCGATCGCCGCGGTCGATCCGGCGTTGCGCGATCCGCTGGTGCTGAGGCTCGCGCGCGATACGGGGTCGCGGATCCGGTTGTTCGATGCGGGCGGGCGGACGATCGCCGACAGCCGCGCTCTGGGCTTGCGCAACTTTGTGCTGATGGACCCCGACAAGGAAGACTGGGACCAGACGATCGCCCGCTTTCTCGACGCGTCGATCGACGTGATCGTAATGGCGCCCCGCCCGCCGCTCTACCGCGAGCGCAGCGGTACGCAGCAATGGCCCGACGTGAGCGCAGTCCGCGGACGCAGCGCCGTCTCCACGACGGTCTGGCGCGCGCCCGACCGCACGCCCGTGCTGACTGCCGCCGCGCCGCTCCGCGCTGGCGGGGTCGTGATGACGACGGTCAACGCACGCGACATCACGAAGACGGTGCGGATCGAGCGGTTCCGGCTCAGCATGGTGCTGCTCGGCGTGTCGATCGTCTCGGTCCTGCTGTCGCTGTTCCTCGCCCGCACGATCGTCCGCCCGCTTCGTCGTCTCGCCCGGGCGGCGGTGCGAGTCAGGTTAGGTCGTGCACGTGAAGTCGTCGTGCCGCGCCTCCCTTCGCGCCGTGACGAACTCGGCATGCTCGCGCGCGCGCTTTCGGACATGAGTCTCGCACTCCGCGCTCGCATCGACGCGACCGAGGCATTCGCCGCCGACGTTACGCACGAGATGAAGAACCCCCTCGCCTCGCTCCGGTCCGCGGTGGAGGGATTGTCGCGCGTGAAGGACCCGGCGCTTCAGGCGCAGTTGCTCGCGATCGTCCGCGACGACGTTCACCGGCTAGACCGACTGCTCTCCGATATTTCCGAAGCCTCCCGACTCGACGCCCAGCTCAGCCGCGCCAAGTTCGAGCCGGTCGACATCGCCGCGATGATCGACGGCTTGGTCGCGCAACGCGATGCGCGTGGTGTGGAGCGCGGCATCCGCCTCCGGTTCGATCGCAACCCCGACGATCGAACGATCATACTCGGCGAAGGCGCGCGGCTCGAACGCGTGTTCGAGAACCTGATCGACAACGCGCTGTCCTTCTCGCCCGACGCCGGCCTGATCGCGATCTCCGCAATCTGCGAGGGCGAGGACCTCGTCATCCGGGTCGAGGACGAGGGTCCCGGCGTTCCCGAAGACGCGCGCGAAGACGTGTTCAAGCGCTTCCACTCGGTCCGTCCGGACAGCGAGACATTCGGCCAGCATTCCGGGCTGGGCCTCGCGATCGCGCGCACCATCGTCGACGGACACCAGGGCGCGATCTTCGTCGAATCGCGTGAGGACAGGCTCGATGGCGCGCGCTTCGTCGTAAGGCTACCGCTCGCCGAATTGCCGGAGTAAGGACGCCGCGTGGTCGTCCCCTCCTCCGACAGGCTCCACGCCACCACGGTCGCCATCGACGGCATGGCCGTGTTGATCGAGGGCGCATCGGGATCGGGCAAGTCCGACCTCGCGTTGCGCCTAATCGATCGTGGCGCAATCCTCGTCAGCGACGACCAGACGCTCGTGGTGCGCGCGGGCGCAACCTTGCTCGCGCGTGCACCGACGACGATCGCCGGACGGATCGAAGTCCGCGGGATCGGCATCGTCGCCATGCCGTACGTCGAGGACGTTCCCGTCGGGCTCCTCGTCCGCGTCGATGGCGCGGTCGAACGGATGCCCGAACGCCGCGTATGTAACATTGCCGGGATCGACGTCCGCCAGTTCGCGGTCGATCCCTTCGAAGCCTCCGCCCCAATCAAGGTCGAACTCGCATTGCGCAATCCGGAGCCCATAGAATGACGCGTCCCAAGGACATCCTGCTCGTCACCGGCATGTCCGGGGCGGGCAAGTCGACCGTCCTCAAGACGCTGGAGGATCTCGGCTGGGAAGTGGTCGACAACCTCCCGCTGTTGCTGCTCGATCGCCTGCTCGACGCACCGCTCCCCGAAGGATCGACCAACGACTCGCAGCCGCTCGCGATCGGCATCGGCGCCCGCACGCGCGACTTCGACCCCGAACGGATCGTCGGCCGCATCCGTGATCTCCGGGACCGTCATGGGCTCGAGATCGGAATGCTGTTCCTCGACTGCTCGGGCGCCGAACTCGAACGCCGCTACTCCGAGACCCGCCGCCGTCATCCACTCGCACTAGACCGTCCCGCAAACGACGGGATCAGCCGCGAGCGCGAGCTGCTCGCGCCACTTCGCGACTGGGCGAACCGCCTGATCGATACGACCGACATGGCCGCCAACGAACTCGCGCAACAGATCCGCGCGAGCTTTGCCGGCGGGGAACTCGGCGCGCCGACGCTGTCGATTCGCTCGTTCGGTTTCGCCCGCGGCCTGCCCCGCAACGCCGACCTCGTGTTCGACATGCGCTTTCTGCGCAATCCGCACTGGGACCCGGAGTTGCGCCCCGGCACCGGGCTCGACGCCGACGTCTCTGCCTACATCATGGACGACCCCGCCTACGAGGCGGCCGTAAGTCGGATCGAGGAGCTGCTAATGCTGTTGCTTCCGCGCTACAGGGCGGAGGGCAAGTCCTATGTCACGGTCGCGTTCGGGTGTACCGGAGGGAGACACCGGTCGGTCCACGTCGCCGACCGCGTGGCGCGACGGTTGCGCGACGCGGGATTTTCCCCCAGTATCGCACACCGCGACCTGGGGGCCGCTCCACAAGATGCGCTCGAAGGATCACCGGTCGTCTTATGAGTATGAAACGCTGACATGATCGGCCTTGTTCTGGTAACGCACGGTCGATTGGCCGAGGAATTCGTTCGCGCGATGATCCACGTCGTCGGCCCGCAGGAACGCGTCGCGCCGATTGCGATCGGTCCCGACGACGACATGGAGGAGCGCCGCGCGGATATCGCCGCCGCCATCCAGGCGGTCGATGTCGGGCGCGGCGTGATCGTGCTGACCGATCTGTTCGGCGGCACGCCCTCCAATCTCGCCATCTCGCTGATGGAGCGCGGCCGGATCGAAGTGATTGCGGGCATGAACCTGCCGATGCTGATCCGGCTCGGGTCGGCGCGGAAATCGATGACCGTCGTCGCGGCGGTCGCGGCGGCGCGTGAGGCTGGGCGCAAATACATTTCGGTAGCCTCCGAGGTTCTCGGCGAGGCTGCGGCGTGAGCGAGGTCTCTCGTACCGTCCAGATCACCAACCGCCGTGGGCTCCACGCGCGCGCGAGTGCGAAGTTCGTGACGCTCGCGTCGTCGCATCCGGTCGAGGTCAGCGTGACCAAGGACGGGTCGGATCACGTCACCGGCACGTCGATTATGGGGCTGATGATGCTCGGCGCGGCGATGGGCGACGCGATCACGATCAGCGCGACCGGCGACGGCGCGGAACATACGGTCGCCGCGCTCGCCGAACTGGTCGAGGCGAAGTTCGGCGAGGATTGACCGTCTTTCTCCCCTCCCGCTTGCGGGAGGGGTCGGGGGAGGGCATGAGCGACGGCGTGTTTACAAACCCCTCCCCCAACCCCTCCCGCAAGCGGAAGGGGCGCTAGATGCCCCGCGAGATAACCGCCTTTTCGAACCCACTGATCAAGTACGTCCGCGACCTGCGCGACAAACGGCATCGGCGTGCGGCCAAGCAGTTCCTCGCCGAGGGTCTGCGGATCCTCACCGAAGCGCGCGAGACTGGTCGCCTGCCCCGTACGCTGTTCTATGCTGCGGCGAGTGCGAACCATCCGCTCGTCCACGCGCTGTCGATGGACGTCGAGGATGCCGGCGGTGATTCGATCCAGACCACGCCGGACATTCTCTCGAAGCTGTCGGGCAAGGACAACCCGCAGGCTGTCGTTGGCGTATTCGACGAGTTCGACGCGACGCTCGAAGACCTCGATCGCACGACGTCGGGCATCTGGCTGGTCGCCGAACGGTTGCGCGATCCGGGCAATCTCGGCACGATCCTGCGCACCGGCGATGCGGTCGGCGCGGGCGGTCTGATCCTGATCGGCGAGTCGGTCGATCCCTTCTCGGTCGAGGCGGTCCGCGCGAGCATGGGCGCCCTGTTCACAATTCCCGTGGTGAAGACCGAATGGGAGCCGTTCCACGCCTGGCTTCGGACCGGCCCCGGCCAGCTCGTTGGTCTCAGCCTCGACACCGACACCGATTACCGGGCGGCCACTTATACCGGCCCGACCTTCCTACTGACGGGTAACGAAGCGCAGGGCATGCCGCCCGAGATGGCCGAGGCGTGCGACGTGCTCGTCAAGATCCCGATGCTCGGCAAGGCGGACAGCCTCAACGCTGCGGTCGCGACCGCGGTGATGGCCTATGAAGTGCTGGCCCGGCAGGAAAAATCCCCTCCCCTGGCCTGAAAGGTTAATTTTGCCCGATTGGCGATGCTTAGCGAGTCCGGTTCAGCTAAGGGAGAGCTACGTCGTGCGAAAGCATCGACCAGATACAAGACAGGACGATTATGGCTCGCGGTTTCGATGATGGACGAATGAAGACTGGCGTGATCCGGTCGGTGCTCGCGGCAACACCGCTGTTGATGGCAACCCCGTCGTTCGCGCAGGTTACGCCGCCGCCGGTCGTCCCGACCACGCCCGCTGCGATGCCAACGCCGACGCTCGCGCCGCCGGTGATCACCGTGCCGCCGCTGAGCGATACGCAGGCCGCGCTGCTCGACAGGCTGCTCAACGGCGACATCGTCGCGCAGGGCCTGAAGTCGGCCGCAACCGCGTCGACCACCGCGCCGAGCAAGGACGAACTCGTCCGCGCGGCACTCGACCATGCCCGCGCGGTGCATGCCGGGCGGCTGAGCGAAGCCGACTTTCAGCGGGATTGGGGCCTGCGTCCGCCGGCGTACGATCCGACGCCTGCCTTTGCCGATGCCGTGCGGCTCGACCGGATCGCGGCATGGTTCGCGTCGTTACCGCCGCCCTATGCGGGGTATGACGGCCTGCGGAAGGGCCTCCAGAATTATCGGTCGATCGCGTCGGCCGGCGGCTGGGCACCGCTTGCCTCCGGTCCCGACTTCACGATCGGCGCGACCGGTCCTCGCGTGATCGCGCTGCGTAAGCGTCTCGCGGCGGAGGACAAGGACGTTGCGACGAGCGGCGACCGGTTCGACGCGCCGCTGGTGGAAGCGGTACGCCGCGCGCAGCGTCGCTATGGCCTCAACCCCAGCGGGATCGTGTCGACGCAAACGCTCGCCGCGCTCAATGTCACCGCAGGCGACCGCGTACGCCAGATCATGGCGAACATGGAACGCTGGCGCTGGCTGCCGCAGGACCTGCCGCGCGATCGTATCCAGGTGAATATCGCTGCGGCCGTGCTGACGGTGTTCGACGGCGATACGCCGGTGCAGTCGATGCGCGCGGTGACGGGGCGCCCCGGCGACGAGACGCCGATGCTGTCCTCGACGATCCACAGCATCGTCATCAATCCGCCGTGGAACGTGCCGACGTCGATCGCGACCAAGGAACTGTGGCCGAAGGAAAAGGCCAACCCGGGCTATTTCAAGCGCAACGGCATCAAGGTGATCGACGGCACGCGGCTTCAGCAGCAGGCCGGCGACCAGAGCGCGCTGGGCCGGTTCAAGTTCGATTTCGCTAACGACTATTCGGTCTATCTCCACGATACACCGAGCCGTGCGAAGTTCGCGAGCTTCAGCCGGCTTGCGAGCCATGGCTGCGTTCGCCTTGAAAAGCCTGCGGAACTCGCCGACCTGCTGCTCAAGGGCGATCCGTCCTGGACGCCCGAGATGGTCGACGCCGCGGTCGCCAAGGGTGACACGGTCCGTGCCCGTTTGGTAAAGCCGGTGTCGGTGTACCTGCTGTATTGGACCGCGTTTGCCAGCGGCAACGGCCAGATGAACTTCCGCGCCGATCCCTATAACTGGGACGGCACCCTCGCTTCCAAGATCGAGGCGCGCACCGCTCGCCAGACGATCGCCGCTCGTTGAGAGGACCAGACATGACGATTTCCAACCGCACGCGTACCGCCATTGCCGGCGGCCTGCTTGCCGCGATGGCCATGGCAGGCTGCTCGCGCTCGGAGCCCGACCAGCCGCCGACCGATACCAACATGGTTGAGGATACCGGTGTGACCGAGTCCGAAGCCGCGCCGACGCCCGCGCCGGCGCCGGTCGAGACTGCACCGGTCGAGACTCCTCCGACGGTGAACGCGGTCGAGCCCGAACGCGAACCGCCAGTCGCGCCCGACGAGCAGATGCGCGACGATGCCGATGCGACGGGCATGACCGCGCGTGTAACGCGCGATGAGGCCCCGGCCGAGAACGACACCGTTCCTCAGCAGTAAGCAAAACCATTCTACAACAGCGGCTTGGCAGCGTTACCTCGGTGAAGCTGCCAAGCCTGTACGCTGCTGGACGTTAGTCGAGCAGCAGGGGCGCGTGGCGATCGACCAGCGTCTCGCTCGCCGTGTTCAGCCCGACGACTTCGACGGTCGTGCCGTGACGCCGCAGCTTCGCCACCACATCCTCCAGCGCCGCTACAGCGGTGACATCCCATAGATGCGCACGCGTCAGGTCGATCCGCACTGCCCGCGCGGTCTCGCGAAGATCGAAGCGATCCGCGAAGATATCCGCACTGGCGAAGAACACCTGCCCGCCGACACGATAGATTCGCGTGTCGCTCGCCGCGTCGTGCTCGACCGTGACGTCCATCAGCCGCGTGACCTTCCATGCGAAGAACACGCCGCTGAGCAGTACGCCGACACCGACGCCGAGCGACAGGTCGTGCGTCGCGACGGTGACAACCACGGTCGCGACCATCACCACGCTCGACATCTTGGGATGCCGCGCAAGGTCGCGGATCGAGCCCCAGGAGAAGGTGCTGATCGACACCATGATCATGATCGCGACCAGCGCCGCGACCGGCACCTGCGCGACCCAAGGCCTGAGCGGTACCATGACAACCAGCAGGAACACGCCTGCGACCAGCGTCGACAGCCGTCCTCGCCCGCCATAGCGGACGTTGCCGACGGTCTGGCCGATCATGCCGCAACCGGCGATGCCACCGAATGCGCCCGCGGCGATGTTGGCGAGGCCCAGCCCGGTGCACTCGCGCGCCTTCGAACTCGTCGTCTCGGTCAGCTCGTCGACCACGCTGGCGGTCATCATCGATTCGAGCAACCCGACCGCGGCCATCGCCAGCGCATAGGGGGCGACGATCCGCAACGTGTCCCAGGTGAATGGCACGTCGGGGATCCCGAACGACGGCAGCGTGGAGGGCAGCTTGCCGAGATCGCCGACCGTCTTGAGGGGCATCGGCACCCACATCGCGATCGCGGTCAGCACGACGATGCAGATCAGCGGCGACGGGATGGCGTTCGAGATGCGCGGCATGAGGTAGATGATCGCGAGACCACCGGCGATCATCGCATAGGCCGGCCAACTGACGCCGACCATCTGCGGCACCTGCGCGGAGAAGATCAGGATTGCGAGTGCGTTGACGAACCCGGTGCGGACCGACTTCGAGACGAACCGCATCAGCACGTCGAGCTTGGCGAGCCCGAACGCGATCTGGAGCAGCCCTGCGAGCATCGTCGCGACCAGCAGGTATTGCAGGCCGTGGGCGTGGACCAGCGCGGCGGCTACCAGCGCAACAGAGCCGGCCGCGCCGGAGATCATAGCTGGGCGCCCGCCGGCAAAGGCGATGACGATGCCGATCACGAACGACGCGAACAGGCCGACTTCGGGATCGATGCCCGCGACGAACGAGAACGCGATGACTTCGGGGATAAGCGCGAACGTGCCCACCATGCCGGCGAGGATGTCGCGGCGTGCGGCGGTCGGGCCGCTGAACCATTCGGCTCGGTAACGAGAAAGAGATAAGGATGTCATGGATGTATCCGCATAGGACGCACGAACCGCGGCGCTGTCTTGGCAGGCGGTTCACTTCAGAGGCGTCGTTGCGTTGTCCGGCGGATCGGCGGCCGGAATAGCCACCCGGAATTGCACCGGGTCCAGGGCGAATGGGTGCTCGTTAGCGGCGCGTGAGGCTCTATGCAACATTCGGCCCAGCCCCCCGCCCGTCATCCTGACTTTTGTCAGGATGACGGAGCGTTTGAAGCGAGTTCGACCTCTCCTAAGTGAACAGATCCACCACCTCGGTCCCCTCGCCTACCGCCTGCAGCAGCAAGGTACGGTGGCAATGGCACGGGTCTCGTTCGTAACAGAGCAGCGCGCTCGGCTTCTCCGCCGCCAGCCCGAGCATCATCGCTGCGGCCGCCTGCGCCTCGGGAAGCTCGAGCTGTTCGTCATACACCGCGGTCAACGTCGCGACGTCGCCCTTCTTGGCCGCATCACGTCCACGCTTCGGCGTCCCAAGCGCCTTCAGGTGCACGTAATCGATCTCGACCTCGCGTAACGAAGCGGCAAGCGAGGTCTTCGAAAAGCCTGGTCGCCGCGACAGCGGGAGCGCGCGGACGTCGATCACCCGCTCCACCCCCGCCGCCTTCAATGCCGCGAGGAAATCGGCCATCGTCGTGGCCTCATAGCCGATCGTGAAGATCTTCGTCGGGTCTGTCATGCAGGCGAAGTGGTATTGCGGACCTGACACGGCAAGCGTCCGACGCTATCTGACCCGAATGACCCACGATATCCATGTCATCGGCGGCGGGCTCGCCGGTTCCGAAGCCGCCTGGCAACTTGCCGAAGCCGGCCTCAAGGTCCGCCTGTCCGAAATGCGCGGCGGCGGTGAAGAAACGCCTGCGCACCAGACCGACGGCCTCGCCGAACTCGTTTGTTCGAACAGTTTTCGGTCGGACGATGCCGAAGCCAACGCGGTTGGGCTGCTCCATCAGGAGCTGCGCACGCTTAACTCGCTGATCATGCGGCAGGCGGACGTTCACCGCGTCCCCGCCGGCTCCGCGCTCGCCGTCGACCGCGATAATTTCTCGGCCAGCGTGACGGAGGCTATCGACCAGCACCCGAACATTACGCTCATTCGCGAACGCATCGACGCACTGCCGGATGGCCCGACGATCATCGCCACCGGTCCCCTCACCGCCGCCTCGCTTGCCGCGGGTATCGGCGCGGAGACCGGCCGTGAGGCGCTGGCGTTCTTCGACGCGCTCGCGCCCATCGTCCACCGCGATTCGATCGACATGGACACGGCTTGGTTCGCGTCGCGCTGGGACAAGGGTGAGGGCAAGGATTACATCAACTGCCCGATGGACAAGGACCAGTATCTGGCCTTCCACCAGGGCCTGATCGACGGCGAGAAGACCCCGTTCAAGGAGTGGGAGAAAGACACGCCCTATTTCGACGGCTGCATGCCGATCGAGGTGATGGCGGAGCGCGGCGTCGATACACTGCGCTATGGCCCGATGAAGCCGGTCGGGCTCGACAACCCGAAGACCGGGCGCTGGCCGCACGCCGTCGTCCAGCTTCGCCAGGACAATGCGCAGGGCACGCTGTGGAACATCGTCGGCTTCCAGACCAAGATGAAGCACGCCGACCAGGTCCGCCTGTTCCGGACGATCCCCGGCCTAGAGAACGCCGAGTTCGCGCGGCTGGGCGGACTGCATCGCAACACCTTCATCCGCTCGCCCGAACTGCTCGATGAGACGCTGCGGTTGAAGTCGCGCCCGAACATCCGGTTCGCCGGCCAGATCACCGGTTGCGAAGGCTATATCGAGAGCTGCGGGATCGGCATGCTCGCGGGGCTGTTCGCGGCGGCCGAACTCACCGGCAAGACGCTCACGCCTCCGCCGTATGCGACGGCACTCGGTGCACTGCTCGGCCACATCACCGGTGGCGCAGAGGTCGAGACGTATCAGCCGATGAACGTGAACTTCGGGCTGTTCCCGCCGATCACGGGCCGCACCAAGAAGGCGGATCGCAAGCGGATGTATACCGACCGTGGCCGCGCGGCGCTCGCAGAGTGGCTCAACTCTCCTCGGCAACAGGCTGAACCGGCGGACAATTCACCCGAGCTGGCCCCTTCCGCTTGACCGCCGTCGTGGCAAATTCCGGGGCGGTCATCGCGCCGGATTTGTCACGGTCGGCGTCGGCGAACTTGGTTGTCGCCTTCACCGCCCATTCGTCGAACGACAGCTTGCCATCGCCGTCCACGTCCAGCCGCGCGTAAGCCTTGCGCCGCTGGACCAGATATTCTTCGCGCGTGATCTTCGCGTCGCGGTCCTTGTCGTAGCGATCGAACCGCTTCTGCTCGCGGGTTTTTTTCAGTCGCCTCGGGCGCGGCATCGGGTAGCGGATCCGATGTGACCGCTCCGCTGCCAACCTGTGCCACGGGTTGCGGCGGTAGTAGCGGACCAGGCCGCGCCTTCCCGCTAAAAAACATGAACCCTGCCGCGATCAACGCGATCACGGCCGCCCCACCCGCCAGATATCGCCACATCGACGCCGCCCCCATTGCCCAGCGCGCACGCTAGGCCTCGCCGCAGACGATCCCCATCCGATTGGTCAGTATCCGGTCAATCTATGCCAAGCCAACCGCACCACGCGCTTCGGACTGCCGGATCCAGCGGCTCCGGACGTCATGTCGAACCGGGCTGACACGGCAAGCGCCCCCAGAGCGCGCGCCGATGAAGGCCATCGGCCCTGCAAAGCTTGATCGAGCGCCGCTCTCGCCCGAACACGGGCCAACTCACGACCTGCCGTCTCCGTCAGCTTCTGCGCGAGATCGGCCAGCGCCCACCCCTCTCCCGCAAGGCCGATCCGGTCGTCGGTCACCGACACGATCGTCGCCGCGAGATCGAACAGACGCCGTCCACGATCGCGTGCGAAACGCTCGATCGCGCCTGCATCGAGATCGGGCTCGAGCAGCGCTTCCCAACCATCGGTCAACTTGCCCAGCATCGCGCCCGATACCCCGAATGGCAGTACCTCGTTCTGAAGTGCCGCCAGCACGGGTTCGGCGGGCGCCGGAACCGTATCGAGACGGCCGAGCGTTTCGTACCACCATGTCAGTCGCATCTGGCCTATGATCGGCTCGCGCGTCGTTCGGACGATTGCCCCCAGAGTTTCATCAAGCGAGAACAGCGTTTTGAGCGCCTGACGGGTTTCTGGGGGGGCATAGCTGAGCGCAAGCCTTTGCTCGGGATTGGGCGATATCATCCCGACGCAATAGCGAAGCGTAGGGCGCACCGCATCTATTCCCGGGCTTGTTAACCATGTTCCTTGAGCCGGGCTTACCGGATCGTCGCGCAAGGAGGCAGCGTGGTCGATACCGATCGACGTCAGGGACTTAGCATGCGCATCAATCACAGCAAACGGGCGGATACGCCGACCACCGTGCTGGGGCGGCTGAGAACGGACGTCCGCGGCAATACGCTTGCGATCATGGCGGCGTCGCTGATCCCGTTGGCGGCGCTGGCGGGATCGGCGATCGACGTGGCGCGCATGTATGTGGTCAAGGTAAGGTTGCAGCAGGCGTGCGATGCCGGCGCACTTGCCGGTCGCAAGTTCATGACGAGCAGCAACGCCACCACGCTCGACTCGACTGCAACAGCACAGGCCAACGCGTTCTTCAAAAACAACTTTCGGTTGGGCTGGCTGGGTACGAAGACCGCGGATTTTACCCCGTCCAAGACGTCCGACCAGCAGGTTGCCGGCATCGCCAAGTCGGTCGTTCCGATGACGATCATGAAGATGTTCGCAGCGCCGGACGTCACGCTCACCGTGACGTGCGAAGCGCGGTACGACGTGGCCGACACCGACGTCATGTTCATCCTCGACACGACCGGGTCGATGACCTGCGCGCCTTCCGAGACGGGTGGGTGCACGATGACCAACGAGACCTATACGCGTCCCGACGGGACTCCGGGTTATTCCTACACGGAAAAACCGACGTCACGGATCGTCGCGCTCCGCAACGCCGTCATGGTCTTCTACGACACGCTCGCCGCCAACGCCGATCCGTCGACGCATATTCGCTATGGCTTCGTGCCCTATACTTCGACGGTGAACGTCGGCGCGGCGATCACGGCGATCGACCCCAATTACCTCGTCAAGAACTGGTCCTATCAGTCGCGGCGGATCGTCGGGGATGACGCGGTCGGGAATCCGCGGTCGTCGAGCACCAGGACCTCGCAGGCGAACTGTACGGCAGCAGCAGGCCGGTATCCGCCGACTGGCTACAACAGCGCGGGCGAAGCAGTCGTTCGGAGATCGAGTTGGAGTTCATTTAACGGCGGCACGTGCACCCTGTCGGACCAGACGGTGGTTCCGCTGTGGCGCTATGCCAAGACGCCCTTGATGGACGTATCGCGGTATGTTGCCGGTGACTACGTCGCCGATCCCAGCAAGCTGAACGGCCCCAACGACAATCGGTGGCAGGGATGCATCGAGGAACGCGATACGACTTCGAGTACTTCGTTCGATCCCGCAAACTTGCCTGACGATTTGGACCCCGACTACGTGCCCGACAGCGACGCCACGCGCTGGAAGCCATTATGGCCCCAGCAATACTATTATCGGTATGATTACGACAGCATTGACGTTGGCGACCGTGATTATCCTGGATCGTTTCAGAATTACGGTGGTGATCCCGCATATCTGAAGTCAGGTTTTGTGTCGTGCGGCAAGCCGGCGCGGAGGCTCGCGCCGATGAGTCGCAACGACGTCAGCGGTTACGTCAATGCCACGGACTTTCGGGCCATTGGGGGCACGTATCACGATACCGGCATGATCTGGGGCATGCGGTTCATATCCCCGACGGGTATATTCAAGGACGATACCGCGGCCTGGCCCGGCCGCAACGCCCCCAATCGCTATATCGTGTTCATGACCGATGGCGCGATGTTACCGAACGCCAGTATTTACGGGATGTACGGCGTCGAGCGGTATGACGAACGCGTAACCGGCGGCAACTATCCCGACATGGACGATTATACTGCACGGCATAACGCCCGGTTCCTCGCAGAGTGCGACGCCGCGCGGGCTCGCAACATCCGGGTCTATGTCGTCGCGCTGGGCGATGCCATCACTAACGAGGAAAAGGCTTGCGCGACCACGACCGCGATGGCGTTCGCGCCAAAATCCGACAAGGATTTGCGGGATGTATTCCAGAATATCGCGACGCAGGTTGCGATGCTGCGGGTGTCCAAGTGACCCGGCGCCGCAAGGTCTCGTCGCTTGCACTCGATCGGACCGGTGCGACGATCATCGAGTTCGCGATCGTCCTTCCCGTCATGCTGGCGATGATCATGGGCCTGGGTGAACTGATCTATCAGACCTATGTCCAGTCCATTCTCGACGGTGCGCTTCAAAAGGCTGGACGGGATTCCGCTATCCAGGGTGGTTCGGAGAACACCGCGGTCATCGATTCCAAGGTGGCGACGATGGTGCAGAGTATCGCCGCGCAAGCGACCTTCTCCGCGACCCGCAAAAGCTACGCCAGCTTCAGTTCGGTCAATCCGGAACCGTTTACGGATACCAACGGCAACGGCGTCCGTGATCCCAAGGAATGCTTCGACGATATCAACGGGAACAACACCTATGATCTCGATCCGGGCAAGACTGGTCAGGGCGGTGCCGACGACGTCACGCTGTATACGGTCACCGTCGTCTATCCCCGCCTGTTTCCGGTCATGAGTTTCTTCGGGGTTGCGCCAACCCAGACGATTCGCGCCAAGACCCTGCTCAAGAACCAGCCCTATGCGACGCAAACCACGATTACGGTAAAGTCGGTATGCACATGACCAGAATCGCACGCGTTTGCCGATCGGCGCGCAGGTTGTCGGGCGACCGCTCGGGGCTTGCGCTGCTCGAGTTCGCGCTGTCGATGCCGATCGTTCTCGCGCTCGGCCTGTACGGCGTCGAGACGGCAAATCTTGCGCTGGCAAATCTGCGCATCAGCCAGATGGCGCTGAACCTCGCCGACAACGCGTCTCGCGTCGGCGTACAGAGTTCGCTTGCGACTGAGCAACTCCGCGAGGTCGATATCAACGACGTTCTGGCAGCGTTGCGCAACCAGGGCGCGGCGATGAAGCTATCGACGCGGGGGCGCGTGACGCTGTCGAGCCTGGAGGAACAGAACGGCAATCAGGTGATCCACTGGCAGCGCTGTCTGGGACTGAAGTCAGGGGCTGGCTATGCATCGAGCTATGGTGCCACGTCGGCGACCGACGGCACTGATGCTACTCCCGCCAACGATGGCATCGTATCCGCCGGGGGCATGGGCGACGCAGGCGCCAAGGTCATCGCGCCGCCGAATTCGGGGCTAATGTTCGTCGAGATAAACTACGACTATATGCCGGTCGTGGGTACCGCTTGGCTGCCAAGCGGCGCCACCAAGCTCCACTATATCGCGTCGTTCATCGTCAGGGACAGACGGGATTTTTCCCAGATCTTCAATCCTGCACCGGCAACCGCCGCAATCCGATCGACCTGCGACAAGTTCACGACCTGACGATGGCACACGCCGGGGCTTGTTGCGAAACCCCGGCGTATCTTCTTACTTGTACGTAACCTTCTTCACCGCCGTCACGACCTTTGCGACGTCGACCAGCATCAGCTTTTCGAGGTTCGCCGCATAGGGCATCGGCACGTCCTCGTTCGTCACGCGCAGCACCGGCGCGTCGAGGTCGTCGAAGCCGTGTTCCATCACCACCGACACGATCTCCGAGGCGATCGAGCAGGTTGCCCAATTTTCCTCGACGATGATCATGCGGTTGGTCTTGGCGAGGCTCTTCAGGACCGTCTCGGTGTCGAGCGGGCGCAGCGTGCGCAGGTCGATAACCTCTGCGTCGATGCCCTCTTCGGCAAGCTTCTCGGCGGCTTCGAGCGAAATGCCGACGCCGATCGAGTAGCTGACGATCGTGACGTCCTTGCCCTCGCGGACGATCCGCGCCTTGCCGATCGGCAGGACGTGGTTGTCGAGCTTGGGGACGTCGAAGCTGCGACCGTACATCAGCTCGTTCTCGAGGAACACGACCGGATCCTCGGTGCGGATCGCGGCCTTGAGCAGGCCCTTCGCGTCCGCCGCGTCATACGGCGCGATCACGATCAGGCCGGGGACGCTCGCATACCAGGCCGCGAAGTTGTGCGAATGCTGTGCACCCACGCGCGACGCGGCGCCGTTAGGACCACGGAACACGATCGGGCAGCGCATCTGGCCGCCCGACATGTAGTTGGTCTTGGCGGCCGAGTTGATGATGTGGTCGATCGCCTGCAACGCAAAGTTGAAGGTCATGAACTCGACGATAGGGCGAAGGCCGCCCATCGCCGCGCCCGCACCGATGCCGGCAAAACCGTATTCGGTGATCGGCGTGTCGATGACGCGACGGTCGCCGAACTCGTCGAGCAGCCCCTGCGTGACCTTGTACGCGCCCTGATACTGCGCGACTTCCTCGCCCATCACGAAGACGCGGTCGTCCTCGCGCATTTCCTCGGCCATCGCGTCGCGAAGGGCTTCGCGGACGGTCGTCTTGACCATCTCGGTGCCCTCGGGGATCGCCGGGTCGGAGATGCCGACCTTCTCGGCGGACGCGACGAGCTGCTGCGTGCCGCTCTCGGCCTTCGCAGGCGACGCGCCTTCGGGAACCGGGGGTGCCTTGTCGTCCGACGGCGTCTCCTTCGGCGCGGCGTTGGCCGCATCGCCGGAGCGTGCCTCGGTTGGCTTGCTGTCGCTCGCGCTCTCGCCCTCTTCGAGGATCGTCGCGATGACCGTGCCGACCTTCACGTTGTCGGTGCCCTCGGCGACGCTGATCGAACCGATCGTACCTTCGTCGATCGCCTCGAACTCCATCGTCGCCTTGTCGGTCTCGATCTCTGCGAGGATATCGCCCGACTTGACGCTGTCGCCTTCCTTGACGAGCCACTTGGCCAGCGTGCCCTCTTCCATCGTCGGGGAGAGCGCGGGCATCTTGATCTCGATCGCCATCAGTACTTCTCCACCAGAACGTCGGTGTAGAGCTCGGCAGCATCCGGCTCCGGGGTCTGCTCGGCGAAATCGGCGGCTTCGTTCACGATTTTCCTGATTTCCTGTTCAAGGGACTTGAGGTCCGCCTCGGTCACGCCCTGCGCATCGAGCAGCTTCTTCATGTGATCGATTGGATCCGACTTGTCGCGGACCGCCTGGACCTCGTCACGCGTGCGGTACTTGGCCGGATCGGACATCGAATGGCCACGGTAACGGTAGGTCTTCATCTCGAGAATGACCGGGCCCTTGCCCGCGCGGACCCACGCCAGCGCTTCCTCGGCAGCACCGCGGCAGGCGAGCACGTCCATGCCGTCGACCTGGATGCCGGGAATGCGGAAGCTCTCGCCGCGGCGATACAGCTGGTCCTCGGCGGAGGCGCGATTGACGCTCGTGCCCATGGCGTACTGGTTGTTCTCGATCACGAAGATGATCGGGAGCTTCCACAGCTCGGCCATGTTGAAGCTCTCGTACACCTGGCCCTGGTTCGCGGCGCCATCGCCGAAATAGGCCATGCAGATGCCGCCGTCGTTCGAATATTTGTGCTTGAACGCGAGGCCGGTGCCAAGCGACACCTGCGCACCGACGATGCCGTGGCCGCCGTAGAATTTATGCTCGGTCGAGAACATGTGCATCGACCCGCCCTTGCCCTTCGAGATACCCGAATTGCGCCCGGTCAGCTCGGCCATGATCACCTTCGGGTCGATCCCGTAGGCGAGCATGTGGCCGTGATCGCGGTAGCCGGTGATCACCGAGTCGGTCTCGCCGTTGAGCGCGGACTGCAGGCCGACAGCGACCGCTTCCTGGCCGATATACAGATGGCAGAAGCCACCGATCAGGCCCAAGCCATAGAGCTGGCCCGCTTTTTCCTCGAAACGGCGGATCAGCAGCATCTGCCGATACATTTCGAGCAGTTCGTCCTTCGACGCCTCATACGGTTTCGGTTCGGCCGGCCGTTCACGGTTGGTGATCGGCGGTTCGGCGATAGCGCGTACTGGTGGGGGGGTCTTGGCCACGATGTGGGAAACCTCGTTTTCCGTAGGGGAGTTGAGGGAGCCTATAGGCGCGGACGGGGCGGAACATCAATTCCCGTCTGGGGTATGTTAGTTTTGGGGGCTTGGGATGGGGGTACGGTACGTCGCGCGAGCCCTAGTGATCAGCGTACCACCACCCCGGCGAAGGCCGGGGTCCAATTGGTGAGGCTGCAGTAACGATGCCCATCGCTCAGTTGCGACGTCCCCCAATTGGGCCCCGGCCTTCGCCGGGGTGGTACCATATGCACGGGTAGCGGTGATGACGATCCGGTTGCTCAGACGGGACAGCTCCCGCTTCCTTGTTCTCCCGCGAAGGCGGGAGCCCAGTCTGGCTCCCCGCCTTCGCGGGGAAACAAGCTTTCTTCGGTTGGGCACGCTCGGCCAGGCCGCTATCCCCACCCCAAGCAAAGCTCCGGTTGCCCTCCCCGTTCGCCACCGCCTAAAGCCAATCGCAATGGCTCCCACGACAGACCCCCACCAGCATCCCTTACGGATCGCCAATTTCCGCGCCTATTGGCTGTCCCGTTTCACCGGCACCATAGCCGTCAGCGCGATGTCGATCGTGATCGGCTGGCAGGTCTACAACATCGCCCGCGAGACGATGGACATCCGCCAGGCGGCCTTCATGCTCGGCATGATCGGGTTCGCGCAGTTCGTGCCGTTGTTCCTCCTCACCCCGATCACCGGCCTGGTCGCGGACAGCTTCGACCGCCGCTGGATCGTCCGCGGCACGACGGCTCTGCTGGTGCTAACCGCCGCGACGTTGTGGTTACTGACCTGGACCGGCCACCTCACGCTTGGCGTACTGTTCGTCGCTGCGGTAGCCTTCGGCGTCGCCCGAGCGTTCTCCGGCCCGGCCTATTCTGCGCTGGCCCCCAACCTAGTCCCCCGCGCGGTACTCCCGACCGCGATCGCGATCAGCTCGATCGCCTGGCAGGTCGGCACGATCGCGGGCCCTAGCGTCGGCGGCCTCCTCTACGCGATCCACCCGGAGGTCGCCTACGGCGTCGCGACGATCCTGTTCGTCGTCGCGCTGCTATTCATGTTCCTGATCGGTCCGGTGCCTCAGCCCGCCGCGCAGACCGATCACCGCCCCCTCGCCCGCATCATCGAGGGCTTCACCTATGTCCGTCGCAACCGCCTCGTCCTCGCGACGATCACGCTGGACCTGTTCGCGGTGCTGCTGGCCGGCGCGACCTCGCTGCTCCCGGTCTACTCGCGCGACATCCTCCACGTCGGCTCGCAGGGGCTCGGCGTTCTCGCGGCGGGCATGGGGATCGGCGCGGCGGTGACGGCGATCTGGTTCTCGGTCCGCCCGATGAGCACCAATGTCGGCGTGAAGATGCTGATCGCCGTCGTCGTGTTCGGCCTCGCGATCCTGACCTTCGGCGTCGCCACACCGATCGTAAACCTGCTCGGCATCGCACCCGGCACAATCGCCGGCATCCCCGTCCAGCCGGCCTTCGTCCTCAGCCTCGTCGCGCTGATCGTCGCGGGCGGCGCGGACATGATTTCGGTCTATGTCCGCCAGTCGCTGATCCAGCTCCACACCCCAGACGCGATGCGCGGCCGCGTCAGCGCGGTATCGCAGCTCACCATCTCAGCCTCGAACGAACTCGGTGAATTCGAGAGCGGCGTGATGGCGTCGTTGCTCGGTCCGGTCGGCGCGGTGGTGTTCGGCGGCGTCGGTGCTATTGCGATCACGATCGGCTGGGCGCGACTGTTCCCGGAACTCAAGGCGGCCAAAACCTTTGACCCGCCTGAGATGTTAGAGACCGAACCTCAGCACGGAGAAGCCAAGCCATGAAGGCCAACTCGATCCTCGACACGATCGGCAACACGCCGCACGTCCGCCTGTCGAAGCTGTTCCCCGAATCCGAAGTCTGGGTGAAGTCGGAGCGCTCGAACCCCGGCGGCTCGATCAAGGACCGCATCGCGCTCGCCATGATCGAGGCGGCGGAGAAGGACGGTCACCTCCAGCCCGGCGGCACGATCATCGAGCCGACCAGCGGCAACACCGGCATCGGCCTGGCGCTCGTCGCCGCGGTAAAGGGGTACAAGATCGTCCTCGTCATGCCCGAGAGCATGTCGATCGAACGCCGCCGCCTGATGCTCGCATACGGCGCAACCTTCGACCTGACCCCGCGCGAGAAGGGCATGAAGGGCGCGATCGAGCGTGCGAAGGAACTGGTCGAGCAGACGCCAGGCTCGTGGATGCCGCAGCAGTTCGAAAACCCTGCGAACATCGCTGTGCATGTCGCTACGACCGCACAGGAAATCCTCGCCGACTTCCGCGATACACCGATCGACGTGATCATCACCGGCGTGGGCACCGGCGGCCACATCACCGGCGTCGCCGAGGCGCTGAAGAAGGAATGGCCGTCGCTCAAGGTCTACGCGGTCGAGCCCGCCGCGTCGCCGGTCATCGCGGGTGGCCAGCCGGGGCCGCACCCGATCCAGGGCATCGGCGCGGGCTTCATCCCGGTGAACCTCCACACGCAGGCACTCGACGGCGTGATCGAGGTCGACGCCGCGGTGGCCAAGGACATGGCGCGGCGCTCGGCGACCGAAGAGGGCATGCTGGTCGGCATCAGCTCGGGCGCGACGCTCGCAGCGATCCTTCAGAAGCTCCCCGATCTGCCTGACAACGTTCGGGTTCTCGGGTTCAACTACGACACCGGCGAGCGCTATCTGTCGGTCCCGGACTTCCTGCCCGAACAGTGACAGCAGAGCTTTCCGCGCGCGGCACGACGGTGCTGCGCGCCATCCTCGTCGGCGTCTCCGCGCTGGCGATCGTCGGGCCTGCGCTGGTCGTCGCCAACCCGCCCACGATCGTCCACGCCTCGAAGCGGGTGAAGCTGCCCGCGGGCCGGGTCGTGCCGCAAGCCGAAGTGCCTGAGGTCGAGCCGGTCAAGTTCGTCGATCTCAGCCCCGAGGACGCGCGTGCGTTCAACGCGACCGTGCCGTTCTCGACCGATCCCAACCCGGCGGCACGACCGTTTCGCTTTGCCGGTGGGCCAGAGGATCTGGCGCGCGCGACGGACTGCATGGCGGCGGGCATCCTCTACGAGGCGGGCGATGATACGCTTGGCGAACGCGCGGTCGCGCAGGTCGTGCTGAACCGCTTGCGCCACCCGGCCTTTCCGAAGACCGTGTGCGGCGTCGTGTTCGAGGGGCAGGACCGTTCGACCGGCTGCCAGTTCAGCTTCAGCTGCGACGGCGCGCTCACGCGGTGGCATCCGACGGAGGACGCGTGGCGTCGGGCGCGCGAAGTGGCTGCGGCGTCGCTGTCGGGCGCGGTGTTCAAGCAAGTTGGTTACGCGACGCACTACCATACCGACTGGGTGGTGCCGTACTGGCAGTCGAGCCTCGACAAGATCGCCGCGGTGAACACGCATCTGTTCTTCCGCTGGTCGGGCTGGTGGGGCACGCCGCCTGCGTTCGGCCGTCATCCGGAGACCGTCGAGCCGGTCATCGCCCAGCTTGCCGAGCTGTCGGACGCGCACAAAACCGGCGCTGCGTTGGCTGAGGCGGATGCGGCGCTGGCGGAGGCTTCGATCGCGATGGGGTTTGGACCAGTTACCGAAACGACGGCTGCTCCCGCGGCGCCATTCGATGGCGATACTATCCTCGTAGCCCTGCCGCGTGGCCAGACCGCCGACGGACTCACTGCGCTTGCGGCTCAAGCGTGCGGGGACAAGCCGTTCTGCCGGTACATGGCGTGGACCGACGGCAGCAAGGCGGCGACGTCGCTCCCGTTGGCACCGGCACAGACGGCGGCGCTCAGTTTCAGTTATCTGCGGGATCGGGCCAGCGGCTACGAGAAGTCGCTGTGGAACTGCCGCCAGTTCAAACGCGCCGATCCGACGCAGTGCATGAAGGTTCAGGCGACGCTGACGGCTGTGCCGGTGCCTGCCGCCGTTGCGCCAACTGCTCCGGCGGGTGCCGAATTGAACGGGGTGCGGCGGAAGACGGTGGTGGCTACCCCGCCCCTGCCGGCGACCACGCCAGCCTCTACCGCCGCTCCTAAGTAGGGAAGCGCAACCTGCTCCCCTCCCTGGAAGGGGTGGGTTGGGGGTGGGTCGGCCCGCTTGAGCCACAACGGTTCGGATCCGCGGAAACCGACCCACCCCCTGCCCCTCCCTTCCAGGGAGGGGAGCAAAAGGCAGATCCGATCAGGCGGCCATGAACATCTCGGGCGGCAGTGCCATCAGCGACTCCGCCCCACTCTCGATCTTCCGACGCAGCGCGCCCGCATCCGGCAGGATCCGCTCGGCATAGAAGCGCGCCGTCACCAGCTTGGCGTCGAGAAACGCAGCCTCGCCCTCACCCGCTGCCTTCAGCTTCGCCGCAGCGACCGCCATCCGCAGCCACATGACGCCGACCGCGACGATTCCCATCAGGTGCATGTAGCTGACCGCACCGGCGCCGACGTTCTCGGGGTTCTTCATGCCGTTCGCCATGAACCACATCGTCGCCGCCTGAAGCTGGCCGTTCGCCTTCTCCAGCGCTTCGGCAAACGATGCGGTCGCTTCATCGCCCTTCGCCGCAGCAACGTCGTCCGCCACCAGCTTGAAGAACGCCTGGATCCCGCGTCCACCGTTCTGCGCGAGCTTGCGTCCGACCAGATCCATCGCCTGAACGCCGTTGGTGCCCTCGTAGATCATCGCGATCCGGGCATCGCGGACATACTGTTCCATGCCCCATTCGGCGATATAGCCGTGGCCGCCGTACACTTGCTGCGCGTTGGTCGCGATCGCATAGCCCATATCGGTGCCATAGCCCTTGATAACCGGGGTCAGCAGCGAGATGATGTCGCCGGCCAGCTGGCGCTCCTCCTCGGTTTCGGCGTGATGCTCTAGATCGGCCTGCAGCGCGGTCCACAGGATCAGCGCGCGCAGGCCTTCGGTCAGCGACTTGCCCTCCATCAGCATGCGGCGGATGTCGGGATGGACGAACAGCGTGTCCGCCTTCTCCTGCGGCTCCTTCGGCCCGGTCAGCGCGCGGCCCTGCCGACGGTCCTGCGCGTACTGGACCGCATTCTGGTAGGCGACTTCGGCCACGCCGAGACCCTGGAGACCGACGCCGAGACGAGCCGCGTTCATCATGATGAACATCGCGGCGAGGCCCTTCATCTCCTCGCCGACCAGCCAGCCGGTCGCCGAATCATAGTTCATCACGCAGGTCGAGTTCGCGTGAATGCCCATCTTGTGCTCGATCGAGCCGCAGGTGACGCCGTTGCGCGCGCCGAGCGACCCGTCCTCCTCGACGAGGAACTTCGGCACGACGAACAGCGAGATGCCCTTCGAGCTGTCCGGCGCGCCCGGCGTCTTGGCCAGCACGAGGTGGATGATATTCTCGGTCAGGTCATGCTCACCGCTCGAGATGAAGATCTTGGTGCCGGTGATCGCGTACGAGCCATCCGCCTGCGGCTCGGCCTTGGTGCGGATCAGGCCGAGATCGGTGCCGCACTGCGGCTCGGTCAGGTTCATGGTGCCGCCCCATTCGCCCGACACCATCTTCGGCACGTACATCGCCTTCTGCGCATCCGAACCCTTGGCGATCAGCGCGGCGATCGCACCGTGCGTGAGCCCGGGATACATCGCGAACGCCATGTTCGACGAGATCATGTATTCCTGGAACGCGGTCGACACGACGTGCGGCATGCCCTGCCCGCCATATTCGGGCTGGTTGCCGAGCGTCGCCCAGCCGCTCTCGACATATTGCTTATACGCTTCCTTGAAGCCGTCCGGCGTCGTCACCGAGCCGTCCTCGTGCCGCGTGCAACCCTGCTGGTCGCCCGACAGGTTGAGCGGGAACAGCACTTCGGCGACGAACTTGCCGCCTTCCTCCAGCACCGCGTCGACGACGTCGGGCGAGGCCGCATCGAAGCCGGGGAGGTTATTGTAGCGATCGAGACCGACGACATGCTCGAGGACGAAACGCGTGTCGCGGACGGGGGGCGTATACTGGGGCATGGTTTATCCTTGGTTGTCCTGGGCGCGGCTCACTTCGAGGAGGGCCACGAAACTGGTGAGTTCGTCGATGGCGAGATCGATGTCGCGCTTCTGCGCGGTCAGCAGCGCGATCCGCGCCTGGCTGCGCTCGATCACGACCTGGCGCTGCGCACGCCGACCGTCGCCGAGATCGTAGAGGTCGATCATCTCGCGGATCTCGCCGAGGCTGAACCCGACGCGCTTGCCGCGCAGGATCCAGGCAAGCCGCGCGCGATCACGATGCGAATAGATGCGCTGCGTGCCACGACGCTCAGGCGCGATCAGGCCCTCGTCCTCGTAGAACCGCAACGCCCGCGCGGTGACGTCGAACTCGGCGGAGAGGTCGGAGATCGTGAAGCTTTCGCGATCATGCCGAGGCTCGATCACCGCGTAGGATTGCGGGGTCGCCTGCAATCGAGGGGATGCTTGTGTCGCCATCCCCGGAGAAATAACTCTCGTTTACGTCAACGTCAATTGCCGCAAAGCAACTTTCCCTTCGTTGACCGTAGCGTCGCGGCCTCCGATCGCGACTCGCTGAGCCGGTCGACGGCCAGTGCCGCGAGCGAGGCGCGGCCGGTACAGAGGGACTCGCAGGCTTCGGGGACTTCGGCGGGAAACACGATCCGGTCACCGTCGAAGCGCGCGTCGAACTTGCAGGCACCGAACGCGAGTTTCAGCGCATCGCCCGACCGCTCGACGGTGCCCGACGCGGCGCACGCCTGATCCTCGCCATAGTCGACGCTGACGCCGATCCGTGCGGTCTTTTCCGTGCCGACGACGCAGACGCGGTCCGTATCGCGCGCCCATGATCCTTGCAGCGGCGCATTCGGATCGGGCACGATTCCCGCCGTCTCCGCCGCGGCCTCGAGCCGAGCCCCCGCGCTGTTCGCCACCGCGGTCGCTGGCTCCCGCCCACACCCGCCGAGCATCAACGCAAGCAGCAGCACCCGCTTCATTCGGCAGGCACCAACTTGCCCCCCTCGATCCGCCGGAAGAAGCAGGTGCGCTCGCCGGTATGGCACGCCGGCCCTGCGGCATCCGCGATCACCCACACCGCATCCTGATCGCAGTCGATCCGCAACTCGGCGACGCGGAGCACGTTCCCCGACGTCTCACCCTTCTTCCAGAGCTTCTCGCGGCTCCGCGACCAGAAATGCGCCTCGCCGGTCGCCTGCGTCTCCGCCAGCGCCTCTGCGTTCATATGCGCGACCATCAGCACGTCGCCCGATACGCGATCGGTGACGACCGCAGTCACGAGCCCGGCGGAATCGAATTTCGGATCGAGCGTCAGGCCCGTGTCGCGGCTGTGTGTCATGCGCCGGATATACCCGAAACCTGCTCCGATGCGACCGCCCCCTCAAAACGATCCGCGCAATGTTATTACAAACAGGCGACAAGCCGGCGATCCGCTCGTATAGGGCAGCTTCCGCACGACGTGAGAACCGGCATGCTGACGACAAACCCTTATGATGACGACAAACTCCGCGAAGAATGCGGGGTGTTTGGCGTTTCGGCCACCGATGGCGCGGCCGCACTCGTAGCCTTGGGGCTGCACGCGTTGCAGCACCGCGGCCAGGAAGCCGCCGGCATCACGACCTTCGACGGCGCACATTTCCACACGCACCGCGCGATGGGCCACGTCGCCGGAAACTTCGACCGCGACGACGTGATCCGCTCGCTGCCAGGCACCGTTGCCTGCGGCCATGTCCGCTATTCGACGACCGGCGAGACCGCGCTGCGCAACGTCCAGCCGCTCTATGCCGAGCTGTCGACCGGTGGCTTCGCGATCGCGCATAACGGCAACATCTCGAACGCAATGCGACTGCGGCGCGAACTCGTCCGCCGCGGCTCGATCTTCCAGTCGACCAGCGATACCGAGACGATCATCCACCTCGTCGCGACGTCGAACTACCGCACGCTGCTCGATCGCTTCATCGATGCGCTGAAGCAGATCGAGGGTGCCTATTCGCTGATCGTAATGACGCCCGAGGGCATGATCGCCTGCCGCGATCCGCTCGGCATTCGTCCCCTTGTCATGGGCAAGCTGGGCGACGCGGTGATCTTCGCCTCCGAGACAGTTGCGCTCGACGTCGTCGGCGCAACCTTCGTCCGCGCGATCGAGCCGGGTGAACTGGTCATCGTCCAGGGCTCCGAGATCCGCTCCATCCGCCCGTTCGCCCCGATGGCGGCGCGGCCGTGCATCTTCGAATGGGTGTATTTCTCGCGCCCCGATTCGATCGTCGACGATCACTCGATCTATTCGGTGCGCAAAGCGATCGGCGCGCAGCTCGCGATCGAATCGCCGGTCGATGCCGACCTCGTGATCCCAGTCCCCGATTCGGGCACGCCGGCCGCGATCGGCTATGCGCAGCAGTCGGGCATCCCGTTCGAGCTCGGCATCATCCGCTCGCACTATGTCGGCCGCACCTTCATCTCGCCCGGCGACAAGGTCCGCCACCTCGGCGTGAAGCTCAAGCACAACGCCAACCGCGCGCTGATCAAGGGCAAGCGGGTCATCCTCGTCGACGACTCGATCGTCCGCGGCACCACCTCGCTCAAGATCGTCGAGATGATGCGCGAGGCAGGTGCCGCCGAAGTCCATATGCGGATCGCCAGCCCGCCGACGCGGCATTCCTGCTTCTACGGCGTCGACACGCCCGAGCGCGAGAAGCTGCTTGCGGCCAAGCTCGATCTGGGTGGCATGACCGGCTTCATCCATGCCGACAGCCTCAACTTCATCTCGATCGACGGCCTCTACAAGGCGCTCGGCGAGGCGAAGCGCGCGGATGTCCGCCCGAAATATTGCGATGCGTGCTTCACCGGCGATTACCCGACGACGCTGACCGACCATGACGAAGGCTCGGAAGTCGACCAGTTCGCGATGCTCGCCGAACGCGTCATCTGATACTCGCGGAGCGATTATGACGGACAAGCCTCTTGAAGGCCGGCTGGCGCTGGTCACTGGTGCCAGCCGCGGCATCGGCGCTGCGACGGCGATCGCGCTGGCGGCAAATGGCGCGCATGTCGTCCTGACGGCGCGTACGCCGGGTGGTCTCGAAGAGGTCGAGGCGACGATCCATGCCGCGGGTGGTTCGGCGACGATCGCCCCGCTCGATCTGGCCGAAAGTGAAGCCATCGGGCGGCTGGCGACGGCGATCGGCGATCGCTGGGATGCGCTCGACATCCTCGTCCTTAACGCGGGCATGCTCGGTTCGCTGTCGTCGGTCCCCGCGATCGATCCGAAGGAAATGGCGCAGGTTCTGACGCTCAACGTCAGCGCACAGGCCGCGCTAATCGCGGCGTTCGATCCGATGTTGAAGAAGGCCAAGTCCGCCAAAGTAATCGGCGTGACCTCCAGCGTAGGCCGCAAGCCCCGCGCGTACTGGGGCCTCTACGGCGCTTCGAAGGCTGCATTCGAGACGCTGCTTGGCGCATACGGTGACGAGATGGCGGAGATCAGTGCAATCCGTACCGCGATTGTCGATCCCGGCGCGACGCGGACCAAGATGCGTGCGCGCGCCTATCCGGGCGAGGATCCGAACTCGGTCAAGGAACCGACAGTTGTGGCAGATCGCATCGTCGCGCTGGCAATCGAAGGCTTCGAAGCCGGTCACTTCGAGCGGGTCGGCTAACCGTTCTCCTGCGAACGCAGGAGCCCAGGGTCACAATCGGCACCGCCCGTTACCCTGTGTTCCTGCGTTCGCAGGAAAACACTACCGCTTCACCAGCGTAACCTGCGCGACATCGATCCCGCCGCCGAGAAACCCGCCCTCGCAATACATCAGATAGTAGCGCCACAACGCCACAAACCGCGCATCGAACCGCGCCGGCAACCGCCCTTCCGCGACCGCCGCATCGAACGCGACCCGCCACCGCTGCAACGTCTCGGCATAGTGCAGTCCGAACCCGCGCCGGTCCTCCCACGCCAACCCACGCGCCTCCGCAAGCGCGCGAAACCGCGGCTCCGACAACAGCATCCCGCCCGGAAACACGTAGCGCTGGATGAAATCGACACTCCGCGAATAGGAGTCAAAAATCGCATCGTCGATCGAGATATACTGCAATGCCGCACGCCCGCCTGGCTTCAACGCGCGCGCGATCGCGTCGAGATACACCGGCCAATATTCCTCGCCGACCGCCTCGACCATCTCGATGCTTGCCACCGCATCATAGGTGCCGGTGACGTCGCGGTAATCGGTCAGCGCCACCTGCACCCCCTCAAGCCCCGCCGCCGCGATCCGATCGTCGACCTGGCGCTTCTGCTCGACCGATAGCGTCAGCGCATCAACGCCGACACCCGCGCGCGCTGCCATCTCGGCGAACGATCCCCAACCGCAGCCGATCTCCAGGATAGTGTCGCCTGCCCGCGCCCCAGTCCGGTCGAGGATCGCACGCAGCTTGGTCGCCTGCGCCGCCTCATGCGGTTCGGCATCGTCCATCGGCTCGGTAAAGATCGCGCTCGAATAGGTCAGGCTGGGATCGAGCCAAGTCTCGTAGAAGTCGTTGCCGAGGTCGTAATGCGCGGCGATGTTCTTGCGCGAGCCAGTCGGGTCGTTCCGTCGCATCCGGTGCCAAGCCCGCGCCGCCAGCCGCACCACGCCGCCCGACCGTGCCGAACTCCCGAGCGAGCGGCGGTTGCGCATGAACAGGTCGAATAGCGGCACCGGATCGGGGCTCGACCAGTCGCCTGCCGCCCAGCCCTCGTACCAGCCGACCGACCCGGCCGTCGCCAGCCTCACCAGCGCGCGCCAGCGATGTACGACGACGACCGGCAAAGGCCCGGGCGCACGCCCGCCGATCAGCCGCCGCGTTCCGTCGGGCAAGTGCGCATCGATGCCGCCGCTCTCCAGCCCGGCATCTATCCGGTCGAGCAGGTGGTGGAACACCGGCGCGACGATGCGCGCGACCGGGGAAACCTGCGCGGCGGGCACATCGTCGAAAGCGGGAACGGCGGTCATCGCGGCGCTCCATGCAACACGGGCGGCGGCTAGGAAAGAGGCGTCGGCGCCGAAACGGCTGGAACGTAATCAAGGCTACAACGCACTCCCCTCCCTGAAAGGGAGGGGTTGGGGGTGGGTCGGGTTCCGCTTAGTCGACGGTCGTTGGCTCGAACTGGCCAACCCACCCCCGCCCCTCCCTTCCAGGGAGGGGAGCAGATGTGGCACTACCGTGCGTGCCGGCCGGCTTCGAGCGCGCGTTCGCGGCCTTCGCGATGGCCGACGATCTTCGCGGGGTACGCCTTCGGCCGGCAGCCGGACTCGTCCGGATCATGGATCGCGTCGCCGGTCACTTCCGCCAGTTCCGGCACCCACTCGCGGATATAGTCGCCCGCATCGAACTTCTCCGACTGCGTCAGCGGCGCCATGATCCGCCCGAACATGTTTGAGTCCACCCCGGTCCCGGCGACCCATTGCCAGTTCACCGAATTATTCCCGTAATCCGCATCGACGAGGCAGTCCCAGAACCAGCGCTCGCCTTCGCGCCAGTCGATCAGCAGATGCTTCACCAGGAAGCTCGCCGTGATCATCCGCACTCGGTTGTGCATCCAACCGGTCGCCCAAAGCTGGCGCATCCCGGCATCGACGATCGGATACCCGGTCTTGCCCTCCTGCCACGCCTTAAGGTCCGCCTCGGCCACCTTGCCAGACCGCCAGGGCAGCTTGTCGAACTTCGGCCGCCCGTTCGTATCGCCGTAGTTCGGCATCGTCAGCACGACGCCATCGGTAAAGTCCCGCCACGCCAGTTCCTTGCGGAACGTCGTCGCATCGCCGTGACCATCGACGGCATGCCACACCACACGCGGTGAGATCTCGCCGAAATGGAGATGCGGCGACAGGCGCGAGGTGCCCTCGATCGACGGCATGTTGCGATCGACGTCATACGCTTCGACGATCGGCGCCATCGCCTTCGCGTTCTTCAACGCCTGCGCCTCGCCCGGCGTCCAGTCGCCGAACCCGGTCGACCAGTCCGGCTTGGTCGGCAGGAGACCCCACTCCGCCAGCGTATCGGTTTTTGGCCAAGACCCAGGCGCTGGGATCGTCCGCGGCGCGGGCTCGGGGTCACCCGGCGGCATCAACTGGTTCAGCGCCTTCCAGAACGACGAATACACCTTGAACTGCCCGCCCGACCCCGTCTTCACATCCTCCACTCGGGCCAAATGGTTACCGTCATGCAGGCACAGCCGATCTCCAAGCGCTGCCTCGGCCTTGCGCCACCAAGGCTCGTAGTGCCGGATCGCATGCACCTGCTCGGCACCGGTTTCCTTCATCAATGCCGTCAGCACCTCGACCGCATCACCGCGTCGCAGGACGAGCTTCGATCCCTTGTCCGCCAACGACCTGCCGAAAGCGTCGAGCGTATGGTGCAGCCACCACCGCTGAGCGCCCCCCATTGTCCATTTCCCCGGCGCGTCGTCGTCGAGCACGTAGACCGGGATCACCGGCCCGGCATGCCCGGCGGCGATCAGCGCGGGGTGATCGTGAAGGCGGAGGTCCTGGCGCAGCCAGAGAAGAACAGGTGTCGTCATCGCTTGCCCAACGCAGCAACCCGCGATCCAGCATCACGCCGCCGCGAAAGTTTCACCCAGCGTCATTATTGCCGCCACGTGCCGCTCGGCGATCGCGAGCGCATCCTCGCCATATCCGCCGCCTACGGTGCTCGCGAGTGGCACGCCTCGCGCAATCGCGAGGCCCGCGACGAGCCGTTCTCGCCGGGCCAAGCCATCCAAGGTCAGCGCCAATCGCCCGAGTCGGTCGCCCTCGAACGGATCCACGCCCGCCTGATACAGGATCAGCTCCTGCCGGAACTCGTCGAGCAACGGCACGAGAGTCGCCTCCAGCGTTGCCAGATACGCCTCGTCGCCGACCTTGTCCGGCAACGGCACGTCGACCGTCGAGCGCGCCTTCCGCACCGGGAAATTCTTCTCCGCATGGATCGAATAGGTCGCGATCTCCGGCCGCCCCGCGAGCAGCGCCGCAGTCCCGTCGCCCTGATGCACATCGCAATCGACGACGAGCACGCGTGCCACCCGCCCCTCGTCGATCAGCCGCGCCGCTGCCACTGCGAGATCGTTGAACACGCAGAACCCCGCACCGGTATTCGCCAGCGCATGATGGCTCCCGCCCGCGGTGTTCGCCGCGAATCCGTGCTCCAGCGCCAAGCACGCCGCAAGCCACGTCCCGTGCGGCACAATCGCCGCGCGCGACGCCACCGCCGCGGTCACCGGAAAGCCGATACGCCGCTCCTTCTCCTTCGGCACGTCCGCGCGGAGAACTTCGGCGACGTAATCTTCGTCATGCACCGCCTCCAGCCACGCGGTCGGCGTCGCTTCGGCCCGGTGCCACGCTACCGCATCGCCCTTTTCGAGCAACAGGTCGCGGATCAGCCCGTTCTTGTTCCAGCGATAGGTCGAGCGCGCTGGCGCAGGGGCGACATAGTCGGGATGGTGGACGACATGGATCATGCTCCGTAGGTAGGAGCGCGCCTGCCGACCCCCAAGTTGCCCGAGCCCCAAGCACCTGCGTTGCGGAGATTATTTTGACCGACGTTTCGACCCTGCCCTACCGCCCCTGCGCCGGCATCATGCTCATGAACGCGGACGGCAAGATCTTCGTTGGCCAGCGCAATGATTCGCCGCTGGAGGCATGGCAGATGCCGCAGGGCGGGATCGATCCGGGCGAGGACGCCGAAGCTGCCGCACTGCGCGAGCTCGGCGAGGAAACCGGCGTCATGCCCGACAAAGTCGAGCTGGTTGCAGAAGCCCCCGGCGAGTTCGTCTACGACCTTCCCCCCGAACTGCTGGGGAAAGTGTGGAAGGGCAAATGGCGCGGCCAGACGCAGCGCTGGTTCCTGTACCGCTTCCACGGGACCGACGCGGACGTGAACATCGCCACCGACCACGAGGAGTTCCGTGCATGGCGCTGGAGCGATCCCGCCGACCTTCCGCGGCTGATCGTGCCGTTCAAGAAGGCGCTCTACGAACAGGTACTCGCCGCCTTCGCGCCACATCTCGGCGCAACCTCGACACGCTGAACAGTTCCCATTCCGTCACGCTGCCGTTACGGAACGGCTGTGCGCCGCTTAGCCCCTCTCCTGCTCGCCCCGCTGCTGCTGGCGAACGCGCCTGACCCGCAGTCGGTGATGATCCCCGAGACGATCCGCGCGATGCTCGACGCGGCGCTGGAGGCGGGGAACGAAGCGGACGTCAACACGATCGCCAAATACGCGCGCGCCGCCGATCCACTCAGCGGCGACGCGGTGTTGGCGATCGCCGAAAAGTGGAAAGCCGACCGCGCAGCGCAACGCACGCAGGTTATCCGTCAGGCCAGCTTCCTCGACCTGTGGAGCGGCAAGGCGGAGGTCGGTGGGTATCTGACGACGGGCAATTCCGACACGGCGGGCGGCACCGCGGTGCTCGACCTCAACCGCGAAGGCCTTCGCTGGCGCCAGAAATTCCATGCGCAGGCGGACTATCAGTCGAACCAGAACATCACGACGCGCGAGCACTACCTCGCCTCGTACGAGCCCAACTACAAGATCGACGACCGCGCCTATATCTACGGCGTCGCGCAATATGAAGGCGATCGGTTCCTCGGCTATTTCAACCGCTATTCGACCTCGGTCGGTGCGGGCTACAGCGTCATCAAGACCGCGGGGACCAAGCTCGATCTCGAACTCGGGCCAGCGTATCGCTACACCGAATTTACTGACGATACCGAGCAGAGCAGCATCGCCGCGCGTGGCACGGCGAATTTCAGCGTGCGAATTCTGAGCGGCCTGTCGGTCAGCCAAGTCGCCTCCGCCTATGTCCAGCGCTACAACAGCACGCTCAGCGGCACGACATCGCTCAACGCCAAGCTGATCGGGCCGCTATCCGCCGCGCTGTCGTACAGCGTGCAGTATGAAAGCGAACCTCCGGTCGGCTCGGTCTCGACCGACACCACCAGCCGCGCCTCGCTGGTCTACAGCTTCTGACGCTGTTCCCACGTGCGCCCGGCTTCGCTAGGGTCGCGTGATGAGGGGACTTACACCGATAGAGCGCGATGCCGTCGACACGGCGGGCGCTGCACCGATGCTGGCGCAGGTCGAGGCCTGGGCGGCCGTCAACAGCGGTACGCGCAACCTTGCCGGGCTAGCGACGATGGCCGGATTGCTCGGCGACGCGTTCGCGAACCTGCCGGGCGAGATCACGCTGGTCGAGCCGGCACCGGTCGACAATGTCGGCGCGGACGGCGTGGTCTCGGCGATCGAGCACGGCAAGCACCTGCACCTCGTCGTGCGTCCCCACGCGCCCGTCCGTATGCTGTTCACGGGCCATATGGACACGGTCTACCCGGTCGATCACGCGTTCCATTCTCTGCAATGGCTCGACGACGGCCGACTGAACGGCCCCGGCGTCGCGGACATGAAGGGCGGGCTGGCGGTGATGCTTGCTGCACTTCAGGCGGTCGAGGCCAGCCCCCTCGCCGCGCGGATCGGCTATGACGTCGTCATCAACTCGGACGAGGAAACCGGCTCCTTCTCCTCTGCCGCGGTGCTCGCCCGCGCCGCGCACGGAAAGGTCGCCGCGCTGACCTACGAACCCGCGCTCGCCGACGGCACGCTCGCGGGCGCACGCGGCGGCACAGGCAACTTCTCGATCATCGTCCACGGTCGCAGCGCGCACGCCGGTCGCAACCCCGAGGACGGCCGCAACGCGCTCGTCGCAGCCGCCGACATTGCGGTGCGCTTGTCGAAAGTCCGCGGCCCACGCCTCGCGGTGAACCCGGCGCGGATCGAGGGCGGTGGCCCGAACAACGTCGTCCCCGATCTCGCCATCCTCCGCATCAACTTCCGCCCTGCCACGCTCGACGACATCGCGCGGGCGCAATCGCATATCGACTCCGCGGTCGCCATCGTGGCGGCCGAACATGACGTCCGGATCGAGGTCCATGGCAGCTTCAACCGCCCGCCGAAGCCGATCGACGACGGCGCCGCGCGGCTGTTTGATCTGGTCAAGGCATCGGGCGCGGACCTCGGTCTCGATATCGCCTGGAAAGCCACCGGCGGCGTCTGCGACGGCAACAATATCGCCGCCGCCGGCGTGCCGGTCGTCGACACGATGGGGGTCCGCGGCGGCGCGATCCATTCGACCGACGAGTTCATGATCCCCGACAGCCTCGCCGAACGTGCGGCGCTGTCGGCGGTCACCATATTGCGTATCGCGGAGGGCCGCTTGTGAGCTTCAGGATCCGGGCCGCGGTCGACGACGACCTTCAGCACCTCTACGAAATGGCCAAGCTGACCGGCGGCGGCTTCACCAATTTGCCGCCCGATCGTCGTGCGCTCACGGCCAAGCTCGAACGCAGCCACGCCGCCTTCGCGCGCACCGACGGCCCAGTCCAGGACGAGCTGTTCGTGCTGATCCTCGAGAACATCGAGACGAAGGAAGTCCGCGGAACCTGCCAGATCTTCACGCAGGTGGGCCAGAGATACCCGTTCTACAGCTACCGGATCGGCCAACTCACGCAGCACAGCCGCGAGCTGAACCGCACCTTCCGCGCCGACATGCTCACGCTCGCCACCGATCTGGAAGGCGCAAGCGAGGTCGGCGGGCTGTTCCTCCATCCCGGCGAACGCGCCGGCGGCCTCGGCCTGTTGCTCGCGCGCAGCCGCTACCTCTTCATCAAGATGCACCGTGCCCGCTTTGCCGACCGGATACTTGCCGAACTGCGCGGCGTCATCGACGAGGCTGGCGGCTCGCCGTTCTGGGACGGCCTCGCAGGCCGCTTCTTCGGGATGAATTTCCAGGATGCGGATCAGTTCAATGCCATCAACGGCCACCAGTTCATCGCCGACCTGATGCCCAAGCACCCGATCTACACCGCGATGCTGACCGAGACCGCGCGCGCCGCGATCGGACTGCCGCATCCCTCGGGCCGCGCGGCGATGCGGATGCTCGAGAACGAGGGCTTTGCGTTCGAGAATTATGTCGACATCTTCGATGGCGGCCCGACGATGACCGCCCGCACCGATCAGGTCCGCTCGATCGCCGATGCGCGCGACAGCAACGTGGTCGGGATCGGTGGCGACGACGGCAAGGACGCCCTGGTCGCGACGGGCAACCTCGCCGACTTCCGCGCGGCGTTCGGGAAAGTCCGCGAGACCGAGGACGGGGTCGTGCTGGCCGAGAATTGCGCGCGCTCGTTGGACGTCGGCGAAGCCGACCGGGTCACGCACGTCGCTCGCATCTGACCGCCGCAATCCAACGTAGATCGTCGGGTTAATTTACAGATAACCCGAGATGGCGGAAATGCGCGAGTCGCGAGCGGAGTTTTCCACTGTTTGTAAGTTCACGATTTGCTCTCCCATGCCTCCATTGCGGCATCGGCGAGCGTCGATTGATTGCGGCGGCGGGCGTACCACTCCACCATTGAGAGAGATTGACCGCTGACGGCGGCGGTCTGAGCGACCGAACAGCCAGCCTCGAGCAGCGCGATGACGGCATTCTTGCGCAGGCCGTGAGGCACGCTCGGCGCACCGGCGGCGGCTGAGAACGCTTTGAGGATCTTCCGCGCGTTGTCATCGCGCATCGGCTTTCCGTGCCCCGTCAGGCAGATTTGACCCTCGCCCCGTCGGCGGCTGGCGAGTTCGGCTTTGAGCGCGCTGTGGATCGGGATGCTGAGCGGCTTCTTCGTCTTGTCCTGGACGACCTCGACACGATCGTCCGCCACGTCAGACCACTGCATCTTGAGCACATCGCCCAGCCGCTGCGCAGTATAGTAGAGCAGGTTCACGAGGAGCCGTACGGCGTCATCTTCAGCGGCCAAGCCCGCGCGGAGAACCGCAGTAGGCCATGGCTCGTGCTCGCCACCAGTCATCCGCGCAATACCGTCGCACGGATTCTTCGGCATGTGGTCGCGATCAACCGCCCATGCGAACAGCGCGCCGCTTGTCCGCAAGAAGGCGTTCGCCGCACCTGGCGTGGCGCCCATTCTATCAAGCAGCGTCCGCATGTCGCCTTTCGTGATCCCGGTAACTGGCGCGGTCGGCAGCGCCTTCTCCAGACGACGAAGGTAAATGTCGTACAGCTTCTTCGACGCCGGCTTGAGCGTGCTATAGGCCACGCTGCGCTGATACAGATCGACCAGTACCGGCACGGTCATCAGCGCCGACTTCACCTTCCGGTTGCGGTGGCCCATCAGGGCGGCATAGCTGCCCCCGAACCCGTCGGCGCGAAGCGCCGGTAGGCGCGTCATCAGGCGCTTCCCGTCGACCACTTTGCCGGTGTCGAAGTACAGATACTCCTTACCCTTCGAGCGCACACGCTTCACATATTTGGGGAGATCATGCGGCACTGCGCAGCCCCGGTTGATCCTTGCGCCAGTCATTGCCCACGCCCGACATCTCATCGAGGCTGGTATCCAGGGCAGCACGGTCCCACCGCGGCCCGCCGGCCATCGCCACCGAAATCGGCAGGCGGCCAGCGAAGACCTCGGCGTCGAACTGCTGCGGTGTCAGCTCGCAATACTGGGCGGCCGTCGATCGCTTAAGCATGCGGGGCCAATACGGTGCTGCGCTCATAATACCGTTGCCCAACGTCCTGAGAGAATAATGAAGCATCGGTCAGCGAGCTGGCGATTCATGTCGCGAGACAGGCGTATGCCGCGTCGTAAGGCGTTCCTGCGGGAGGCCCACTGGTGAAACTTGACACGCCCTACCCGGAGGACAAGGGGTCGTAGGCACGGAAAAGGCGGCTCGATGGTAAGCGAAGACGGCGTATTCGAGATAGAAATTGAACGTCCCGGCGTTCCGGGAGTGGTTGAACCCTCGGTTGTGGTCGTTCGCGGAACCCTATCGCCTGGCGCATTGAGTCGCTTCCGCCGCATCGAAGAAACGAAAGCATCCGGCTCTGCAGGTTCTGCGCTCGAGGCGGCGGTACTGCGGCGCTTGGACAAGCGAGGTGGAAGCCCCAGAGCGCTCGAAGTGACAGTTACCGATTTTAGCGGATAGGAGCGTAGTCGACGCGTCGTCGTTGCAAAGTTGTTGCTAGCAACCACGGGCATATCCCTTCTTAGGTTCACGACAAGGAGCGCAGCGGCCCATGACTAGCCGCGGGCTATCGTTGCCGCACTCCCGGCATTCACCGGGCACGCCGATGGCGATGGGCGCACTCGCCGCACGGATGTTGCGATCGAGCGCGGCCTGCGCGACGTCGTTCGCCATGTCGGCTACGTCAGCCATCAGGCGGCCTTGTCGGTTAGCTGGGCGTCGGCCTCGACAGCGCGCAGCGGGGGTACAGACGTCCTGAGGGGCAGGACCGAGGCAGTCGGGGAAAAGGGGTGGCGCGCGATCGGCCAGGGTCGCCCGCAGGCGGTGTCCCAGATGCGCGCCCAGTTAGGGACGAGCGAGTCCGCGATGATCGCCAGCGACACGCCAGCGATCGTAATCAACGAAGCCCAGCCAAGGGCGTGCATGGCAACGTTCCACGTCATCGACGATCTCCACGATTAAGGATTGCGAGCATGAGCTCGGTCATGACTTCAGGGGTGACTTTGCCGCAGAGGTCGGGCGCCTGCGGGCGGGGCTGCGTGGGCGTCACGACTGAGCCTCACGAGCGGCTCGGACAGCTTGGCCCCATTCATAGGAAGCGACCTGCGGATCGATCGGCTTGTCGACCTCCCACTCCTCACTCTGCCAGACGATCGCCGCGCCGCGCATCGTCACCTTGCGCTGCTGGACCCGCTTGCGGTCCCGGCTGCCCAGAACGAAGATCGTCTTCGGCTTCTTTGCGGTCAGGCTGCAGATGCCGTCCAGGTGCACGGTCTTCTCGTCGACGAGCAGCGAATGCACCGCATCGAGTACGCGCGTGATCATGTCCTCGGCGTCCTCAGGCGGGATACCCCCAGCTGCGATCGCGGCGATCAGTTTCTTATCGGCCACGGGCGAGCTCCATCCACTGGGTCCAGCCCGACGGCAGCACGACCTTCGCCCGCTTGCCGTCCTTCGTGATCATGAGGCACGGAAGCACCACCTCGACCTTCGGGGGCGCCATGAACCAGTTGACCGCGTCGACCTCGCCGGCGCGCAGGATCGTCGCGGTGCGGACGACCAGCGGATCCTTGCCCAGCTTCATGAGCACGCTGACCTGCTGCGTCGTCCAGCGCGAGCCATCCTGTTCGGTGCCCTGCCAGTTCGATGAGGGGGTGCAGACCATCGTCATGCGCTTGCCTTCATGTATTCGCGCCCGGCGCCCGCGGCGTTGATCGTGTCTTTCGCCGCGGCGTTCTTCATCTGAAGGAGCACCATCGATGCGTCGGTCTCGATCGCGGCCCGTTCCATGGCGGACTGAATCGCCTCGAAGGCATTCTCCAGCATCTGCACGGTCGGGCGGCGCTTGTGCTTACGACGCAGGCGGTCGGTTTCCTCGACGAACAGGAGCAGCGTGCGCCACGGCATGTTTAGCGTGCGAGCCTTCGCGATGATGTCGCCCCGGCAGTTGCCGCGCTCGTACTCGAGACGAGCCAAGAGCTTGTAGTCCTTGATCGGGTCCATCGTGCGGAGCTTTTCGTCGACGCCGCGTAGCTGGCTAGCGGTGAAGCGCAGCTGGTCGCAGGCAGTGTCGAGATCCGGGTCGCGGGTCATTGTCTCGGTCACGCGCGCACCATTGGCGCATCGATCCGCGTCCGTGGGTTGCCAGCTACGGCGCGGTTCCATGCAGAGAGGCCCGGCCACGACTTCCAAAGGGTGGCGCAGAACGCCTCAGCGCTGAAGGCATACTTCGCCTGAAACTTGGGCCATCCGAGATCGTCGGTCTGCTCCGCGTGGTGCCCATCGCACATCGGGAGCGTGAAGCGGTCGGCGACCTTTGTGGAGGTACCTTTATCGCGCGCCTCGTCCCAGTGACATGCCCTCATCTACGCGTCCAAGCAAACAATGGCGGACGAGCTCTGCTGCTCGAAGCAGGCCATCCTCGACACGATCAAGGGCTTCCTCGCCGACGGCCTTTTGGAGGAACTCGGGCAGCGGCGTGTGCCCAGCGGTTTCACCGTCGAATACGGTATCGTCGTGGATGCGCTGGAGGCCCTGCCCCTAGTCAAGTGCCATGCCGAGCGCGCGAAGCGGGGGTCAGCTAAAACGACCGGTCAACGTCAGCCACCCGTCAAGCAGGTTGACCGGTCAACGTCGCATGCCGAGGGGGTCAAGCAGGTTGACCCTAACCCTTCTGAACCCTCTCCTTCTACGATTGCTACGCAATCTCCGAAGAAGGACGGGCCGGCAAAGCCGACCCTGCTGCCCGATCATGTTCTCGAAGCATGGAACGACATGGCGGCACGCATCGGGCTGCCCAAGGCCAAGATGACCGCAGAGCGCCGGAAGCTCCTGAACGTCAGGATCCGCGCCTTCTCCGTCACCGACTTCACGGAAGCCATCGAATGCGTCGAGCGGAACCCGTGGATGCATGGCGAGAACGATCGCGGCTGGCGAGCGGACTTCGATTTCTTTCTCCAGCAGAAGAGCTTCGTGAAGCTCGTCGAGGGTAGCTATGACCGAGCATCGTAATCCGCTGATGGACCGCCCCCGCACGACGGGCGCGCTGACCGCCTTCGTGACGGTCGAGGGTGAGCAGGTGCCGACCAACATCCACGATTACTGCGGCTGGCTTAACGCCCGCGAGCGACGCCGGGGAATGTGGGCTGTCATTCAGGCGGGCGACCGGAAGACCGTCGAATGGCGCGCGGAGATCGCCAGCCAAGACTGGATCCGCGAGCGCAACCTGACGCCGAACATCGCGCGGGCAGCATGACACATATCTATAAGAGCAGAGGGTAGGACGATGGCGCGGGCAGCGAAGACCAGCACAAAGATCAAACGGCAGTCGAAGACACCGGCGCAGCGCATGGCTGAGGCGGTGACGTCGAAGGGAGAGGCGATAGGTGCTCCGGCGATCCAGGTCGCGCGGGGCTTTCACGCTATCGTGGACGTGCCACTGCGCGATGCCGGTCGGGTGGTGACCGAGCACACGCTGATCAACCGGGGTGGCACGCCTGTTGCGCGCTGGAAGGCTGCGAAGCTCCTGTCCGATGGCCAAGTCGCCGCGATCGACCACTGCGAGACGCTATGGTCCCGCCTAGGCGGTAAGGCCCTTGTCATGGATCTGGCGCGCATCCCCGGCGCTGGGCAGGGCAACGGGTGGGCAGAGCAGGAAGCCCTCGACGATCTGAAGCGGATCAAGGGCTATGTGCCGCCCAAGTACTGGAGAATTTTCGAGAACGTATGCCGCTTCGACATGGCTGCCGGTTTCGCCGGATCGGACCTGACAACCTGCCGGAATGATCAGGTTAGTGCTGCGCGGACGACCGTGCAGTTCGTCGCTGACATCATCGCGATGAAAGAGCGACTGTTCTGACGATTAACGACTTGGTCCTCCCGCCGAAATTGGAACCTCACGAGTTGCTCCGACTTCCGAACGCCTAGCCTAGGTAGAGGACTTGGGTGCTCTCCCCAGTAGCGGGATCACTATGGCTGCAATTATGGAGCTCAGCCGCTGCTGCCCCGAAAGACCCGGGTGGAGCGAGTCTGAGTAGTACGAAAGCCACGCAGGGTTCGAGTTGCCAATGATTGGGTCGGCCGCAACATCATTGACGACATCAGCACCTGCCGAGTTACCGCGCACAAGGGCGTTGTAAGTCGCTCTTTCCCTTTCCTTTTCGGCACTCCACCCGCCATCTAAACGAGGCAAGATCGTGTTGTGGACAGTATAAAAACCCCCCTGCTGCATAGCGGCAAGGAATGGCATGGCGATTGACCGGTAAAGCGATATTGCGTCTCGCCCCGCGCCAAGGTCATTGGTGCCCTGTTGAAGTATGAAAATCGATGCAGATGATGCTATGTGACGCGCAAGTAAGTCGCCGACGTTGTCATAACCCGACGACATTGTTCTGCCAGGAACGCTATCGTTAAAGATCGAAATGTTGCCTCCTAGGCCGAGATGGTCGATTGCCGCATAATCCCCGGCGCCGGTGCCGTAGCCGATGCTGTCGCCAGCTTGCACGATTAAGCCGGACAAAGGCGCAGCAGATTGGTTGGGCGAGGACGATGGCGTTGACGTTGGCGGCGCCGCTGGCACCGACGAAGCAGGCATTTCGGGTATCGTAGTGATGCCCGACTTACTATTAACGTCAGGCTTACTACCAGAATCAGATCCGCAACCTGTAACGAACAGCGTCACCCCCGCTGACAAAGAGTGCCTAACGAACTGTCGTCTATCGTACATCGTCCGCGCGATCATTTGGCGAGAGCTTTCTCAGCTTCGTGTTGCAATTTCGCAGTCTGCTCGAGAGCGCAAAACCTGTTCGTCCCCTGGCTTTACGGCGCGTTTGACGCACCGCAATCCCAAATTCGCAAATGTTGTGACCTTGGGATAACCGATCGCGGTCAATCAATCAGACCATTGTTAAGGCATGCTTGTAAGAGGTTGACGCGATCACCCCCGCAAGCTACGTAAATAACCAGTTGTTAGAGCCGCGCCCACAGGGGTTGCCGCTCTTGTCGTATGTGCCGCGGAGGGCGTCATGTGACCACACGGTACAAGCCGACTACCGTTGATGTGGTTAAGGCGATCGGCATGCGCGTGCTACGTATCGTCGAGGGCATGGCCTCAAGGGAGCGCAGTTAGCGCTAGATCGAGCAGGACGAGCAAGCAGCGAGCGCGGGTGGGCGAAAGTGTGTCTTACTTGAAGCCGATTTCTAGTTAGTCATCAACAGCGATTACCCTCGCCCTAGCCCGGCGATCTCCGAACCGGTTTAGAGCCCGAAGTTCGGCGACAGCGCCTGAGTATAAGTAGAGTCCAGCGATCAGCAGCACGTTGCCACTGATCCATAGTAGCAATATCCCCAAAGCCACGAGCATGGTCCGACTCCCTTATTGGCAACGTAAGGTGTCAAAGATTAACAACTTGCACGCCGCCTTGAAGGACTGGTCGGGTCGGCGAGTATTCAAACCGCAAGAGCTTACCCTTCGATCTGCCTCGGTTTTGGCGCACGATTGTTGCGTGCCGACGCACCATCAGCATAGGGCCGGCGCGGCCCTTTGGGTCCTTCCGGCCATCCCGGGTAATACGGGGGGCAAAGGCGTGAACGATCCCCAGCTACAACTCGCCAAAGGGGTCCGCACTTAGAATGTCCGCACCCTCCGACACCGTGAGCATTCGTGAGTTTGCCCGCCTCGATGGGTGCAGCGATAAGCTTGTCCGGCGGGCAATAAGTGAAGGAAAACTGCCGGTTTCAGCTGACGGCAAGCTTGATAGATCGCTTGCCGGAACTGGGTGGCGGCGCACCAATCGGCGCGCTGCGGAGGGTGCGGACAGTAGTGCGGACAACGTGCAAATGTCCGCACCTTCTGTCCGCACTCCGAAACGCGGCGCGAAAGTGTCCGCACCTGCGGACCAGCTGCCCGATCCGCTCCGTCTCGACGACGAGGACTTCATTGCCGAGGTGCTCGCCGGCAGGTTCGCCCTCACCGGCGAAGCCGAACGGGTAAAGGAAAACGGACTCGCTGCTCGCAGCCTCCTAGCCGCCCGCCGTGAAGCCGGCGATGTCGTGGATCTTGAAGTTGCCGAGACCCTCTTGTTCAACATGGCGCGGTCGCTGCGTGATGCCTGGCTCAACTGGCCGTCGCGCGTCTCGCCGCTGATCGCCGCCTCCTTAGAGATCGCTGTCGAGCCGCTGCTGGAGGCGCTGAACGAGCATGTCCAGCAGCACCTCGCCTCCCTCGGCGAGCCGGAAGCCGACTTCGCAAACGCCGAGTAAGGACGAACGGCTAGAACGATCGTGGCGGCGAGGGCTTACCCCGCCGCCACATATCAGCGTCCCCGAGTGGGCTGATCGCTTCCGCAAGCTGGCCCCCGAGGCTGGCTCGACGTCGGGCGATTGGTCGACAAGGACCGTAGAGATTGCGCGCGGGCCGATGCTCGCGGTGACCGAGCTCGGCGTCGAGACGATCACGGGCATGGTCTGTACGCAGTTGATGAAGACCGCGCTCATTGAGAACGCGGTCGGCTTCTTCGTTCACCTCGACCCTGCGCCGATGCTCATCGTGCAGCCCAAGGAGGCGGCTGCCGAGCAGTTCTCGAAAGAGCGCATCACCCCGCTCATTCGGGTCACGCCTGTCTTGCGGAAGCTGATCGGCACCAAGAAGACGCGGTCGGCCGAAGAGACGCTCCTGTACAAGGCGTTTCCCGGCGGCTTCCTCGCCCTCGCGGGCGCCGGCAGTCCGGACAACCTGGCGCGTCGCCCGGTCAAGCGCGTGTTCTGCGACGAGACGGATAAGTATCCGATCACCCGCGAGGGCGATCCGATCGGTCTCGCTGACGAGCGCATGGCAACGTACGTTGGGTCGCTGTCGGTGCGGGTTTGTTCGCCGACGATCGAGGGCGAGAGCCTGATCGAAAGCAGCTACCTAGAGGGTGATCAGCGGCAGGCTTCGGTTGAGTGCCCCGAATGCGGGCACCGCAACTTCCTGGACTTCTTCAAGCACATCAACTGGGACAAGGATTACGACGAGGACGGCAACGTCACCGCTCATTATCCCCGAACGGCGCAGGTGCTTTGCGAAGAATGTGGGTGCGGCTGGAATGAAGGCCAGCGCTTAACGGCGCTGGGCACGATCCGGTGGCATCAGACCAAGCGCTTCCGCTGCTGCGGCAAACACGTTGACCCGTTGTTGGCGTACGCGGCGGCTTGGAAGGCTGATCCGGAATGTGATGCCGTCGCGCTGACATGGGATTGGTGGGAAGGCCCGCGGCATGCCGTCTACCGGGCACGCTGTCCGGACTGCGGCACATGGCCGGTGTCCAACGAGCATGCGAGCTTCACGGCGGGCAAAGTGTTCAGCCCCTGGCCGAACGATGCGCCTCCGAAGATTGCGGCGAAGTGGCTGGCAAGTAAGAACGATCCCGACAAGCGGGTGAAGTTCGACAACACGCAGTTAGGCAAGCCGCATAAGCGATCGTCGTCAAAGGAAGTTGTCGCCGAGCTTCTCGCTGCCCGAGCGGAGAACTGGGCGGCCGAAGTGCCCGACGGTGTCGGCGTTATCACGGTCGGTGGCGATACCCAGGACGATCGCGTTGAACTCGAGTTCGTGGGCTGGGGCGCCAACGAGGAAAGTTGGTCACTGCTCTACGTCGTTGTCGAAGGCGATACGTCGAAGAAGGCGACGTGGGACGAAGTTGATCATCAGCTGCTGCGAACGTTCAAACGTGCCGACGGGCGGGAGTTCGCAGTCGACGCGACGTGCATCGATTCTGGCGGTCACCGCGCTAAGGAAGTCTACGAGTTCTCGAAAGCCCGCCTCGGCCGCAAAGTTTGGGCGACGAAGGGCGCATCCGACCGGACTGGCAAGCGATCGCCGCTATGGCCGACCGTCAAGCCTAGCAACCGAACCCGAACCACGTTCAAGCCGATCATAATCGGCGTCAATTCCGCGAAAGACACGCTGCGCGCCCGGCTGACATTCACCGATCCCGGGCCGGGCTACATGCACTTCAGCACGAAGCGCGAACTGGCTTGGTACGAGCAGCTGACCGCGGAACGCCTTGTTCCGAAGGTCGCTAGCGGCCGGGTCTACCAAGTCTGGGACTGCCCAAAGGGCAAGGCAAACGAGGCCACCGACTGTCGCGTCAACGCTATGGCTGCGCTGGCCGGTCTTCTCCAGCTCGGGATGAAGCTGAACATGGTTGTTGCAGCGGTCTCGACCGATCCGGAAGTCGCTCAGGCGGTAGCGAAGCAAAAAGCCGAAGAACGTGCCGCGAAGCCGAAGCCTGAATGGCTCTCGACGAGCGCCGATCAAACCCGCGAACCGACCCCCAAGGCCAAGCGGGCGAAAACGAACCCGTTCACTAGCAATCGAAGGAGGTAGGCGTGGCATATCAGCAATCCGACCTCGACAAGCTGCACCAGTCGTTGCTGGCGGTTGCGATGGGCGCGCAGAAGGTGCGTTTCGCCGACGGCCGCGAGACGACCTTCCAGTCCGTCGAAGCGGTCACCGCGGCGATCGCCGTCGTTGACGCCCAGATCAAGATGCAGGCCAGCGCGAAGAGTGGCGTGCTGCGCCGTCGCGTTCCTTACTACCGTAGCGGGCTCTGACCTTGTCAGATCGCACCTTGATCGATCGGCTCCTGCGCCGGGAGCCGCAGCAGGCAACACCTCCCGCGCCGGTGGCACCGAAGCAGCGCATTGCGAGGGGCCGAGGCCCGCGGGCGGAGTATGACGGCGCGAGCGGCGCTGTCGTGCTGCGCCGGCGCTGGCGTCGACTGTCCGACCGCCTGCCGCTGCCCTTCCAGATGCAGGTGCTCGAGCCGGACTATATCGACCCATCCAAGCACGGCCCGCTGGCGGCAGCCCCCGGCGTCAATGGAGGTTTCCTAATCAACGGCGTCCAGTTCACGCCGATCGGCACGCGCGAGGGATACTGGCTCTACAACGGCCACCCCGGCAGTGGCCGAACGACCTCGCTCGGTTCGACCTTCATTCCGGCCGTCGACATCGCCCACGTCTTCCGCGCTGACCGGCCGGAGATGGAGCACGGCGCGACCTGGCTGGCGCCGATCGTGCTGCGAATGAAGGATTTCGCCGACTTCGAAGACGCGCAACTGACCCGGCAGAAGCTGGCATCTGCGTTCGTCGGCGTCGTCAAGCTGCGCGTCGAACTGCTTCGCAAGGCGCAGGCCGACCGACAGGCGGCAGTAGCAGCTATGAAGAAGGCGCAGGCCGATCTTCAGGCGGCAAAAGCTGCATTTGTCCGCACGAAGGCCTCACTGCCGACCATCTCTGCGGTATCGATGGGCAGCGGGTCCTATTCGGGCGGTGGCGGCGCGGGACAGGCCGCAAACGCATCTGCACGGTTCGCCGGACAGCAGGCAGTCGATCAGGCGCGGGTCGATCTGCAGGCGAGCATCGACAACGTCGGTACCATGATCGACGCGGTCAATAAGTTCACGACGGCAATCCACACGCCCGATCCGGCGAATGCCAAGATCGACATGAACTTCGATGACCCTGCGAAAGTGAAAAAGACTAAAAAGGGCCGTGATACGTCGGCAGATGACGAAGACTTTGCGGCTAAGCTGGCGGAGGTACGCAACGCACAACTCCAGGCAGATGCCGATCTGACCGAAAGTCATGAAGCTCGGTACCGTGCTGACATGGACAGCCTCAAGGCGGACCGTGCTGCATACGCCAAGCAACTCGCCACCGACGATAGGCTGACCGCTGCGCAGCGCTCGACCCTGATGGCCGAGAAGGACGCCGAGCAAGAGATCCGACGCGCTGTCATCGAGCGCGCGCGCCACACTGCCATAGAGCAGATCGGGTATGACCTTGCGAAGGCACAGAACGATGCTGCTCAAGAAGTCGCTCAGGCGCAGAGCGCAATGGCGGATAGCGTTGCCGGCCGTCGTGATGCCGAGCTTCGCCTGCTCGACCTACAGCATCAGCAGGAGGAGGCCGATCTCGAACTGATCCTTGCCACGAAGGCGACAGCATCGGCCGAATGGGCGAATGCGGACAAGCGCAAGGCTGCGCTGGCTGGCGTCTACGCAATGCGCGCCGATGCCATCAAACGCAGCAACGAAGGGCCCGCGGACAGTTACATGCGGTCGCTGAACCTGTCGTCGTCGGCGATCAAGGAGCAGGTCCAGGACATCGGCGTCACCGCGCTGAAGGATCTCAACACGCAGCTGTCCGACGCGATTCTCGGCGCCAAGTCTCTGGCCAGCGCATTCGCCAACATGGGCAAGCGCATCATCGCCTCGCTGCTCGACATCGCTATTCAGCAGGCCGTCATCAAGCCGCTTGCGAACAGCCTGTTCGGCGCGGCTGATGCGTCGGGCAACCGATCGGGTGGCTTCGTCGGCTCGATCGGGTCATTCCTCGCATCGACCTTCGGGGGCGGCAAGGCCAAGGGCGGCGGGATCGATCCGAGCAGCTGGTATGTCGTCGGAGAGAAGGGCCCCGAACTGTTCGCGCCTGGCGTGAGCGGCACGGTGATCCCAAACGGTGGTCGCGGTGCGGGTCCGTCGTCCAAGGTCACCATCACGCCGTCGCCCTACTTCGATGCGGTCGTTGATGGACGCGCGGCATCGGTTGCGCAGCCCATGGCGGAACGTGGCGCGCTTAGCGGAGCGTCGCTTGCCCAGTCGAACATGGCACGTCGGCAGAACCGGCAGTTGGGCGGCGCATGATCGAGCTCCCCGAATGGCCCGCGCCAAACGGTGCGACCGCGTACCTCGTCGATTTCGGCGGGTTCCTCGTCCCGCTCCTTGGCGGCCGGGTGCAGCGGTTGGACCGCATGGGCAATCGCCACCGGCTATCCGTCAGCTTGCCTCCCCTTGGGAGTGAGAAGGACGGTCGCATCTTCGTGCAGCGTCTAAAGCGCGGAAAGACGGAAGGGGTTCGCATGGAATATCCACTGCTGTCCTTCCGACCAGGGCTGTGTGGCCAGCCCGTTGTCAATGGCGCCGATCAGGGTGGGCGGTTGCTCAAGCTGCGCAATCTCACGCCGAACTATGGGATCCGGGAAGGCCAACCGTTCGCGCTAGTCCAACCGGAAGGCCGCTACGTCTATTCGGTTGACCTTGCTGCCGTGGCAGACGCCGCCGGTACCGCGACCGTCCAGATCACGCCGATGCTGCGCGCGCCGACAATTGATGGCGGCGTTGCCGAGTTCACCCGGCCAATGATCGAGGGCTTCATCAAGGGCGACGAGATCGGCTGGGAGATGAGCCTCGCCCACGACATCGGCCTTTCGTTCGAGATCGAGGAATACGCATGACGCCCGCCCTTCAAGCCGCGCTGTCTCGGCGTCAGGTGATGATCGTCGGTCTCGTCCAGGCGGCGCTGCCCGGGTACAATCTAGCGATCTGCGATGGCGGCTGGCTTGATTGGAACGGTCAGCGGTTCGTGTCGAGGGACGCGCGCTTCGGCTCTATCCAGTCCGTTGAGGACTTCACCGACGGCGTCGGCGACGAAGCACCTGCAGGGCAGCTGACGTTGCTACCGGCCAGCACTTCGGCGGCAGTCGAACTGTCGTCCCCGGACTTTCAGGGCGCGGCTCTGTCGTTCCACTTCGGTGCCGTTGATGCGATGACGGGCAAGCTGATCGACGAGCCCGACCTAGTTTTCGATGGCGAGCTCGACACCACGACGCTCAATGAGGAACGTGGCGGTCGAACACTCGACATGGAGTTCGTCTCGGCGTCCGAGCGGTTCTTTGCGGACAACGAAGGTACCCGCCTATCGAACGCCTTCCATCTGGAAACATGGCCCGGCGAGACAGGCATGGCGAACGTCACCGATGTCGCCAAGCGCGACTATTGGGGTGCCGATAAGGCGCCCACCGGGATCGGGTACTGATGCTGCTCGAAAAGCGTCGCGTGGCGACCGAGGAAACGCTCGCGGCGTATACCGGCAAGGCCTTCGCTTGGGGCCAATATGACTGTGCTCGTCTCGCCTATCGGCAAATGCGCTCGCTCGGACATCGCCCCAAAGCTCTGCCCGCGTACCGCACGGCCGTCTCCGCGCGCACCACGATGCGCAAATTCGGTCACGAGAGTTTGGCCAGCGCGCTGGACGCTATGCTGCCACGCATTGCGCCGGCGATGGCATGGGTCGGCGACCTCGTCGCGGTCGAAGGCGACGTGTTCGAGGCGATCGGCGTGGTGGTTGGCAATGGTCGCATCTTCTGTTGGGTTGAAGGCGTCGACGTTCCCGTGTTCTTCCAGCCGAACAGCTATGTCGGGGCCTGGCGGTTGTGAGCAAGGCCCTGATCAAGATCGGCACGATCGTCGCCGCTGCTGGCCTGATCTACACCGGCGTCGGCGCGCTCGCGCTGGGCGGGCTGGCGGGCACGCTGTCGGTCGGCGGGATCTCGGTCGCGACCATCACGGCGGTCGGCAGCGGTCTCGCAGCGATCGGCTCGATGACGGCGAAGGCGCCGAAGACGACGAGTACGGGCGACCAGACCGAATGGAAGCTGGAGAGCGACGCCGGCATACCGTACGTCATTGGCCGCACCTATACCGCAGGCGTCATCCGGCACATCGACGCTTATGGTTCGAAGCGGGCGTACCGCTCGATCGTCATCGTCTACAGCGGCGCAGGCCCTATCCAAGGCTTCGAGACGTTCCAGACCGACGACATGCCAGTAACCTTCGCCGGCAGTGGCGCGGTCGGATACTATGCCGGCTGGATGTGGCTGTCGTCGCAGCTGGGGCAGGCGCCCGAAGCGGCAGCCCTGACCCCGCCTTTCGCAGGTTTTCCAAAATGGGGCCCGTCATCGAAGCTGTCGGGATACGCCGCGTCGATCCTCACGCTGAAATATGATTCGAAGGGCAAGGTCTACAGCGCAGGCACGCCAAAGTTCGGCGCCGTTCTCAACGGCGTGCGAGTTTACGATGCGCGGCAGGACAGCACGTGGCCCGGCGGAAGTGGTCCTTGCCGCTTCGGTGACGAAACCACCTATGTCGGCGGTCCAGCTGCGCTGAACCCGTGGTGCCACGCTCTGACCTACGCCATCGGACGTAGGCAGAATGGCAAACTAGTGGTGGGCGTCGGCCTGCCGCAGCGCGGGATCGATATTGCCGCTTACGTGTCAGCCGCGAACATCGCTGACGCGAATGCCTGGACGATCGGCGGAGTCACGTACGACGTTGGTAACGGTGCCAAATGGAACAACCTGAAGCAGATGTGTCAGGCGGGCGGGGGCGAACCGATCCATGTCGGTGCCAAGCTCTCGTGCAAGGTCTCGGCACCACGCGTCGCGATCGGCATCCTGACACCCGACGACCTAGCGGACGGTCGAATAAGCATCCCGGCTATGCTGTCCCGGCGCGAGCGGATCAACGGAATCGTTCCGCGCTACCGTTCAGAGCCGAACAAGTGGGAGATCGTGCCGGCCAACGTCGTGCGCGTTGCGGCGTATGTCGCTCAGGATAAGGGCCAGCGGACCAAGGAAGCCGAATACTCGTTGTGTCAGGACGTCGATCAGGCTGCGCAGCTGGCGGCATACGACATCGTCAATGCCCGCGAGTTCGGCCCGATCGTCATCCCCTGCAAACCGCGAATGTGGTACTATCGCCCCGGCGACGCGATCACGCTGCGGCTGCCCGATCAGGGCCTCAACGATCATTTAGCGGTCATTCTCAACCGCAAGCTGAACGTCGCAACGGGTGCTGTTGAGCTTACCATGGCTAGCGAGACGGTCGCCAAGCATGCGTTCGCGCTTGGTATGACAGGCACAGCGCCCCCGACGCCATCTCTGACCGATCCGCAGGTGTTGGATAGCGCTGCGACGTCCGACGCAGCACCGTCCCTCGACGCGCCAACGGAATTCTCTGGCGCGCAGACTGGTCCGCTGGCTGTCAAGCTCGACTGGCGCAATCCGAAGTCCTCGCAGTTCGATCACATCGTCATTGTCCGCAACGGGGTAGCGTCTGCGACTCCAATCGTCGGCGGGCTAGGAGCAGCTTTGTCGGCAACCGACAATCCCCCCTCGGCCGGCAGCTACACCTACCGCATCCGCGCATTCACCGCTGATGGAGCATCGACGATGGACAGTCCGGCGATCACGGTGGTGGTGTCGTGAAGCTGCTCGGTAGCTCCGTTGCCGTCCGCAACCCGGCGGGGCTTGATCCAATAGCGCCGGCGGACGGAGCGTCTGCTTGGACGCCTATGCTGGCGATCGAGGCGGATGGGACGGCACGATACCTCGAGGTGGTCGACTGGTCCGGCGGTACCGGCACAAAACCGGATGTCGGCTACGTCGGCACCACTGGGATCACGACAAAGGCCAAAGCGCCCAACCTCAACGCAGCGAAGCGGGTCGCGTTCTTCAGCGGCATCTCGATCGCGAACGGCATTACCAACATCGCGTTCACTGGCTTCACCTCGCCTCCCACCGTCGCGGTGGTCAGCGCCACTCCTGCCGTCCTGCTCGGCGCGGTGAAGTCCGAACTTGTTGCCGGGTCGGTCACCAAGGACGGCTGCCAAGTGAAAGTTACCACAGCATCCCTCGCCGGCATCGTGTCCGCCCTGGTGGGCGCGACCGTCACCGTCCTTACGATCGAAGCCTAGCTTCTTCTCGCTGCGGGTCTCGCGCCTCAACACCTGATCACCGGAGATATCCATGGCAACTGCAGCATCGCTGACGCTCGACGTCTGGCGTAATGACGAATTGTACGAGTTCCCGCTGCGCGTTCGCGGTCCGGACCTGACGGGTGTAGCAATGCGCGCGCAGGTTCGCCTCGCGCCTGACACGCCCGGCGCTCCCCTCGTTGATCTCGCGCTCGTGACGAACGGTAACGCCGAGGGCATCCGCCTTGCGGGGGTGTCGCTGGTCGACGGCGTGTTCACGAACGATGTGCGGATCCGCCTGAACAAGTCGACGCGGCAGGCATTGCCCTACGCGGGCGAGCTCGGCGACGCCGCATTGCTCGCGCTGGCATTCCAGATTGCGGGGCGAACCCGACTGTTCGGCAACATGCGTATTCTGGCGCACGCAATCGACAGCGATGCTGCACCGACCAGCCGGCCCGCAAGCTATGGCGCCCAGGTGTCAAACGCTCCGTCGGCCGGGGCGACGCTGACGATCGGTACAGATGACGTAGTCGAGGTCACGATCGACGGCGCTGATCTTGTTTCTTTGTCCGTCGTCCGTGCAGAGGACGCGCGCGACGAGGCTATTGCGGCACAGGCTGCGACTATTGCGATCCGCGACGAGTTCGCAGTGTTAGTAGATGGGCGGCGGCTCCCTAAGCTTAAAACCGCAGGCGCCAAGTACCATGCGGTCTACTCGAGCGAGCGACTGGCCGATGGCTATAGCGGTCCTTTGATACAGGCCGTGGCTTCGGATGCGTCGCCGCGGTTGGCAATGGGCCTAGGCGACGAAGGTGTCGCGCTATCGACGGTGCGAGCGCTTCGCACTGGAGATGTCGCCCGCGTGAGCCGGATTTACGATCAGTCTGGTGCTGGCCGTGACCTAACGCAGACATCGTTCGCATATATGCCGGCTATTCGAGAGGATGTACTGATCGGCGGAAAGCTCCCGATCTTGTTTGATGGGCGTCGCACAAACGCGGGCGACACTGCTCAGGCAAGGGGCATGCTCGCCTCGCACTCCCTGTCTCGCACAGATTGCACGTTCGTTGCCGTTATCGATCCAAGCGTTTCTGCCGTCCCTCAGATTTTCTGGGAATATTACATCAACGCCAACGGCTCAGGAACGCTGATCGACATCAATACCAACTTGGACGGGGCGAACTTTACCGATAGCGCAAACGGCGGAATCACGGCCGGCACTAAGCCGAAGATCCCGTCGTCGCCTTTCGTGATGGTTATCTGCCTCTCACCGGGTGGCTCAACCATTTCGATAAACGGGGCAGCGAAAACGGTCGGGTCTGCCTTCGCACCTGGCACTTTGGCTCGCTTTGCTCTTGGCTACGGGCCAAGCGCGGGCGATAATTTCAATGCGAACTTCCAGTTCGGCGCTGCGGTATTCATCGACAAAGCTGTGACCGACGAGGATGCTGACGCGATCAGCTACGAACTGATGGCCCGGTTCGGGATTACACCACCGGTGGCCAATCTTGTAATCATCGGCGACAGTATCCACGAGGCGGTGAAGAGCACGTACACGCTGGGCCAGAAGGCGCTTGCTTCGAACGGTTTCAACCGATCTATTTCAGTTTATAATCTTAGCGCAGCAGGCGTTCGCCTGTCGCAATTGTACGCGAGGCGGACTCAGTTCGACGGCCAGGTCGTCGCTGCAGGCATCCCCAACGTCGCGTTGCTCGCTGCCGGCATCAACGACATCAACAACGGCGTGACTGCTGCAGATCTGTATGCGCAGCAGACCAGTTATGTCACTTGGTTAAAGGCAAACGGTTACGCCAAGGTGTTGATATCGACGCTATTGCCGGAAACGGTTGTCGATAAGAAGACGGTGATCGACGCCTACAACGCGCTCGTCCGTTCAAATACCGCGAGTGCTGAGGGCGTTGTCGATTATGCCGCGGATGCAGTCATGGGGGCCGCAACGGCACCCAACGACGTCACGCTGTACGCGGACAAGCTGCACCCGGTAACGCTCGGCTATCGGTTCCTGTCGCCAATCCTGGAAGCAGCGGTGAATATGGCGTTAGCGGCTTAGCCTCTGCCTCGATCGGCATTGAATCACGGGCATGATCGTCGGGCATAGAGCCCGCCCACTGGCGATCCGAAAAACAGCCTTTGCAGGTTGCCGACGCCCAATCGCCGTAGGAGCAGTTCGGGTCGCTCAAGATCCGCGTAAGTGTAGCATATAGCGACATCGTCAATCTCCTGAGCAAGCCGACAGCGTCCTACTGCACGCGGGTTTCAATCTCCACCGGCAAATACTGTCAAACCGAGCACATGATGCGGCCCGTTCGGTCGCTGGAAAGGATGACGCATGACCGCGACAGCCACGAGCAACTACATCGGGGAGGCAATGCGGGCGACCGCGGCGCTTGCCCCGCCCTCCCTTGCCAACAATCCGGGGCTGCTCGCCTGGAACCTGTTCGTCATGACCGCGGCTATGTGCCTCGGACTCATGATGGCGGGCCGCCAAGGGCGCCGGCTATGGGCGGCACGAAACGTTGATCACCCGACCGACCCGGTATCGATCTACCGCATCATCATCTTTCTTGCCGGTTGCGCGATCGCGAGCCGGGGTGGCGCCGAAGCCGTCAGCCTGTGGTCGTGGTCATCGGGTGACGCGCGCACGATCGAGCGGATTGCGGAACTGAAACGCTGGCTTGATCCGCTTTCGGTTGGCTGCGGGTTCGTGTGGATGACCCTGCACATGCTCGCCGAGCCCATGATCGAGCACCAGTTGCGCAAGGCCCCGTTGCCCGTCGATATGTGGTCGCGGTGGCCCCAGCTTCGGAGGCCAGCCGCGGTGCTGGTCGTCAGCCTCTTGATGGCGGGTGCTGCCGTCGGGCTGCGGTGATGAAGGAGGGGGCTATCGCTGCGGTACCGAGCGTAACGGTACCGGTCATCTGGTCTGTCCTTGGCTATTCTTTCCCAGCTGGGTCCATGATCGTCGGGCTGCTCGCCTGCTTCATGGTCCGGCTGTTCATCACTCTCGACGCACCTGGTCCTAAGCGCTGGCTGCTGGACGGGATCGTCACTGGGCTTGCGATGCTCATCACCGCGGTCTGGATCGTCGAGCATCAGGTGGACCTGTTCGCTGCGCTCGGCACGGGGGGCGGTGCTGGCGCGGTCGGCGCGGGCATCATCACATTCTTCAAGCGGCGCGGGCAAAGCGCGATCGACGCCCTCGACGCCGCCCTCCCCGGCAAGCCCGCGGTACCGCCAGATATGACGGCGACCCTACGCGGCCTTGATAAACTGCCGTAACGGCCCGCACCAGCAGGGGTGGTGTGGCACGGGCCGACCGCGACCTCAGAAGGTCCCGATGCGGTCCAATTGCAAATTTGGCTAGGCATCGCAATAGGTAACGGCCTGTCTCAAGCGGCAGGAACGCGAGGCAGGCCGAGCCAACAATCCCCCGAATGGTGGCGCTGCGCTATTAGCGATGATCGAGACGCGCGCAATGAATAACGGCCCGCCCCCAGGGTCAGCCAAGAGCGAGCCGACTAGGCCACTGCCAAGCAAGCCTAGCGATCAACAACGCAGCGGTAGGGCAAAGTTTCCGCTTTCGGTAACGGCCCGCCCCTGGCGAAATCCAAGGACGGGCCGACCAGCGCATGTTGGGGTTACACCGGCCAGCTAGTTACGAACACACCACCGTTACGGTTTCACGACGGTAACGGCCCGCCTCGAACGTGAGTGACTACGCAAGGCGGGCCGGCCTGGTCACGTTGGGAGCGACCCGGCGCGGACTAAACGCCCGACCACCTCATCGGATCACATCGGAAGGAATATATATGGCGACGGCATCAAAGCCGGCGACCGCCCCTGCGCGCCCTGCGCACGGACTGGCGTCTCCGGACAAATTCTTCGCGTCGATTCGCTCGCTGTTCGGGACGATGACGAAGGCGCAGGTCGAGGGCATCCAGGCGAAGCTGGTCGCGTTCGCTGCGATCGGCGCGCCGCTGGCATACGTCGCCTACGGGCTCGCCACCTCGTTCCATGAAACCGCCCAGCGCATGCAGCCGATCCCAGAGATCGGACGCGGCCGAAACTATCCATATGGCAAGCCGGGCAAGCATAGCGGTCAGATCGCCTACGGCCGCGGCGATGTCCAGCTGACGTGGGACTATAACTACGAGCGCGCGGACAACGAACTCGGGCTGAAAGGCGCGCTGACGTCGAACTATGACCGCGCCCTAGAGACCGAGATCTCCGCGCAGATCATGGTGCTGGGCATGACGGAAGGCTGGTTCACCGGGAAGCGGTTTGCCAGCTACCTGCCCGCGAAGGGGCCAGCCACGACGGTGCAGTTCACCTCCGCGCGCCGCATCATCAACGGGATCGACCGCGCCGAGAAGGTCGCGGGTTACGCGATGTTCTTCCAGGCAGGGCTGGTCGCTGGCGGATGGATCTGAGGGAACTCGACCGTCGGGTGCTTTGACGAGCGATAAACCCCGACGGCCATCCTCGCCTCTACCGAAATGTCCTTACAAAACACCTAACAGGAGCTTCCTATGAAGAAACTACTGACCGCTGCACTATGCGCGGCGTCGATGGCGCTTGCCAGCTGCTCGACCCTGCCGCCCCCGTCGAATGCAACGGCAGCGCAGATCGGGACCGCTGTCGATCGAGCGCAGGCGGCATACGACCGGGTTGCGGCGTCGGCCAACCTCGTCCTGCCTTTCCTGTCGCCAGAACGTGCGGCCCGGATCCGACTCGCGATGTCGCTTGCTGAGCGTGGTCTCACCGCTGCCCGATACGCCGCCACGGCTGCCGAACAGCTGGCGGTACTGAAGCAGGCGGAAGCGGCGACTTGGCTTGTCGAGACCACGGCACAGTAAAAACCACCATCTGCGGCTGCCATATCGAAGGATCATCGATGAAAACCATTCTACTCTGGGACCCTCGGTTCCCGGATCGTCGCCCCTCGCGCCTTACTGTCGAGGATACGGTTGCATCGGCTGCCATTCGCGCCGGTGTTGCAGCAGCTGCGAACCCGGCAGAGGCTGGAGCGCTGTCCGCAGGCGGCGCACTCGATCCTACTATGCTCACCGAGGTCGTACTGCAGCATGGCTCGGGCGGATTAACCCGCCGCGTCTTCCTGCCGTACAGCGTTGTCATGGTCGGTGCATTGGCTGGCGTTCTCGCATCCATTGGCACGCCGATACCTAGCGGCGTCACTCCGACACCCACCCCAACGCCAACGCCGATGCCGACGCCGAGCTTCATCATGAACAGGCTCGCAACTGCGCTCAATGCGACTAAGGCGGGAACGGCTGACACGTACTACATGACCGTTGGCGATAGCACGTCGATGGGCAACGGTTCCGGTGATCCGTCCGGTACGACAGGTGCGCGACCCTATACGACGACCTCGTATTCTGCCGCACGTTTCAAGGCGCTTGGCTATCCAACTAGCACCGATGCTTTCTTCGGGAGCGCAGGCAACGCGACCATTGGCGGTTACGCTGCGTACAATCCCGCTGTGGCAGTGGGCGGCTGGGCGGTCGGGACGCTAACCAGCGCGGGCGGCGTCAATTTCGAGAAAACCTCCGCCACGCCGGGCGCGCTCGTCTTCACGCCGACCGATCCGTGCGACGTCTTCGATGTCTATACGGTAGACGGGCCGGGTTATGGAACGCTTACCATCTCTGTCGACGGCGGCACGGCAACGCAGGTAGCGCAGGCGGCGGGCGCGATCGCTATCCGGAAGACGACCGTTGCTACAGGCGCCATGGGCGCACACACGATCGCGATCGACAGCCTCGACGCAACCAAGGTCAATCTCCTTGGCATCATCGCGCGCAGTACCACGATCAAACGGATGATCATTATCAACGCGGGCGTACGCGGTTGGGCGGCAAGCGATTGGAAGGGCGTTTCCCAGCCCTATGCTCCGTCTTCCATGCTGGCCTATCTTGCGCCGCATGGCGCCGATGTCGCGCTCGGCATCAACGACTTCCGCGACGGCTCAACGCTCACGGAAGCCTCGTTCCGAACGCAGATGCAGGTCGTCTTCGATGCGCTGAAGTCTACAGCCGACATCGTGCTACGCGGGCCGAATGATATTAGCCCCGCTTCGAGCAACGGCACGCTGACCATGCCTCAAGTTGGGGCCGTGTTGTACAGCATGGCGACGACACAAGGTTTTGGGTATATCGATACTATCGGCGCGATGGGCGATTACACGACCGTCAACAACGCCGGAAACATGTACGATAACCTGCATCCGAAGCGAGCTTACTACACCTCGCTAGGGCCGATTCTTGCCAATTATGAAGATGCCGCCATTCGCCGCGGCGGCTATAGTCCAGTGGCGCCAACGCCCACCGTGTCGCTGTCAGCGGGGCAATCTAAGGCCGAAGGCAACAGCGGCGCGACGCTGTACACTTACACCGTCACCCGGTCGGTCAGCATCGGCGCGATCAATGTGCCGTGGGCGTTTTCTGCAGGGATTACAAACGCAGCCGACTATACCGGGGGCGTCTTGCCAACTGGCGGTAGTATCGCAATCGCGGACGGGGTGACGACCGGAGCGTTTGCCGTCAGCGTCAATGGCGACACCACGGTCGAGCAAGATGAAACATTTTCCGTCAACATTTTGGCCCCCTCTGGCTATTCCTTAGGATCTGCTAGCGCCAGCGGCGCGATTGTGAACGACGATTCCGCCGCACCTAGTCCCGGCTTGACCGACGCGTTCACCGCCACCGATGGTTCGCTGTTGTCCGCGCACACGGCTGATACGGGCCAGAGCTGGGCGCAGTTCAGCACTGGCTGGACCATCGCGAACAACAAGGTTTACGCTCCGGCTGCGAACACGGTGATCAGCGCAGTTTCGTCGTTCTCCGGGCAGAATATCGCGATGGAGGCGGACCTCGAGTTCACCACTATCCAGACAGCGAACCTTGGCGTGGCCGTCCGCGTCATCGACAAGAACACCGGATACATGGGCCTCTACCGCTCTTCGCAGGGCGGCTGGGTCATTGCCATGTATAACGGCAACACGACCTTTACGCAGATCTCGCCCGCACCAAGCGGTGCCGCGCTTTACACGCCATCTGCTGGCGATGTGAGGCGAGTTCGCTTGGAGGCGAGCGGTTCTACTCTCACGCTCAAGGTGGGTGGAGTGACCGTGGCGACGGTGACTGACACGAGTATCGCAGCAAGCGGAGGTGTTGGCCTGGCGCAGATCATCGGCGTTTCAACTGCGACCGCGGGTGCGCGTATCGATAACGTTGCGGCGTCACTGCTGTGAGGCGGTCCTATGAAGCACCGGCAATCACCAAGTCGAGGCAAGCGTCGTCATCGGTGAGACCGAAGCGCGGCTCGCACTGTACGACCCTGCTGAACCCTCAGCTCGCGAGATCTGTCGTTCTATGGGGCGGATCGGCCGAGGCTACGCGCTGATCAGCTGCGAAAATCCTCTACGTCTTCTGGTGGACGGCGGTTGAGCGTGGCTGGAGGCGCGTTCGCCTGCCTCTGGAGTAGGATATGTCGCCGCGTCACTCACCAAGGCAGAGATGACGCCGCGACATAATATGAGTACGTGGCCCCAAAGCGGTGGCTGGGGGCGTGAAATTGGGAAAAGTCGACACGGTTGAAACGAACGGCTTGGTTTTGTCGGGCAGAGTTGATGCGCTCGACTCACTTCGTGGCATCGCGGCCCTCGTCGTCGTCCTACATCACTGCTCTCTGGCGTTGGGCTGGTACAATTACGTCGATCACTTTGGCATCCGGATCGTGCTCTCAGGCGCAGGATCGGTGATCCTTTTTTTCGTTCTTAGTGGTCTCGTTCTGACGAAGACGTACCTCGAAAAAGATAGGGCTTACGTTCCCTTCGCAATCAAACGGGTGATCAGGATCTATCTGCCGTTTGCCGCTGCGATCCTTCTGGCCGCAGCCCTGTGTTGGCAGTTGGGTTATGCGCCGGTCAGTTCAGCTGGAGACTGGTTCAATTCGGCCGGTTGGCATAGACCCGTAACCGCTCGGGTCATCGCATCACATCTAGTCATGAATAGCATCGATCTTGATAACGCGGTGTGGAGCCTGTCCCACGAATTGCGTATCTCGCTCCTGATCCCGTTTCTGGCACTAGCAATCACACGCTTTCCAAAAGCCACTATCGCAGGTCTGTTCGCAGTTTCGGTAGTGTTGTCGCCGCTCAGTCATAACTTACAGCCACATCCGAACATTCAAAACTACGTAACTAGCGTTCAGTACGTTCTTATTTTCGCATTTGGGGCAATGCTGGTGGCGCACGGCGGGGCGATTGTTCGACATCTTCGCCAACTATCTGGGTTGAAGCTGTTCGCGCTTACGCTGACGTGCCTTGCTGCGATTTCTACAGCGCCGAACAGTATTCTGCCGCTTGATTCGCTTAGTCAGGTATTTTACCTGATAATTTCGGGTGCCGGTTCCGCTGGTCTTATATGCCTCGCACTCACGCCGGGCTGGTTCGAGAAGTCCGTGCTGCGGCATCCGGCCGCTATCTACCTAGGATCAATCTCATACAGTCTGTATCTCGTTCACTTGATCGTGATGCAGGTGCTGGTGCGTTCGCTGCACGATCTCGTTCCGGTATGGCTACCTTTTGTGATAACTCCCGTCGTGGCTATCGGAGCCGCTCAAGTATTCCGCTTAGCTGCCGAGACCCAATCGCAGAACATCGGCCGCCGTGCCGCGGCATGGTGGACTGGTCGCCGCGCTGTCGCTGAAGAAGGGTTCGGAACGCAGAAAACCGCAAAGCGCCCACCAAGCGTCTAGTACTGCGATCTTTGACCTGAGAGGGGCACCGCAGCGGGGAGGCGTCTTGGGAATGCTCAACCCGCTGCGATGTCGCGATACTGGCACTTAACCTTTTGGTAAGCAATCTCCGCGAAATCACAAAATGGAACCATGTCGCGACGAGCCCATGTGACAAGCACGGTTTAAGAATGCTCGCTGCGACGTATCAGGGTAGCGTCAACGCTTGCTTAGCGGCAACTGCCATCTCGCGGAACGCGGTCTTCCATGTAGCACCCGCGTCCGCCCAGGGCGTCCGGTCCTCGACCCGCTCCATTCGGCTTTCCCACATGTACGCCGCAACGTGCTCAATCACGGCATCATCATCGTTGCTCGTGCAGAGCCGGCACCGAGCAGACATATCGAATCCTTGCAAGTTTGTTCCCGTTGCGTTCCATAGGGCGATGCACCGGCAAACGCGAATCACGGTCGACTTGGCGGTCCAGATCCTTCGGGATACCTTGGCGGAAACGTCGAACGGTCGCGTCGACACGGTGCCGGTTCGCCTAGCGTTGCGATGCTTATGGTCGCACTGCCCCGAGCGCTGGCCTCTCGTAATGTTCTGGGAAGGTGCGCAGCAGGATAACGAGATCGGGCGCAGCCAGAGCGTGACTGCCTCGTTCAACGGGATCGTGCGGCAGCTGCGCCGCTCGGGGGCGTATTCCGAGGTTAGCAGTTCGAAGTAGGGCCACGGTCGCCGGTTATCGTGTCGACGGCAGCAGCAACCCGGCGCCAGTCTTCGACTGCAATCCGATCGCCAAGGGCATCGGTCAACTGATCAATAATATAGTCTGCCGTCAGTTCGCCGTGAGCGGCGAGAATAGCACCGGCCTGTATCCAGACCTCGCGATCTTCCATCGGGCCTGCACGCGCCATCAGATGTCGAGAACGCGCCGTTCGGCCTTGTCTCGCGGCAAACTCGCTTTCATGCCCACGGGCCTTTTTTAGTCAATGGGACCGATGGCCTTTCATAGCGCTCTGCAGCTTCATCCACGGTCAAGATGGGGACCGGCGCCAATTCCCGCGTTACGTACAGATGACGTAGGATCATCGCCAGATCCCGCTCAGTGAGACCGGATACCCGGTCAATGACCTGACCTTCCGGTAGAGGTTCGACCCACGCGGCGAGGCGCTTGCACGCCTCGCCGAACTCGGGGTCCGCAGAATCGTCGAAGTCAGGCATTTTCGAAGCCTATGCGCACCCGACCGATTCTGGCAACCGCTCAGCCAGCCTTCATGTTAGACGAAGCATTGTTGAACGTCTTGTTGAGGCTGCTACCTAAACCCTGCATTGCCGCGATCGCAGCAACAGCGATCAGTGCGGCGATAAGGCCGTACTCGATGGCGGTGGCCCCGCGGGAGTTTCGAAGAAGTGAAGTGATGTACTGGCGCATTATCGTTCCTTTCACGGCGGGAGTGGACGACAATTGTTAAGATCGGATTGGCGCCGGCTTGCTCCTAGTTCCGCTTTAGCAGTTTGGTACGGAGCGACATGGCCAACCAACTTCACCCAAACGTCGTGATCGCTCGTCAAATGGGCAAATTACGCCGCTTAAGCTCAGCAAGCAGCGCGTCTCCGTAAGGATCGCCAACCTCTCCATCTGTCTGCCGGTAGGTTTCGACAAGCTGCACATCCGTCAGCGCGTCAAGAATTTGACCGGCCTTTTCGCGGTACAGTTTTAGGTTCTCCTGGGTCGTGTCCCTACCAGACCCATCTTGCGTGCGTAAGTCGCCGCGGTCGATCCGACTAGCGCTGTTCAGCAGGCTACGTAGGCGGGTTAAATCACTGTCGTTCATGACGTTACCCTATATGCGGTCGACCAGTCCGGGCAACTCAATCGCCGTCTCGTTCCGATCTATCCGTAAGCCGACCTTGACGCTTCCAACGCGCCATTAGCGCACGGGCTAGTCCGCCCTCATGAAAATACTGGTGTAGCCAATGTGCCGTTCGCTCGCGGTCTCTGTCCTCAGCCCGCTTTCCGGCCACCAGCAACCAAACCACCGCCCCCAACAAGGCTACAAGGATGCCTCCTGCTACAATAAAATCGAAGGCGCTGATCAGCATTGGGATTGGCCTATGCCTTTCCCAGTTGCGCGCAAGGCCATAATGTCGCTGCATGGACGAACTCCACCTCCAGCCTAGGCGCGATCGACCGATTCAGGCAGTCAGCTTATTCCTCAGAGGGACGACGCCTACCCACGGGACGCCCGACGCTCAATACCTCAACCCGTTCAGCTCGGGCGGCAAGATCATCAAGCTTGATTGCAGATGCGATCAGAACCGCCTTCTTATTGATCAACTTTGTAGATTCCGCTTCGGCTCGATCCGACGCTGCACGCGCCCGCAACTCATCGCTTACTCTGCTCATTCGCGCTCTCTACCTTTCCGGTGTCCTTCCGCAAGACTATGTTCGGTCTATGGATGAACTCACCACCTCCATTGTCGGCATAGACTTCCCGAACCAGGATAAGTCGAAGAGCAACAGGCGCATGGAGTGCATGCTCTGCGCCCCGGGTGACGTCGTCGAGCTACGCCTCGAGCCGAAGAACCCGTTCGACGAGAATGCCGTTGCCGTCTGGTCCGATCGCGGCACGCAGCTGGGCTACGTCAGCGCCGAGCGTGCGCCCCTGATCGGCAAGCGGATGAAGGAAGACGACGCGACCGCGGTCTTCCAGGCGATGCACGGTAGCGGGGCCTATATCCGGATCCGGTTCGGAGGCGGGTTACCTACCCTGCCCGACCCGGTCCCTGACGTTCCGAAGCCCCAGCCTCCCCGCCAGATGCGGTCGGCGCAGCGACCGGTCTACGATCCCCACGCGTTTTACCCTGACGAGGAAGGGCCGGAGTTTGGCGCCTAATCCTGTAACGCTAAGCTGAGGATATGATCTACCACTGGTTCGGGTAGCGGATTGGCTACGTCGAAACCGAACTCACCGGAGTGCGCCCAAGCAACCCACCCCGAGTAGCGAGCGAACGCTGGCACCTCAATTGCTAAGAATTGCCCTAATTTCGCTGGGTATCCCGACCGAACCCGAAAACCGTGGGTAGCGATATCGACCACGGTTGCCGAAAACGGATCGCCCCCTGGTGCCGTCAGGAATACCGGCAGATGGATCAACGCTCGGCTGACGACCCGCGCGTCTTCGAGCAGCCAGCTTGGTTTTAGCGACAAATTGTTATGGATGCTCATGCGTCATTCGTTGCACGCGCGACTGAAGAACGCGTTAACCAGCTTTGTCCGAGACGCTATTGTAACGATCTCGTTCGTTCCCGAGGGTCTATCGTCCCGCCTCTGCCAACAAGGCCGCCAACATGTCGTTGCTTAGTGGGGCGACGAACGGGCAACCCGAGTTGTATTCGTCGGCCCATTTTACAGTTGCCGAGACCCGCCCCACCAGCGGCAGGGTCAGCCAGATGACCGAGCCGACTTTCAATCCGGAATAAGTTTGAAGCCTGGCCCCGCTAACTGAAATATCTGACACCCGGCAAAGCGTGCGATGTGAGACGTCGAGCTCAGCATCTAAACCGAGCTTGGACCTGACCGCTCCACGATTGCGAGCCTTCGCGGTTTCGTAGTCTGCGCTGAACATAACTATTGTTAGGCCAGCTTGTCTAACATTTCCACATTGCAAAGCGCATCAAGTTTCTCAGCGAAGGGATCCTGTGGGGAAGAGCCTGAGCCCGATGCTCGATCGATCGAGGCGTGCTGTTGCAGCCGCGCAGAGCCGCATGCCGCTAGCAACCGGTCTGAGAGCAAAGAAGCGGCCTCGACATCAACGGTTACAACCAACCCCGGCGCCTCGACGAGCACCCGCCCCTCAAAGGCGGTAACCTCAACCTCGTCTGGTCGCAGTGTCTCAGCCATTGGTATTCTCCGAAACCGTGGCAACGATCGTGGAACAGGATCGCCCGCCCCTACTGCTTTGGCTCAGTACGATTCACGGTCGGCGTTCTATCCTGATGAGGAAAGGCCAGAGCTCGGCGCGTGACCTCTAAGCGTTAACAATTTGGTGAAGTCCCCTATTGTAACGGTTGATCGACTAGCTGCGTTACAACCAATGGAGATCCACATGTTCATCAAATCCCTCGCGATGGCCTCGGCAGGTCTGGCCCTGATCGCTGCTCCTGTTGCCGCCAGCGCTGCGCCGGCTGCCGCTGCAACCAGCCTTTCGGTATCGAAGGCAGTTCGTGCAGCCACCCCTACCGCGAAGAAGAGCAAGCTTGCGGGCGGCGGCCTCATTGTCGTTGCCCTCGCGGCAGTTGCCGTTGGCGGCGGGCTCTACCTGGCTATCGACGACAACGATAACTCGGACAGCAACTGAGTAACTGGGCCGGCGCTACGGTGCTGGCCCATCGCGCTATACCGGTAGCTTCGGCACCCTTTCGTAGTACATTTGGCAATGGGCCATGGTTGGAATGCGTCATGTCCCACAAAGCTTCGGTCGCTATCTGGTCCGCATGAATAAGACACCGGAGCAAATGCGTCGGCAGGCACAGGAATACCGTGAACTGCACGCGCATCTGACAGGAAGCGTACTGAGCGAGGCTATCGAGCAGGTCGCCCTCGCGCTCGATCGATCCGCTGATGCCCTCGAGGCCGAATTCGCTGGTACTGCCTAGCTACCGCGCGTTCTATCCTGATGAGGAAGGGCCGGAGTTCGCGGCTTAGCGAACACGCTTCCTTCTCCCCGCGGGCGACAACCTAGCGCTACAAAAATTTCCTTGCTGTCGGGCCGAAGGCCGCGTGCGCGAAGCATGTCAGTCTGCAAGGCTTCGCACCTCCTGAGGTTTGCTGCTTTGCCGGGGTCGATGTTCGCTATAGCCCAAACAGCGCCAACCAGGAAAAGTAACGCCGAACATGCTTCGAAAATACCCGGCAGAAGCGGAAGCAGCTTACTCGACTTGCCCTTCTCCCAAATATCTTGAAGCTCGTCGACAGTTTTAGGGGCGCTCGACCTCTTATCAATGACGCGTTTGGCATGGCGAACAACGGTACGCGCGCGGTTCACGTCAAATTTAATATCCGCTCTAAGTGCTGAGGCGCTTCCCAACGCCAGCAGCATACCGGCGGCGAACATGATACCAGGCCTTATTGGGTCGGAAAACCGCGCCTCGGAACTCAGAAGAGCGAGTATGGCACCGCCATTGATGGTCAAAAGAGCACCTAAGGACCACTTCCCTGCGTCCGCCGAGCGCTGCAACTCATACCCGAGCAGAGATTCAAGCCCTTCAATTAGCTCCTGCGAAAGGGTCTCAACAGCGGTTGGCTCGTGTTTATCTATCTCCACTGCCTTCCGATAGGTCAGGTTGAGCGCATATAAAAGCAAACGTTACGCAGCAGTGAAAGACCTGTGTCGCAACCATGAGGGTTCAGAGTGCGGAATATGAGTAATTTAGACGAGGCGCTACAGAAGGAATATCTGCACCTCTCAGCCGTATGGGACGACTTCGACCGGCGCGTTCTGACGATCAAGGGGTGGACTGCTGCGGGTAGCATCGCGGCAATGTTCGCATGGGCATCGAAGCCCGAGGCAAGCATGGGCTTTGCCGTCGGGCTCGCGGTTCTTATTGTGGCAATGTGGGTATTAGAGGCTCAGTGGAAAGTGTTTCAGCATTCTAATGGCAGCCGCATCGATGCGCTGGAGGCTCACTTCGCGGGCGGTGCTCAGTTGACCTGCGCTTTTCAGAGTCATGCGATCTCACGGCGTATCCGGGAGAAATGGGGGCTGAGGGGCTTGCTCAAGTGGTTCGGCAAGCCGTTCGTCTGGATTCCGTATGTGCCGCTTCTAGTGATGATCCTGCTGACGATCTTCATTCGCTAGGGTCCCCTCCCCGACCATCTGGTCGAGGTGGGTCCAGCGTCACGTAACGATTTGTCAAGAACTTTTCGCCTACCCCCGTCTCGCTGCGGCGGGGCTAAGCTCTCTCGCGATACCCACCAGATCGCGGTTGCTCCGTAATTGATCGGAGGATCCGCCGCAGCACCAATCTGCCGCGCGTTCTATCCTGAGGAGGAAGAGCCGCAGTTCGGGTCTTAGGCGTTGTATCAGGGATTAAGATCAGTTCGGACAAGAACTATGGTTTCTGCCAAATCCTGGTAGTTTCGTTTGGTCATGGGACCAATAATTTCACCATGATAGATATTTTCGTCGCCAGCGGCTCCCGGCAGACCAACCATCTCCGGTTTGGGCGTCCAAGCCGCGCCTTGGGCATGCTCACGTGCAGCACCTGCTGTAACTGCAGCCAACGCAAACGTGTTTGGCATCGCACCATATCGGGCGTCAGCTTCAAGTCCATCTTTCAACAATAAGCATTCAAGATCGACCGATACATGTGTCTCGCCTTTGCCGGGGCGGAAAGCTTGAGATGAGAGACGATATCCGTTGATCGGGCATTTCACAATCTGGATAGGGGTTCGGCAATGCCGAAGCAGTCTGTCATCGTTTCCGATTTCATTGTCATCGAATCTTTCGTCCGAAAGATAGTCCTGCCGAACAGGCGTGCACATATTTAGACGAGAGCTTGCAACGCGGAAGTCTGCAACAACGTGACGGCTGCTCCCCCGTCGCTATCAACGTAGTGGCCGGTATCTCTCGTACGGGCCCAGCTATATAGCGAACCGTCGTCTTCCACCGAAAATCCAAACGACATTTTTGGAAAATGCCATTCGAGCTGTATCGATCCGTCAGCGCCGGGCACGACCGAGCCGGCAGGTAAGCCGTGAGCGAAGTGTTCCGCAAGTATCCCTGAAATCTGAGACAGCCTATCGATGCTCAACATCGCGGCGCCATAACCGTCCCAATCATTTGGCAGCATGGCTATCAGTCGCAACTGTTCATCCGCCCAGCTTACCCCCGACGGCGCGACCGAGCGGTGCTTCGAGGGCGCGTTGAAAAGCAACTGTATCTCAGCATCAGGCTGCGACGGTGCGGTCGCGCTGGCACGCGAGTAAGTCACGGGCATCGACATAGAAACTAGCGCAAACGCTGATGTCGCACTCTTGATCACACTCACAGGACGCTCCAGTTTGATTTCACCTTATCAGCAACAATTTCGTGAAACCTACGGCCAATATGGGCGTGAGAAGCGTCAAAGAAAGCTGCAACGGTGGACCAAGAGTCCGTTTCCATCGCCGCTCGCCAAATTATACGAACGACCGGTCTCGGTTCCGATGACCCGGCGACTGACGCAGCCGCGGCCACGATCTGCACGCTTAGTGTCGCATCCGGCGCGCCTGGCACGGTTACCGATTCGATCCATGCATTCTGCCAATTGGCCATGCGAGAGCCCAGACTGCTGAGATGGTTGAGCATACTCGACAGCATGAACTTCTCGTTTTCAATCAATCCCGGCAAAACATCGTCGTACATCAGCTCTACGGCACGCGGTTTAGGCATGTCGCGCCCCTGCCCTCGATGCCAGGAACGACTTTGGTCAACGGCTTTGTCAAAGCTCCCCCGAACTTCGGTAAATCCAGGGTATTTTGGGGCGTCGTCGATGCCGACCATGCGCCTCCAATTTCGAGCGATAAAGTTTTGCTGAACCTGAAGGATATCGGCTCCGTCTGCTGACGTGAACCACCATCGCGTAGCGCGCCCGTCGGCATTCAGTGGGGTCAGTCCGGCGTACTGCTCGAAATCGACACCTTCGATAGGGTCTGTTCGCTCATGACCGGGAAACTCGTGTCGGAATAAATCATGAAAGCTGCGAACGTCGTAAGCGTCGAACAGAGTGGCCGTAGCCAAGCTCACAGATAGGGCGATCTCGTTGATTGGCGGCCTTACGTAGACTGGGCCGATAGCCATGTTCTCATTCCCCGGGATCATCCGCAGGTGGATATCACTCAACCATTAAAACGCAAACAATCGTCAAATTTGCATCGCGAAGGAAAAACTGTGGCCTGTGCCCAACTGGGAAGTGATAATTTTTCTCACGAAGGGAGCACCGGCCATGTACTGTAACAGCCTTCCTTCCGGTGAGAGATGGAAGCGATGATCATGCGGGGCGGTGGAGCGACGATGATCTCGGCGATGCCAGCCGCAGCGCACGCCGCGGTGCAGGCTGCGCAGGCATACGAGTGCCCCTCCAGATAGAGCAGCGCGCCGCGCGACGCGTCACCGGCCGCAGCGATCGCATTATCTCCGCGTGCGCCGTCTGGCGGCATACCGACACGCAGAGCTCGTCGCCCAGATGGTATATCCCCACGCGGGCAGGCCGGCTGCGGCGCTAGGGCGAAGTTCGTCCCAACAAACCGGCGGCCGTCGATAGCGATGATCGTCGCCGTGACGACTTGCTTGGCGCATGTCATGCCGCGGCTCTCCCGTATATCTCCGACAACGCCCGTTCCGTTCTCAGGATGGCTCGGCCGATGGCTTCGGGGATTTGCGGGATGACGGCATCGCCGAACGCCTCGACGATGAGGCTGGCCGCAGACTGCCCTTTGCCATTGCCGATATCAACGCGGTGGCCAGCCAGCCGGGTGGATAGCCCATCATCCAGCCGTAGGTGATCGGCAAGGTCTGCGAGGGACCAGTCAGCCCGGCGCCCGAGAGCAGTGTTGCGATCCGGCGCGCATACGCCCACTTGGACGGAGCCCGATCGGTCATTGCTCCATCGAGCACCGCGTCCATCGTCGGCGATTTCCGTTTGTCGTAGGCTGGGCTCCACGCGTCCATGCGCTTGTCGCGCTTGGTCGGCGTTGGCAGCGCCTCGGCTTCCCACCGATCTAATGCACGAGGCGTCATGATCTCGCGCATACTGATCCCGCGCTTCCCGTCCGGATCGTAGCGCGCCCCACCCTGCATGTCTCGTGACAGCGGTGTCGGCAACTTGGTCGAGATCCGCTCCGATAAGCCAGCACCGCTCCCGTTCGTGGTTCGCCCCGACGCCAGCGCCGGCGCCGCGCGGATCGTCTCCAGCACGTACCACGCACGGCCAGCAGGCGTAGCCGATCGCCTCCAGCGCAGTGACGACGGCGTCAGCACCTCGAGTTCGGAGATTAGCGCTGTTCTCAAGAGCGAACCAACGAGGGCGGCACTCTCCGATGAGGCGGACGGCTTCGAAGTAGAGGCCGGACCGCTCGCCTTCGACCCCCCGGCCTTTGGTGTTGGCGCTGCTGATATCTTGGCATGGGGGACTGCCGACAACGACGGACGGAAGTCGTCCAAGATCAGCGAGAAGTCGGTCTGCCGTAAGGGTGCGGACATCGTCATAGACCTTCGTGTTCGGGTTGTTTTCGGAATAGAGGGCGCGTCGCCATGCCTCGACTTCGCAGGCAGCCATTGTGGTGAAGCCGGCGCGATGCATGCCGAGCGACCAGCCGCCCGCAGCGGCGCTGAACAGGTCGAGCACCTCAATCACGGCGGGATTCAAAATTAACTGGAATGAAGCCCTGACGGTTTTCCATTTCACACCCTTTGTCTCGGTGGAAACAGCGGAGGTTTTCCGGTATTCTCCCGTCAGAAGCGCAGAGTTCTGCCCTGTCGGGTTAATTTACAGGTAACCATATTTTTTGGCGTCAGAACCGCGCATATCAGCCACTGGCACGCACCTTGCTCATACGCTCGCCATGTGGACCCGGTTTGCTCGCCTCTTCATCATCAAGACCAAGTTCGAGGCCTTTCTCGTCATCTACGGCCTAGGCGTTGGCGCGGTCGAACGCGGGATGCACTACCTCCAGCAATATCCCGGATACGGGGGCTGGCTGTTGTTCGCCGCCTGCCCGATCGCCGTCTTCATGGCTGGCGGACGGATCATCGATTCGGTCGATCACGCGCACCAACAATAGGACCGTCAGCTGGTCTGTTGCGCGAGGTGGAGGTAGCGGCTCGAAAAGTCGGCGAGTTCGCGTAGCGCATCCCATTGCGGGAAGCTGATCCGGCGACGATTGCGCCCGATCAGACCATCCGCCTCGAGCGACTTTATCGTGCGGTTCACATGCACCGCCGTCAGTCCGAGTGCATCGCCGAGCTGCTCCTGGCTCATCGGCAATTCATAGCCATCGGCGCCGGTCAGCCCCTGCATGTCGAGACGGATCGCGAATTCGCACAGGAAATGCGCCAGCCTCGACCGCGCATCGCGGCGACCGATGTTCAGAATCCATTCGCGAAAGATCGATCCCTCGACCAGCGTATTGACGAAGATCGCGTTGCTGATGGCCGCACGGTTCCGCGCCAGTTCGCGCAGCGCCGATCGCGGGATCGTCGCAACCTCCGCGCGCGTGAGCGTCTGGACGTTGTGGTCCGCGACGTCGAGGAACAGGTGCTGGAAGTCGAGCGGCTCACCGGGAATGTGCAGCGACACAATCTGTCGCATGCCCGCGCCGGTCAGCTTCTGGCGATACGCGAACCCCGACAACAGTACCGCGCATTGATCCGGCGCATCGCCTTCGCGCACGAGGTAGGAGGACGGCTCGAACGTGCGAAGGGTATATGGCAGCGCGAGCAGCGCCTTGCGATCGCCGTCGTCCAGCACAGCGTGCGTTTCCAACTTCCGAACCATCAGCGCCAAGGGGCTGAGCGTCGTAGCCATGAGAGTAATCCCGCAAAATTCGGGGCGGGAGCACATGCATCTCTCGGTCGTCAGGGCCCAAAAATCGGCTGGCGATAAGCTCTTTTAACATAGCTCGAATGGAAATGTTTTAATTAATGTTTGAGCGGACCGATCTGCTCCAATTAATTTTGGGGTCGCACAAATAAAATTAAAAATATCGGTTTCACGATCTGCCGATCATATTGCAGAAATTCGAGATACTAAAAACCAGATCAGTTTTTTTTATCGCACAAATGATCGCTTCCGGGCATCGCGAATACTTGTTCACCGTGGAAAAGGCGATCGCTAGTCATTCATAGATCTCTAATCCATGTTCGGCGTCTTCCAGCGCCGAACCAACCCAGCCATGACCATGTCGACGGAATCGACTTCCGCCGCGATCCGCTGATGCAGCAACCCTGCTGCATCCCGGAAACGCCGAGCCAGCAGATTGTCCGGGACGATACCCAACCCCACCTCGTTCGACACGAGGATGACGCGGCCTTCCAACCGCGCGATCGTCTCGACCAGATCGTCCACGCGCGCGGCGATAGCCTCGTCGGCTAGCAGCAGGTTCGACACCCACAGGGTCAGGCAATCGACCAGCATCACGACGTCCGGGCCGTCTTCGCTCTTCAGTGCCTCGCCAAGCGCCAGCGGAGCCTCGACGGTCCGCCACCGATCGTCGCGATCGGCACGATGGCGTGCAATCCGATCCTCCATCTCGCCGTCGAATGCCTGCGCGGTCGCGATATAGACGAGCCGCGTCGCGTGGTCCGTCGCCGCGGCTTCGGCCATGCCTTGCGCGTGGCGGCTTTTCCCCGAGCGCGCGCCACCCAACACGAACAGGCTTTTTCCGAACGGCTTTCCGACCGATTGCATCCTACCGTTTCCTTCACGCTTGCTCGACGGGCCCGGAATGACGATGACGCTCGGAAGATCAAGCGAAAGCCCGCGGATCCGAATGAAAGACAGTATGAACGCCCTGCGCATCCACGGTGGACGGATCGACCTCGCCGCCGTCCACTATCCGGATGCGCCGGGACCATGGCTCGACCTGTCGACGGGTATCAACCCCTGCGCGTGGCCGACCGATCGCGTCCCGACGGTCGATCTGCACAGCCTCCCCTCGCCCGCCGCGATCGCCGATCTGGAAGCGGCGGCGGCGGCGGTGTTCGGTACGACCGCAGACTGGGTCGTCGCGTTGCCCGGCAGTGAACTCGGTCTGCGAATGCTGGCCGCGCTGGACCTGCCTACCCCCGCCCGGTTCGTCGTGCCGAGTTACGCCACGCATGCCGAAGCGATCGACGGTGCCGTTGCGATAGCGCGGGATGCGATCGAGACGCTCGCGGACGGCACGCTGCTGCTGGCCAACCCCAACAATCCGGACGGCCAGTGCGACACGCCGCAACGCCTGCTGACGATCGCCCGCAGCGGTGCCTTCCTGATCGTGGACGAAGCGTTTGCCGACGTTGCGCCCGAATCTAGCCTCATCCCACTGCTCCGCCCCGACGACCGCGCGATCGTGTTTCGGTCGTTCGGCAAATTCTTCGGCCTGCCCGGCGTGCGGCTCGGGTTCATGATCGGGCCGTCGGAAAACGTCGCCGAGATGCGGCGGCGGCTCGGCAGCTGGCCGATATCGGCGCACGCCGTGGCCTATGGCGGCGCGGCCTACCGAGACACCACATGGATCGCCGCCGCGCGGGTCTCGATCGTCGAACGCGCAGAGAGGCTCGACACGATGTTGGCACGTCATGGCCTCCAAGCCCGTGGCGATTGCGCGTTGTTCCGGCTGATCGACACCGACGCGGCACCAGCGCTGTTCGAACGGCTTGCACAAGTCGGCATCCTGACTCGA